>JBJFIB010000085.1:0-13361 GCA_051894195.1 Acutalibacteraceae bacterium
GCTGTTTGAGATACTGCTGCTGACGGTTATATCTTTCTTTTTTTGCGTGATAAAGGGCGATAGTGCTTTTATCGGGATTGATTATGATTTTTCCGAGATGACCGTCAATTATTGTTGTCATACCGTTGTATCGTGCAAGCGGTTCTTCAATCTGTACGACTGACGGAACACCCATTGTCCGTGCAAGAATTGATGAATGAGAATTCCGGGAACCACGATTTGTAACGAAACCAAGCAGCTTTTCTTTTTTGAATGAAATTGTGTCACTCGGCAAAAGTTCTTCTGAGGCAATAATCACAGGTTCATTATTATTCTGATTATTGTCTTTGTCCTTATTCATAAGTATTTGAAGAAGTGTATGAGCGGCGTCTTTTATATCGCAGTAGCGTTCCTGCATATAGTCGTCGTCAAGTTCCTTGAAAATATTCATAAGCTTTAATGCTGTGCTGTAAACGGCAAATTCAGCATTCTTTTTCTTTTTCAATATTGCATTTTCGACTGATTCCACAAACTTAGCGTCTTGCAGTATCATTATATGTGTCTGAAAAATAAGGGATTCGTTTTTGCTGACACTTTCACAGGCGGCTTTATATAATTTTTCAAGTTTATTTATTGCAAGTTTTTTAGCGTTGCGGTATCTCATAAGTTCTGCATCGGTGTCCTGCACTTCATATTCAGGCACATCATCTGTACTGCTGTTACGATATTCAAGTGTACCGATTGCAATACCGTTTGAAACACCGCAGCCATAAAATTCTTCCATTGTAATTCACCTCCGTAAAAGATACATTTTTTAATATATCTGTATTTTTATTAAACAATAATTTCGTAGTATTGTCAACAAGGTTATAAATAAAATTACCGCCGTTTTCTGAAACAGCGGTAGGATAATATAAAAAATTATTATTTTGTATTTCTGCCGAGAAGATAGTCTGTTGAAACTTCAAGAATATCAGCAAGAGCAACAAGCTCAATATCTGTAACATATCTTATCTGACCTTCAAGCTTTGACAACCCCGATGCATTCATATCAACGCCTCTGACTTGAAGCTGAGCAAGAAGTTCTTTTTGTTTCATACCTTTTTTCTTGCGAGCCTCTTCAACTCTTACACCGATAAGATTTCTTGTACCGAGTGCCTGCTTTCGCAACCTCATTGATTACACCTCACTCAATATTAAAATTGCCATACTCTGACTACCATTATAAATTATCCAAAAATAAATAACAATAGCAATAATGCAACAATATTTTGTCGTATTTTCGTTAAAAACACAGATTTACTGTTTTTTTACATAAAATAAACATGAAACATTTTTTATAAATTACCACAAATAAAAAAATTTTATTTTTTTTGAATTTACTATTGCAATTTCAGAAAACATATTGTATAATTGATAATATCAAATAGATAATTTCAAATCAATCATAACAGAGAGGTGCATTAAGTTGAAACACACAAAATCTTTTCAGCAGCTGCAAGAATCTTTTTCGGAGGTTTATCAGTGGTTTTCATCACTGAAAGACATTTCTTTGCAGGAACTTCCGACCGACAAAACCGCACATATTATAGTTGATATGATTAACGGCTTTGTAAAAGAGGGTGCATTGTCAAGCAAAGAGGTGTTGTCAATAAATAATTCCGTTGCGGATTTTGCCGCAGTATGCACGAAAAATAACATTCCGAACATCGCACTTGCCGACAGTCACAGCAAAGAGAGCGTTGAGTTCCGTACATTTCCTGTTCACTGTCTTGACGGAACATACGAAAGCGAAGTTACAGATGAAATTAAAAATTCATCGGATTTTACACTCGTAAAGAAAAATTCCACAAACGGTTTCCTTGAACCGCAGTTTGCGGATATAATCAATAAAACCGATAAAACTACATTTATTGTCACAGGCGACTGTACCGATATGTGCGTAATTCAGTTTGCACTGACGCTGAAAGCCGACTTTAACAGGCGTAACATCGAGAGCAGAGTTATTGTTCCATATGAACTCACTGCAACCTGTTCAATGCCGAACCACGAGCCTGAGCTTGCCGAGATTATGGCACTTTACATTATGCACACCAACGGTATTGAAACAGTAAAAAATATAATTGCCGACTGAAACCAAAACACAAATTGAATTTTAAAAGGAGATATTCAAAATGGCTTACAACAAAATTAACCTTACAATGCTTACGGACTTCTATGAACTCACAATGGCTGGCGGATACTTTGAAAGCGGTATGAAGGACACAATCGCAACCTTTGATATGTTTTACCGCAGAAATCCCGACGACAGCGGTTTTGCGATTATGGCAGGTCTTGAACAGGTTATTGAGTATCTTAAAAACCTGACCTTTACTGATGAAGATATTGAGTTTTTAAGACAGAAGAAAATTTTCAGCGAAGAATTCCTGAAATATCTTGCAGACTTTAAATTTGCCTGTGATGTGTGGGCAGTAGAGGAGGGAACACCGATTTTCCCGGGTGAACCGATTGTCACAGTCAGAGGTCCGATAATTCAGGCACAGCTTGTTGAAACAATGATACTTCTCACAATAAATCACCAGAGCCTTATCGCAACAAAGGCAAGCCGTATTGTCCGTGCTGCAAACGGCAGAGGAGTAATGGAATTCGGTTCAAGACGAGCTCACAGCTATGACGGTGCAGTTTACGGTTCAAGGGCGGCATATATCGGCGGCTGTGTAGGAACGGCGTGCACAATTTCCGACCGTGATTTTGATATTCCTGCACTCGGCACAATGGCACACAGCTGGATACAGTCGTTTGACAGTGAATATGAGGCTTTCTGTGCTTATGCAAGACAGTATCCGCAGAGCTGTACACTTCTTGTTGATACCTATAATGTGCTTAAATCAGGTGTGCCTAATGCAATCCGTGCATTCAACGATATACTTGTTCCTATGGGCTGTCGTCCACAGGGAATAAGAATTGACAGCGGTGACATAACCTACCTGTCAAAGAAAGCAAGAAAAATGCTTGATGACGCAGGTTTCCCTGACTGTAAGATATGTGCGTCAAACTCTCTTGATGAATATATAATCGCCGATATGTTAAGACAGGGGGCACCCGTTGACAGTTTTGGTGTAGGCGAAAGGCTCATTACATCAAGTTCTGAACCTGTTTTTGGCGGTGTTTATAAGATTTCGTCAATCTGTAAGGACGGCAAGGAAATTCCGAAAATCAAAATCAGCGAAAATGTCGGAAAAATCACAAATCCTTGCTTTAAAAATCTTTACCGCCTTTACGACAACGAAACAGGCAAGGCAATAGCCGATGTCATAACTATGTTTGACGAGGAAATTGACGACACAAAGCCTTATGTAATTTTCGACCCCGAATACACATGGAAACGCAAGAAAGTTACGAATTTCACCGCAAAAAAACTGCGTAAAAAGATTTTCGACAAAGGCACTCAGTGCTATGAATGTCCGACAATTCAGCAAATCAGAAAGAATTGCGAACAACAGCTTGACACCCTCTGGGACGAAGTAAAGCGTTTTGAAAATCCGCACAAGTATTATGTTGACCTTTCGCAGAAACTCTGGGACAAAAAGCAGGAGCTTTTAAGACAGAACGAGGAATGATAAATGAACGATATTTTAAGATATAATATGATAAATCCGACAAATGCAATAACTCCGAATTACGATTTAAGCGATACGGAAGTTTTCATTGAGTTCAGGATAAATCATTTGAAAAATCTTGCGATAATCGGCAGAATTGACAATAACTATATCTGTTGGTTTTCACGCACAAGCCTTGACGATAAGGAAACTAACACAAGGATTTTCGACTATCTTTTGTCTGAAAGACCTGAAACAGTATCGAACGAATACCATATTCTACCGGAAGAAGATTATATTGACTACAAAACATGGTTCAAAGGCAGAATTTACAGAACCGCAGACGGAATGTGGAACACGCCGTTCGGAATATCTTATTCACAAAAAGACAAAAACGGCGAGCGTTTTGCAAAGGATATTAACTCATTTTTTGATGAAATGCAGAAAAAATGCCGTTATCGCTACGATAACGGCAAGTATGTAAAAATTCTTGATGAATATTACAAAAAACTCAGCGGCGGAATGGGTGCTGATTATTACTATGATATGCTTGAAATAAGAGAAGCGGTTGAAAATGAAGAATATCTTATTCTTGCTGAGAATGACGATTTAAGAGAGGCATATATCAAATGTATGCAACAGTCGTATTTTCTGTACTGCTCATATATGAACGAGGTGAAATAGAATTTTATTCCCCGAAAAGTGCTTTTCTTGCCTCGATAAGACTTCCGCTCATAATCTGATATTTTGCGAGGAGTTCGCCCTTTATTTCAGGTGAAATGTTCGTGTGAAGATACAGCGAGTCAAGACCTGCATCGTGTGAACCCTTGATGTCGGTTGTGCAGTCGTTTCCTATCATTATTGATTCTTCGGGTTTGAGGGAGTGTTTTTCCATAATTCTTTGATAGAATTTGATGTCAGGCTTTGCACAACCCTCGTCCGAAGAAATCATAACATCATCAAACATATCATAAATTCCGAGCATACGAATTTCAGGCTCTGTAAAAATTCTCTGAGCGTTGGAGAGAAGATAAATTTTACCGTCGTGTTTGCGAATTGCCTCAAAAAGTTCAATAACGCCGTCATAAAGCTTTACATAAGTCAGTGACAATGCACGGAATGTTTTGCCGATAGTTTTTGCGAGTTCAATATCACACTCAACGCCTTTTTCCGTGAACAGACGCTGAAAAACATATTCAATCTGTGGTTCGGGATTTGTGGTGTATTTGTCTGTCGGAATTTTCTTGATTTCGTCATCTGTATAAGCGGAATATTTTTTTCTGAATTCGCTTGTTGTGTATTTTGCACCGTACATAGCGTAGATATTGGTCATATTTTTCCACAGGCTTGCTTTTCGTTCGTTGGTGTTGATGTCAACGAGTGTTCCGTAAAGGTCAAAGATGTAATTTTTGTACATTTCTGCACTTCCTTTTCTTTTGTATTATAATCATATTTTAATACATATTACTCAGTATTGCAAACAAAAATTTTTGTTATACCCATATATTTTACTGTATAAAACTGTTAATTTTTTTAATGTTGTATTGACACTATTATCTTATTATGGTAACATTTAAACAATCAGCATATTTCTGAATCTTTTTTATTAAGGAGAAAATTATTATGAAAAAATTTTTTGCGGTACTCTTGACAGGTCTTATGGCAATTTCAATCGCAGCTTGTTCAAACAATAACACAGGCACTGTTTCACAGGAAAGCAAACTTGCAGAAATCACAAAGACAGACAACACAAAGGAAGATTATCTTACCGACACAAAGATGTATAAGAGCTTTTTCTCAAAAATGTCTGATGATGAGTTTAGTTTGAAATTAAACGGTGATATGGACATAAACGGTTCTACCGTGTCTATGGAAATGGAAATGCAGAAGCAGGGCGACAAAAAATATGGCTGTGTGAAAGTGCTTGGAATGGATATGGTATCAATTCAGAAAGACGGCTATACATATACCCTCAACAGCATGACAAAGACATACACAAAAACTAAAATTGATGAAAGTTCATCTGATCAGATAAATGACACTTTTAAAGATATGACAGGTTCACTGAGCGAACTTAAATTCATCGAAAACGGTGTTTCAAATGAAGAAGGCACAACCGACTACGAGAAGTATACAACATCAGGTTCAGCAACAGATTCAGTAATGACCTGTTACTTTAACGGCGACGAAATTAAGTATATTGACACTCAGACAGCAACAGCAAGCAGTGACGCAAGCACAGAAAGCAGTGCAGACAGCAGCAGCGAAAGCAGTGCAGGTTCACAGAAGGTAAGAATGAGCATTACTTTAACAAGCAGTATTGACGCATCACTCTTTGAAATTCCTGAGGGTTACACAGAACAAAGCTCTGATGATACACTTGAACAGGTATCAGGAATTGATGACATTTCACTTGCTGACGGTGTTTCTCTTATAGAAGATCCAGAAGAATAATTGATTTTTACACTATAACAAAAAGAACCGATTACCGTGTTTTGCGGTAATCGGTTTTCTGTTTATATCGGCTGTTGAAAAAGATTTTGCAGATTCATTATTGATATGCTGTGCATAGGGTCTGAAAAATACAGAACAGAAATATACACCAACGACACCGCCATAACAATAATGCACCATATACAGAACGCCCTTGAATATGCTCTCATATTGAGGTTGCTGTTCTTGCGGAATCCAAGAATCAACGCCGTTATTATGTTTACAACCGGCACAAACAACACAAGCTGTAAAAGAAACGCTTTTGCCGTTGATATAGGATTGTTTTCCTTTGGCGGTTCGATAATTTTTGGTTCCGGTTCGGGTTTGGTTTCCTTTTTTTCGGGTTCAACCGTTGACGAAACAAGACTGCGTGTTTTTTCCTCAGCCTGTCTGTTGAGTTCCTCAATCTGTTTCTGAGAAAAAACTTTTTTGAACGGCGGCTGACACAAAGCCTCTATTTCAGTCGCAGTTTTTTCTTTACGGTAAAGTTCCTCCGCAATTTCATACACTATTCCAGTCGAGTCATTAAGTGTGTGCTTGTTGTCGGGTTTCGGCAGGTCCGAATCATACTTTACACGCTCGACACCGAACATAACATCAGGATTATCTGTCATATCGTCTTGCGGTGTAACAGGCGGTCTTGTAATTTCAGGTTGTGGAGGTGGGGGAGGACTTTGCGGCTGTTCGGTTTGTGACGGAGGCATTTCAGGCGTTGTCTGCGGCGGTTCAAGTTCAGGCTTGAATTCCTGCGGCATATTGCAAAGCGGCTCGGTTGTAGGTTTTGCACTTTCCTGATTGTTAAGGTTTGTTCCGTTTATATCGGAAACATTGTTTCGTCTGTTTTTCTTGCGATTGCGTTTTCTGTTGCTGTTGTATTCCTTTTTTGTATTTCCGGTTTTTGTTTGTATATCAAGTGCGGAAGTACCGCAGTAAGAACATACTGTTTCATCGTCGGGAATAACTTTTTCGCAGTTTTTGCACAGCATAGACATATCCTCCTGAAAATAGAGTGATAATGTAACAGAAGAATAGTATCAATTAAGAAAAAGCCGGAAGTGCTTGTCAGCCTTTTATATTGTGAGGTCGTTCATAACAAGACCTGTAATAAGTTTCGGATAGAAATATGTTGATTTCTGCGGCATTTTTTCGCCTGCGGCGGCAACATCTCTTATCTCGGTGACACGGGTAGGATTGAGAATGAACGCACACTGTGCCTTGCCTGATTTTACGGAATCTATTGCCTCGTCAAAATATTTTGTGTAGGTAAGGTTGATTTGTTTTGCCATATTTTCCGCATCAATGCCGAACAGCTTTTCAAGCACAAGCGTATGAAGAACTGTAACATCAAGTCCCTGAGTTGCGGCACTTTTTTCGGGAAGAAGTTTGCGGATAATATCAAGGTCTTTCAGAACAAGTAAAGTCCAATTATCTCCGCCGTCATAAAAAGCAAAGGCTTTTTTGTCCTGTTCATAGAGTGTACGCAGAGTCGGCTCTATTTCTGAAATATTTTCCTTTACGCTTACATCAAAATATTCCTTGCAGTCGTCCATAGCTTTTTCAGCGTTGAAGTTTTCAAGATTTCTTACAAGGCGGTGAGTAGGGAATACAACAAGTCCCTCGTGTTCCATATCGACCAGCATCATCATAACATAGTCAGCACCGGCGTTCTGAATGTTATTCTCACGGCAGTAATTGCGGAAATTGAGTGCTGTTTCATAGCGGTGATGACCGTCGGCAATATAGAGCTTTTTGTCGGCAAAATCCTTGCAGACAGCGTCAATTTCGTCTTTGTCTGTAACAACCCAGAGCCTGTGAGTTACATTGTCGTTATCCGTCAGTTCAACATCAGGATTGACTTCTGACAGTCTGTCAAGGCGGCTGAGGATTTTGTGTTCACTGTCCATATAAAGCGAATAAATCTGACTGAAATTACAGTTAGTCGCTTTCATAAGGTTAAATCTGTCCTCTTTTGCTTTTGAGAGAGTTTCCTCGTGCGGAAGTACAACTCCCTTTGAAAATTCTTCGAGTTTAACCCTGACAATACAGCCTTTGAATTTTTTTCTCTGTCCGTATGCGGTGAATTCTTCTTCATAGATATAGACAGCCTCTTTATCATCTCTTTTCAGAATTTCGCTGTCAATCCAGTTTTTGAGAGTTTCCGACGCCGTTTCATACGGATTTTCGCCCTTAGGAAGTTCCAGACGGATAATATTATGTTCGTTTTCGCTGAGATACTCCTGACGCTGTTCGTCGCTTATTACATCATAAGGCGGACACACAAGCTCGTCGATTTTTCCTGCTTTTTCTGTGTTGAATCTTAATGCTCTGAACGGTTTAACTTCTGCCATAGTTCATACTCCTTTTCGACAAAATTGTATAATTTTATTTTATCGTTAAAGAGCGTTTTTGTCAATAATTTAAAATCCGATACAGAAATTTCAACTGTTACATTATAAATATAATACTTCAACCGTGCAAAACATAATGAAAAATGTGTGCTGAAAAATATATGTTTATGTTATTTACGGGTGAACATCAAAAATATATGCAACGAAAAATATAAAACTGTCGCAATAACTTTTATTTACTTTTGCTTTGTGCTGTTGTATAATCAAATTATCATAATTTAATTTAAGGACAGTGATTAAATTGAAAGAAAATATATGCAGTATTCCGATAAATGATGTGTTTATGCCAAAGGACGGTTGTCCTATGTGCCGTATGAGAGATATGCTCGAAAAACAAAAGGCAGAATATATCACAGGTTCGGCAATGATGGAGCCGAATATCCGCATTATGACAAATGAACAGGGATTTTGTCACAGACATTTTTCAATGATGGTAAAGCTCGGCAAGCGTCTGTCAAACGCACTTATCCTCGAAAGTCACCTCAAACAAATATCCGAAGAAATGCTCCCGACAAATCCGCACGGAAAACCTGACAAGAAAAAACTTGAAGCAATCGACCGCCTTACAAAAGACTGCTTTATCTGCCGTCAGTTAGACGAAAATATGGAAAATATGGTTCGTATTGTTCACGCAATGTGGCAGACCGAACCCGAATTCCGTCAGCTTTATGCCGAACAGAAGTTTATATGCCTTGAACATTTTTCAATGCTTATGAATGTTGACCGAAAAGGTCTTGGAAAGAATTTTCAGGCGTTCTATGAGGCGACTTCAAAGCTGACAGGCACTTATCTTGAAGAACTGTGCGAAGATGTCACCCATTTCTGCAAGATGTTTGACTACCGTAATGCCGACGAGGACTGGGGAAATTCCAAAGACAGCATTGAACGCTCAATAGAATTTCTCACAGGTGAAAAAGTTATCTCTGATACAGCCGAAGAAACAGAAATCTGATATTTTAATCCAAAACAACGGACTGTCGCATTGCTTTCAAAGCATAAACGACAGTCCGTTTATAATTTCACATAAAATCAGTGGTTTACACCATAATTATGAATTATTCAGTCACGCTTTTTAGTGCTGATTTCTTCGAGAGCCATTTTGATGAAGTCGTCAAGCGGCATTGAACCCATATCGGCATTTTTTCTTGAACGAACCGAAACAGTACCGTTTTCGATTTCCTTGTTGCCGATAACAAGCATATAAGGAATTTTTTCAAGCTGTGCCTCACGAATCTTATAGCCGATTTTTTCACTTCTTACATCGGTTGTTACACGAATACCGACAGCACTGAGTTTTTCCTCAATTTCTTTTGCCTGTTGTGCAAGGTTTTCGCTGATAGGCAGAACTCTTACCTGTTCAGGCATAAGCCACATAGGTAATGCACCGGCAAAATGTTCAAGCATATAGGCAAGGGTTCTTTCGTAACAGCCGAGTGATGTTCTGTGAATAATGTACGGCAGTTTTTTCTGACCGTCTTTATCAACATAGTACATACCGAATTTCTCAGCAAGAAGCATATCAATCTGAATTGTAACGATAGTATCTTCCTTGCCGAATACATTCTTGTACTGAATGTCAAGCTTAGGACCATAGAAAGCAGCCTCGTCAATACCTACTTCATATTTCAGTCCGATATGGTCAAGGATTTTCTTCATAGCTGCCTGAGCATCTTCCCACTGTTCCTTTGTACCCTCGTACTTGTTGTTCGGGTTTGCAGGGTCCCACTGTGAGAATCTGAAAGTGCAGTCTTCAAGCAGTCCGACTGTATCGAGGAAATACTTTGCAAGTTCAAGACAACCCTTGAATTCTTCTTCAAGCTGGTCAGGACGGATAACATAGTGTCCCTCTGAAATTGTAAACTGTCTTACTCTGATAAGACCGTGCATTTCGCCCGACGCTTCATTTCTGAACAGTGTTGATGTTTCGGTAAGACGCATAGGAAGTTCTCTGTATGAACGCTGTTTGTTAAGATATACCTGATACTGAAACGGACAGGTCATAGGACGCAGTGCAAAACATTCCTTAGTTTCGTCGTTCGGGTCGCCCAGAACAAACATACCGTCAAGATAGTGATCCCAGTGGCCTGAAATTTTGTAGAGTTCTCTCTTTGCAAGTAATGGTGTTTTTGTAAGCAGACAGCCTTTTGACTGTTCAACATCTTCAACCCATCTCTGTAAAAGCTGAATAACTCTTGCACCCTTTGGCAGAAGTACAGGAAGTCCCTGTCCTACATAATCAACGGTTGTAAAATATTCAAGTTCACGACCGATTTTGTTGTGGTCACGGAGTTTTGCCTCTTCAAGTTTTTGCAGATGTTCTTCAAGCATTGATGCTTTCGGGAATGAAACACCATAAACACGGCAAAGCTGATGATTTTTTGAATCGCCACGCCAGTAAGCACCCGTGCATGCTGTCAGCTTTATTGCCTTGATGTTTGAAACCGTCATAAGATGAGGACCGGCACAAAGGTCTGTGAATTCACCCTGTTTATAAAAGCTGATAGGTTCGCCCTTGTCTGAATGTTCCTTGCAGAGTTCAACCTTATAAGGCTCGTTCATTTCTTCAAGCATTTTTACCGCTTCATCGGGGGCAAGCTCGAATTTTTCTACTGCAAAGCCTTCCTTGACAATTTTTTTCATTTCAGCGGTGATTTTTTCGAGGTCATCAGGTGAGAACGGTTTTTCAACATCAAAATCATAATAAAAACCGCTGTCGATTGACGGACCTATCGCAAATTTTGCATTAGGGAAAAGTCTTTTTACAGCCTGTGCAAGAACATGTGATGTTGTGTGCCAGAAAGCCTTTTGTCCGTCTTTATCGTCAAATGTCAGAATTTCAACCTTGCAATCCTTGTCAAGTGTTGTTCTGAGGTCTGATACCTGTCCGTCAATCCTGCAAGCACAAGCCGATTTATAAAGACCTGCACCAAGGCTTTTTGCAACATCTGCAACGCTTATGCCGTTTTCAAATTCTTTGACTATTCCGTCTTTAAGTTCAACCTTAATCATAAATTTTGCCTCCAATAACTTTTAAATAATAATTCTGCATAAACAGAAATAAGGTTTATTGTACATAAGAACCAACTTGCAAAAATGGAATACGCCAAACAAAAAAGCCTCGTCCCTAAAAAATAATAGGGGCGAGGCTGAAAAGCTCCACGGTTCCACCCTGTTTAGCGGCAAAATACACCGCTATCTCAGATGAGAAAATTCTCAATGCCCGATAACGCAGGCAAGGCGTTACGACTTAAAGCATAAAGCCATTCGTCATACTGCTCCAAGGCGGTACCGAAAAATCCGGACTTACAGTGACTTACAGCCGACGGTCACTGCTCTCTGAAAGTCTTTATGACTTTGCGGTTCCTTTTCAATGCAGTTAGTCCTTATCAAATGCAAATACAATATATCACGATTTTATTATCTTGTCAAATGTTTTTTATCATTTATAAATGCTTAACTTATTTTTTCATAGTTTTCAGTTTTCGGTATGCCCAGTCAAAGTATGCGATTGATTGGGAGAGCAAAAAAATGTTTGTTCTCAGTTCTTCAATAAATTCTTCTATTGTAAAAGGTCTGTATCCATATGGACTTATATTATCAAGATAATCATCTAAATCATGGTTATATAAGCATTTAAAGAATTTATATGTGTCATTGTTTACTTCTTTTAATTTTTTCAGATATTTTGTAGCCTCAGTCAGATTGCCGAGTTTGTAATACAATATTGACATAGGCAGTAAAAATTGTGTGCTTTCATCATCAGGATATTTTTCTAAAAGTTTAAGTGCGGATTGTTCGTCCTCCAAATAAGCATAAAGGTGCATAAGACGATACCGAATACCCAAATTATCATTTTTACATAAACGAAGCATTTCCTCACATTCATCAACCGCAAGATGAATTCTTGAACTTTTAATAAGCAATTCCAGATAATCATCATGTAAACGCATATATGGGCGTGTTTCCACTATAAGCCAGAAATCACCTATACAATCTTCGGAAAAATAACCTTGTTCTTCAAGTCTTTTTGTGGCTTTGTCTATAAGTTTTTTATAATTTTGAAGCATTTTTTCATGCGTTGTGGCGGATAATTCAACAATCATTTTTTCTGCATCAAGATTATCGGGGTCAAGTTCAAATGCCTTTTTTGCATATTGCAGGGCTTTTTTCTTGGTTGGAGCAGATTCTGCCAGTTCCAGAAAATCATCAGATGTTTCTGCATTCTGTTCGGTTAATTCTCCATGCACAGACGGATTGTATTGTGCCATAAACTCATTAACTAAATTGTTCATATCTTCTTCCGTTTCGCAAGGCTTATCAGCCATAAACTCATTCAATTCCTTGAACATTTTTTCTGTTTCTTTGCCCATAATAACATCCCCTTTTACAATTTTAAAGCATTAAAATTATAACATATTTTTATAATAAAATCTATATTTATTTGTTAAAATAGAAAATTTTATAAACTGTTTTTATTCATCTATTAACTTTTCAACAGATGATATAAATTTGCCCATTTCATCAAATACCACTTCAACAATAATTGACCAGTTTATTCCTTCATAATCGTGAACAAGTCTGTGCCTTAAACCTGAAACTACACTCCACGGAATTTCAGGATTTTCCTTTTTTAATTCACTGCTTATTTTATAAACTTGTTCACCTATATTATACAATGGAGTTGTTACAGCCCATTGAGAAAACTCGTCGTTCAAAAGCATTTCTTTTGTTATATTATGTTCCTTAATTTGCTTTTGTAGGGAGTTCCAAGTTTTGATAATCTTTTTAATTCGTTCTGTGTCAGAAGTTATCATGCGATTTTTATACCTTCCTTCATTATATTATTATAAAATGGTGTTCCTGTATCAACCTCACAAATTTC
>JBJFIB010000086.1:0-13124 GCA_051894195.1 Acutalibacteraceae bacterium
GGACAACACTCACATCTTACGGCTCAACCTCAACAAGAGTCTGGAAACCGACAAAGACAGGTACATACACAGTCCGCACAAAAGTTAAAGACGCAACAGGCAAGGAAGTTATCAAGGATTTCACGCTTACCGTAAACTGACACTAAAAAGTTAATCAATTAAATAATTCATCAGTACAGGCACTGAAATTCCGGTGTCTGTACTTTTGTTTTGCAAATAATATGTACGGTCACTTATTTTTAAAACGATTTTCTCAAAATCAATAATTTTTTTTAAAAAAGATAATTTTATTTATTGAAATTTGTCGAAAAATGCTGTATAATGGAAAAAAAGCGGCAGATGTTTTTTAATCAGAATATTTTAATTTTAAGGAGGAAAATTTATGCAATCCCGAACATTCAAAAGGAAATTTCTTGCGGTAACCCTTTCGGCTACAATGGTTATGGGTTGTGCGGTAACGGGTATATCCGTCAACGCCGCAGGAACTTCGGCAAAAAACTTTGAATACTCAAAAAACTATGACGGAACGGTTACAATCACTAATTATAACGGCAACAGTACAGATGTTGTAATTCCGTCTGAAATTTACGGCAGAGCGGTTTCGGCAATCGGCAGTAATGCATTTGACAGTAAATGGTCGCTTTCGTCGGTGACAATTCCGGATACCGTTGTGAACATAGGCGATTATGCCTTTTATGGCTGTGAGAACCTTATTGATTTGACAATTCCGTCAAGCGTTAAGTTCATAGGCAGTTATACCTTTGACGGTTGTACTTCCCTTGAAGATTTAACAATCCCCGACAGCGTTGTTGAAATAGGCGATAATGCCTTTTCTTCGACATTATGGTACGAAAATCAGCCCGACGGAATGGTTTATGCCGGCAAGGTCGCTTATAAATACAAGGGTTATTTATCCGACGGCGAAACTCTTACACTTAACAGCGACACCACAGCTATCAGTAACTATGCCTTTGCATATTGCGGAGGACTTGCTGAAATAACAATCCCTGACAGCGTTAAATACATAGGAACTTCTGCATTTGAGGGTTGTGACAGTCTTACAAGCGTCAGTATCGGCAGCAGCGTTGTCGAAATAGGCAGTAGTGCATTCTCAAACTGCACCGGACTTACAAGCATTTCAATTCCGAGCAGTGTCAGATATATCGGCGGCTTTGCATTTTCAGCCTGCACAAATCTTGCGGATATAACGGTTGACACAAATAATCCGAATTATTCATCACAAGACGGTGTATTGTTCAACGACGACAAGACTGAGCTTATTCTCTGTCCTGCACAAAAATCAGGCGAATATACAATTCCCGATACGGTTGAGGTTATTGAAAGTTCAGCATTTGACAGCTGTGAAAGACTTACAGCCGTAACAATTCCGGATAGTGTTACACAAATCGGCTACGGTGCATTTATCGGTTGTACAGGACTTATAAGCGTGGAAATTCCGGGCAGTGTTGAGGTAATAAACAATTCAACATTTATGAATTGTTCGTCACTTCAAAGCGTAACAATTCCGAACGGCGTTATTGAAATAGGCGAAAGTGCATTTTCGGGTTGTTCATCACTCACAAGCGTGGAAATCCCCGAGAGCGTTATCAATATCAACAGTTCAGTATTTTCAGACTGTTCAGCCCTTACAAGTATTACAGTAGATGAAAACAATGAGTTTTATGCATCTGATAACGGCGTACTGTTTGATAAGGATATGACGGAGCTTATGATATATCCTGACAGCAAGGCAGGCGAATATACAATTCCTGACAGCGTTTCATCAATCGGCTATGCTGTATTCTCAGGCTGTACAGGACTTACGGGTATCACAATTCCCGAAAGCATTACAGCAATAGACTGGAACGCATTTGAAAACTGTACATCACTCAAAAGCATAACAATTCCGAACAGTGTTACATATCTTGGCGGTTCAGTATTCTCAGGCTGTACTTCACTTGAAAGCGTAACACTTCCTGAGAGCATTACAGGAATAGATTACGGCGTATTCTATGGTTGCAGTTCTCTTACAAGTATAACAATTCCTGACAATATCACATCAATCGGCGATAATGTATTTTCTGATTGTACATCACTTGCAGACATAACAATTCCTGACAGCGTTACCGATATAGGCTATGACGCATTTTTTGATACAGCATGGCTTAATAATCAGCCTGACGGTGTAGTATATGCAGGCAGAATAGTTTATGCATACAACGGCGAAATGCCCGAGGGAGCAACACTCACAATCAAAGACGGCACAACAGGTATCAACAGTTCTGCTTTTTCATATCAGTCAAATCTTACATGCATAATAATTCCGACAAGCGTTACAAATATCGGTTATGGTGCATTTGACGGTTGCGATAATCTTACTATCTGCGGCGAAAGCAACAGCTATGCCGAAACCTACGCAAACGAAAACGGCATAACATTCGCTGAAAATCTTGCCAACAATACAACACTCAGTGCGTTGGAAATCACAAAGGGTGGCTCGATAACTATCACAGGTGCGGCAATCGGCGGCACAGCACCATATCAGTATTCATTCCTCTGCAAACATTCAACGGCTACATCATGGACAACACTCACATCATTCGGCACAACCTCAAAGCGTGTATGGAAACCGACAAAATCAGGTATATACAGTGTCCGCACAAAAGTTAAGGACGCAAGCGGCACAGTATCCACAAAAGACTTTACTCTTGTTGTAAATCCTGAGCTTGTCAACAACACAACACTCAGCAAAACCGCAATAAACAGCGGCAGTTCAATAACAATTCAGGGAATGGCGTCAGGCGGCACAGCACCATACAGCTATTCATTCCTCTGCAAACATTCCACAGCTACATCATGGACAACCCTCACATCTTATGGCACAACCTCATTAAGAGTATGGAAACCTACCAAGACAGGTACATACAGTGTCCGCACAAAAGTTAAGGACGCAAGCGGCATGGAAGTTATAAAAGACTTTACTCTTACCGTAGGTGCTGCACTTGAAAATAATTCAACACTCAGCAAGACAACAATAAACTACGGCGATTCATTGACAATCAAAGGAGCAGCATCAGGCGGAGCAGAACCTTATAGTTATTCATTCCTCTGCAAGCACTCATCAGCTACATCATGGACAACCCTCACATCTTACGGCACAACTTCAACAAGAGTATGGAAACCTACCAAGACAGGTACATACAGTGTCCGCACAAAAGTTAAAGACGCAAACGGCAAAGAAGTTGTAAAAGACTTTACGCTTACCGTAAACTGACATTTAATAAATTAAATTCAAAGGTACAGGCACTGGAATTCCGGTGTCTGTACTTTTTTTAAAAATATAAGAAAATTATTGATAATTCCCGCAATTTGTCTATAATATTATTTATAATGTCTTATGCAAATAATTTTTCAGAGAGGTGTTCAAATGAAAAATATCAGTAAAATAATAATTTCAGCATTGACCGTAGCGGCTGTAATGTCGCTTTTTACCGCCTGTAAAGACAGCAACACACAAACAAGCAAGCCTGAAACCAGCTTAACTCAAAGCACAACTGAAAGTTCAGCTGACAGCAGTGTCCAGTCAGACATTCAGAGTAGTGTTTCGTCTGTATCATCAGAGGGTATGAGCAGTAAAGAAATAGACGATATGTCAAAGGTAGATGACCGCATACAAAATTTAATGAAGTCAGAGGATTTTAAAGCCGCATCTGAACAGAATAAATTAGAGGCTGTTGAAACTTTGCTTAATGAGCTTGCCAAAGAAGATTTGATTATCGGCGAAAGCATTAACTATGATGTCAGAAACAGTCAGTTTTCGTTTCAGTATAAATCAGGTGCTTTGGGCGGCATTATGATGAAAGATTTTGACGAACATATGAATTAAACCCAAAAAATAAAGGCTCACCTGTCGCTGTCGATAAGTGAGCCTGTTTTGTTATACGATTTTATAGCTTTGGAAGAATTATTTTCACCCGTTCAGACTGACGCATGATTTTCGCCGACTTCTGTGTTGTCACGAAACAACAGCGAAATGCACCATATTGCCGCAAGAGCAACAAGAGTATAAATAATTCTGCTTATAATGCCCGTTTGACCGCCGCATATCCACGCAACAATGTCAAACTGGAAAATTCCGACCGAACCCCAGTTCAGACCGCCTATTATCAACAAAATCAACGACAGCTTATCTAACATAATAACTTACCTCCAAAAAATAAATTTAATAAATAAATTCTTTAAATTCTGTCGAAGATATTATTGTCATTATTTTATAATATATTCATCAACTCAAAGATAAACCGCAGCTTTTTTGAGAGAGGCAAGACCTTTGCTGAGATGTTTATACACTGTTGTCGGTCTTATCGAAAGTATAGCGGCAATTTCCTTTACATTTTTGCTTTTGATGTAATGCAGTGTTATGCAGTCACGCTGACGGTCGGTGAGTTCCTGTCGCAGTGCAATTCTGAGGATTTTCTGCATTCTTGCTTGTACAGGGTCTTTTTGCGGTTTGCCCTGTAAAAATGCCGCAAGCGACGCATATGAAATTTCCTTTTCTCCAAGTCTGTAAATATTTCTGCTCAATTTATTTCTCCTTTTCTTGCACCGAGAATATTCGCCGTGCTGTTGCAGTCGAGATACATACCATAAAGTATTGATATTCTTGAATTTATAGATTTAAGCATTGACAGCGGAGCAGTTTTGAGTTCTTCTTTAAGCATTGAAATTTTTTCCTTTATCATTTCGGCACTTTTGCGATATTCCTCTGACCATTCTTTGTATGTCATTTTACACTCTCCTTTTATACACAATTCGTGTAGTGAATTTTTAAAAATAATAAGGACAATTTCCAAACAGGTTCAGATTTCATTTGTAAACTATCCTCTATAATTCTAATTATAATCCGTTTTTCATAAAATTCAATACAAAAACGAAAATTTGTTCGATTTTACAAAAATCTCCTACATTTTTAATCATACTGACGATTTTTACCGCATACTCTTGAAATACACATATCGTGGTGGTATAATACCAGTGTGGAGAGTGGAGAGTGGAGAGTGGAGAGTGAAGAGCGGAGAGTGGAGAGTGGAGTTAGAAGTTAGTGGTTAGAAGTCAGAAATTGTTATAAGTGTGGAGAGTGGAAATGAAATGAAAAGCTGTATTTCAATAAAAATTAAAGAACTCAGAAAAAAGGCGGGAATGACACAGTCGGAACTTGCATCAAAACTTGGAATTTCACCGTCAGCTGTCGGAATGTACGAACAGGGTCGCCGTGAACCCGATAATCAGACAATGCTTAAATTATGCAGTATTTTCGATACGACATCGGATTTTCTCCTCGGTAAATCCGACAAGCCCAACAGACCAACTCTCTCAATGGAAGTGTCAGATGTTATTGACGAATTCACACAAATGCTTTCCTCTCAACAGGGACTTATGTTTGACGGTGTTCCCCTGAGTGACGACGACAGACGAAAAATCGTTGACGCCATAAAAGTAGCGGCAGCTATTGCCGAACAACAACACAAGAACAGTTAGGAGAGTGGAGAGTGGAGAGTGAAGAGTGGAGAGTGCAGAGTGGAGAGTGCAGAGTGGAGAGTGGAGTTATAAATGAGGAATTAGGAATGAGGAATTAGGAATTATTGTTTGGACTATAAGTTGTTGCGTTAAGTTTAGTTTGTTGTGACATTCTGTTATTGCGTGGAATAATAACAATAACTAATTTCGCGGAGCAGCCAGCTTAATGGTAAAAATAAGTATGAACGCGAATTACGAGCGGAGGTACTCCGATGGAAAGAATAAAAAGAAAAGCAGAAGAAATAATTTCAGTGTATAAAACGGCTGAACCTGATGAAATATGCGAAAAAATGGATATTATAATTCTTGATGCAGATTTGCCCGACAGCGTGAACGGATTTACGGTAAAACTGCGTGAATCGAGATTTATTTTTATAAACAGCAACCTCAAAGACTACGACAGGCGTGTAACGGTTGCCCACGAACTTGGGCATATCATATTGCACGGCGAAACAAACACCGTCAGCCTGAGTTGTAACACAGGATTTTGCGTTTCAAAATATGAGCGTGAGGCAGACTGTTTTGCGGCATATCTGTTGCTTTATGCCGAGATGTCGTCATTCGACGGCTACGAAAGCGTTACAACACAGGACATTTCAAAAATCACGCATATACCTCAGCAAACTATTGATAATATAATGTTTGATTAAGACAATATAATTTATATGTGTGAAGTGTGGAGAGTGGATAGCAGATGAAACTGTTTTTGAAACGAGATGTGTCGGATATTTTGTCAAGATATGTTGTGCTTGACGAATGTGGAAATCAAAAATATATCGTCACAGGTGCAAACAGACCCTCAGGACAAAAACTTACCCTGTCCGATAATGAGTGCAGAAAAATGTCCGACATCACACTTTATAATCTTGTTGCAACATATTTTACAATAAAATACAATAAGCGGCTTTATGCACTTGTGCCGTGCGTGAACGAAAATTTCGCATTTATGATTTACGGAAGTACATTGCGTTTTGTCGGCAATATGGCACAGGGCAGATTTTCGCTGATTGATGTCGATAAAAGCGTTGTTATGTCACAAAAGAAATGTTGGGGAGAATATGGCACAGGCTTTGAACTCAATATTTTTGACGAACAGCAAGAGATTTTTGCGTTGTCTGTTGCGATTTGTGCGGATTTGTATATTTCGGCGACTGAACAAAAGGCAGTTTTGACATAATTGGCTGAATTTGGCGTTTTTGTTGACATTAACACTGAATTGATGTATATTAAGAGAGTGGAGAGTGGAGAGTGGAGAGTGGAGTTAATTGTCAGCAGTCAGGTTGAAAAATATTAAAATTCTTGTCAGCGTATATAAAGATAAGGCAGAGCAGATAGGGGATTTTATTGTGCCTGTATCGGCTGGTGCTGAAAAGTATGAGAATGAAAACTACGGCTTGCTGAAAGATAATAGCGGAATGAATATTTCCGCAAGAAACGACAGCTATTGCGAACTTACAGTTATGTACTGGGCTTGGAAAAATCTTGAATGTGATGTGTGTGGTCTTATGCACCAACGGAGATATTTCGATTTTGGCGGCGAAAAGATTTATGCATACGACAGTCAGAATAAACTTAAAAAGCCGTACAAAATCTATGATATGCCCGACTCAGAAACTCTTGCAAAAATCCACGCTGACTATGAGAGTATTTCAAGGCTGACTGACAGATACGAACTTATTGCACCACTGCGTGAAAATATCTACCAGAGTGTGAAAAGTCAGTATGAAGAAAATGACGGAAACGGCTTTGATGATATGTCACTTTTGTGCGATATTATCGGAGAAAAATATCCGGAATATTTACCGTCGGCTGAGAAATATCTTGACGGACATTTTGCGTATTACTGCAATATGTTCATTATGCAAAGACGGATTTTTGATGATTACTGTGAGTGGCTGTTTGATATTCTTATGGAATTTGAAAAGCGTAAGCCACACCAGTTTAAAATGCCCCGTGAATGTGGGAAAATCGGCGAAAGACTTTTCGGTGTCTATATGACCTATGTTATGGATAACACCGACATAAAATGGGCAGAAATTCCACGAACACATTTTTGTAAAATCGGCGGTGCAACAAAAAATCTGTCATTCAACAGGACTTTTTACCGCCTTTGCCCACCGGGTTCAAGGCGTAGAAGTATATTAAGAAAAATTAAAGGAAAAAACTGAAACAGAAAGGTTGAATCTGATGTACGATTATCTTATTGTCGGAGCAGGTCTTTACGGTTCAATATTCGCTTATGAGGCGAACAAGAGGGGCAAAAAATGCCTTGTTATTGACAAGCGTAGCCATATCGGCGGAAACATCTACTGCGAAAATATCGAGGGTATCAATGTACACAAATACGGTGCTCATATTTTCCACACAAATAACACGGAAGTGTGGAATTATATCAACCAGTTCGCTGAGTTCAACAACTACATAAACTCACCGGTTGCAATTTATAAGGACGAGCTTTACAATTTGCCGTTCAATATGAATACTTTCAGCCGTCTTTGGAACATTAAAACGCCTGCTGAGGCTAAAAAGATTATTGCAGACCAGATTGCCGACCTCAATCTCTCAGAGCCGAAAAACCTTGAAGAACAGGCACTCAGCCTTGTCGGAAAAGATGTTTACGAAAAACTCATCAAAGGCTACACCGAAAAACAGTGGGGCAGACCTTGTACAGAACTTCCGTCATTCATCATCAAGCGTTTGCCGCTGAGGTTCACATTCGACAATAACTATTTCAACGCAAAGTATCAGGGTATTCCAATGGGCGGTTATACGCCGATTATTGAGAAAATGCTTGACGGCATAGAGGTTCTCACTGACACCGATTATTTCGAGTGGATTAAGACTAATGCGGATAAAGTTAAGAAAACTGTATTCACAGGTCAGATTGATGAATTCTTTGGATATAAATTAGGCGTGCTTGAATACCGTTCGGTTCGCTTTGAAACAGAGGTTCTCGACTGCGATAATTTTCAGGGTAATGCCGTTGTCAACTACACAGAAAAGAGTGTTCCGTACACAAGAATTATCGAGCATAAACACTTTGAGTTCGGCACACAGCCAAAAACCGTCATTTCAAAGGAATATTCTTCCGAGTGGAAACAAGGCGTTGAACCCTATTATCCGATTAACAACGACAAAAACAACAACCTTTACGCCGAATACAAAAAACTTGCCGATAATACCCCGAATGTTATTTTCGGCGGTCGTCTTGGCGATTACAAGTATTACGATATGGATAAGGTTATCGAGGTCGCTCTTGCGGCAGTAAAAAATGAATTTGGCGAAAACTGATTTAAACCGCATTTCACTCCAAAACATAATATTGCCGGATATGTCAGTCTGCCCCGAAACCGAACTTTATTTCAGGGCGGCTGACGGCGATACCGTGTATTGTGAAAAAGAAAAGTCATTAAAAATAAAAAATTCGGTCACATTCGATACATATTTCAATACCTTTTCGACAGGTAAGTACGACAAATACTGCAATTTTTCATCTCTTTACTTAAAGGTGAAGTTTTGCGGTTTATTTGTTTTGCGTATTTTTAAGGTGAGAAAATGCGGCGATAATTTCCTTGAAAAATGCATTATCGAAAAGGAAATAAGTGCGGAAACAATATCTTCCGAAACCATAGAAATTGACCGTACCGCCACAGAGGACTCAGCACAGCTTTATTTTACGCTTAATGCAAAGCGTGAAGGCACATTTTACGGCGGAGAATTCGGCTGTATTGCCGCCGTCACAAAGCGTACAAGTATCGGCGTTGTTATATGCACATATAAACGAGAGAAATATATTCTCAGAAATCTTAAAGCCATAGAGAATTATCTTGACAATAACAGCTTTTTTGACGAAGATAAAATTCACTTTTATGTCGTTGACAACGGTCAGACACTCAGTAAAGACGAGGTCGAAAACAATTACATTTCACTGTTTTACAACAAAAATACAGGCGGCAGTGGCGGTTTCAGTCGTGGATATACCGAGGCGGACAACAGCACGAAAAATCACACGCACATACTCTTTATGGACGACGATATTGTGCTTGATTGTGAAGTTCTGTTCAGAGTTTATGCGTTGCTGTCAATCACAAAAGACGAATACAGTAATCTCTCAGTCGGCGGCACAATGCTCAAACTCAGTGATATGGCTGTTCAGCACGAGGCTGGGGCAATATGGGACGGCAAACGCATTGTGAATATCGGCAACGGAATGGATATGAAAAAGCGTGAAAATGTCTTTCAAATATCCTATCTTCCGAAATGCAGCTATAATGCTTGGTGGTTTTACTGTTTTCCGTCGTTCTGGCGGAAAAAATACGGTGACCCAATGCCGTTTTTCATCAAGATTGACGACATAGAGTATTCGCTCAGATGTGCCGACGAAATTGCGATAATAGGCGGAATTGCCGTGTGGCACGAGGATTTCGAGAGCAAGTACGACGGCTATCAGGAATACTACATCAAGCGTAACGAGCTTATACTCACCTCAGTGAACAATCAGAAGCCATACGCACTTTTTCAGGTCAGAAAGATGATTTTGTGCGTTATGAAACAGGTATTTTATCAGCGTTATTTTCTTGCGGATTTGGTGCTGAGGGCGTATGACGATTATCTTCTCGGCAGTGAACATTTCCTCACAACCGACCCCGAAAAACTCAACAAAGAGCTTATGTCATATTGTCCAAAAATGCTCACAGATGATGAACTCCGTGACCAGTACGGCATTTATTTCGACAGCGAAAAATACACACAATCCCTTGCTGACACCGACAACCTCAGAACACAGCTTTTAAGTCTTAACGGCTACATTCTGCCGTCATTCCTCTACAAAAACGACAAAGACGGTTTTGCCGTATGTGACCTTGCACAATGCAAATTCAGAAATTTCTACAAACACAAGCGTGTACTGCACTACGACCCGAAAAATCACAAAGGCTATGTCACCGTTCAGAAACGCTCCGCCATACTGAAATATCCCCTTTTGCTCCTCTCAAAAAGCCTTAAATTCCTCCTCAAATACCCCAAAATCCGCAAACAATTTAAGTTGTTAGGAGAGTGGAGAGTGGAGAGTGGAGAGTGGAGTTGATGTGCGAGCCGCCACTTTTTCCGCACCATAAGTAATTATTCATTATTCATCATTCATTATTCATTATTCATTAAAAAACTTTTCGCTCGTGGCTTAATCGTCACGGGCTGTTTTATTGTGGTGACACTTCCGTGACAGTACGGTGACACTTTCAAAATAAAAGTGTCACCACTCAAAGCCGCATAAATACTGACTTTTTTGCTTATCGTGACAGTGGTGACACTTTTTGGAGAGTTTCTTTTATATATAAAAATAATTTTATTTCTCCTTGCGTAAGAAGTAAGAAAAAAGTGTCATAGTGTCATCAAAACGCTGGAAAACCGCATAAACACTGACTTTTTAATAAAAAATTTTTTCAAAAAAGTGTCACCAAAGTGTCGCAAAAGTGTCATCTTTTATTAAAAAGTGTCACCTTTTTTATATAAACCCTTGTCGGTTAGAATTTCTGTATGTTGTTTTTTGACTTATAAGCTCATTGTAGTACATTCTACCCTCATCACTAAGTGTAATTGCATAGTATCTTCCGTTTTTTGTGTTAAACACAGCATCGTCTTTCTCAATCTCAGCCTCAGCGAGAATATCGACAATCGAATCCATGAATTTCCGTTCGGACACACAAGCGGAATATTCCTTGACATTCTCCTTGTACCAGTATTTATATGTAGAGTAAATTTCACGGCGAGTGTAGTCGTTGTCCTTGATTACCTTGAATTTTCCACTGCGGAACTGACAACATTCAGCGAAAAACTGACGGACAGGGTCGTTGTCCTCCTTATACTGCTCTTTGAGTGCAAGACAGCTTTCGGGAATGTCAAATGTATAATTATTGTTCACAGTCTGCATTAAAAACGGAATAAGAAGTCGTATAATTTCCTCACGCTCTTTGTACATATCATCAACAATATGCTTGTTCTGTTTGTGTTTCGGGATTACATTCTTACACTCGACAGGGATAATTCTGTTGTAAACCCATTCGCCACGGTCGCCGCAAAACTGCGGAAGTCGATTGCAACCAAATGCCAGAACTCCCCTGAATACAAAGTAAAACGGGTCTTTGCCCTTTTTTTCAATCTGTTGTCTGTCGCCGCCTGTTGCCTGTTTGAATGTTGCAAGCTCCTTTATTGTCGCAAAGCTGATGTCGGGGTCGTCAACAAAACGCTTGCCGAACATATTCACTTTTCCGAACCGTGATTCAAGCTGTTCAAGGCTCGACTTTGCACAATTTTGTTCACCAAGGAGTTTTTGAATAAGTAAAAAAAGCTGACTTTTGCCCGTGTCACCCTTGCCGACAAGGAACAAACCGCTTTTGTATCGGTGTCCGTAAACATTTGAAAGTGCAACGCCCATAAATTCCAAAATCAGCTTGATAACCTTTTTGTCGCCACTGCAAAGGTCAATCAGGTATTGCGTGAACACAGGTGCGTTCTGTTTTGCACTCTCCCAAGCCTCGTACATTGTCGGCAGTGTTTCACCAACAGGAGTGTAACTGCACGGTATGCGGATTGTGCTGAGGTATTCCGGATTGTGAGGAACAACCTCTCCTGTCCTGATGTTCAGAACGCCGTTTTCAAAGACAATAATATCTTCATTTGTGTTTAAATCTTCACAGGTACAGCTGTTTATGTCGGTTTTCAGCAAGGTCATAACTTCACGCAAATCATAGCTTTTGACAAGTGTTTTGTCGTAGTTTTCAATCGGCTGTTTTATAAAGCCCTGCAACATATCCGCTGAAAGCCTGTTGTAAATACCACTGTCATTATCGTACAGATAAATATCCGTATCGTCTGAAAACGGATTGCGTACCAGCTTGAACGAATAATTCTCCCTGAGATAGTCAGCAAGCAGTGTACAATCAATATACGCTTTGACATCACCGTTTTTCAGAATTCGTGTTTTTACAAACTCGGGAGCATTATCATACTGTTTTTCAGCTTGCGACACAGCGTTGTCAAACTTATTCTGGCGAATATTTTCCCTGTAATCTTCCGCAATTATCTGCAAAGTGCCGTTCATCAAATTCTGAAATTCAATCTTTTTGTTTTGCGTTACGGCAATTTCGGACATCTTTGCGATAAAAAGCTGAGCGTCAACCACATTGTCAAAGTGCTGAATGATATACTCCCACACTCGTCTGTCAAGGACATTTTTGTTTGCAATACTTACAATATCATCTTGTTCGTTTTTGCAATAATATCCGCTGTCACACTTCACAATCATATCCGACTGTTGCATAAGTTCACGCATAATACTGTCCACCTCGTCAGCCGTAATGTGACCAACGCACATAGCGATATGTTCCGCCGTAAGCGGATTTTCAACCGTTGAATTTGAAACAACTGTACTTATCCATTTTTTAATATCCAAAAAAATTCCTCCTTTATTCGAGTATAGTGTTTCACTAAACCCTCAAATAAGGAGGAAATTCGACCTCAAAAGGCGTAAAAACAGAAAAATTTTTTAA
>JBJFIB010000087.1:0-2601 GCA_051894195.1 Acutalibacteraceae bacterium
AGAATTGCCTTTTCAAGATATTTCTGCCACTCTCTGTCATCAAAATCAGATTCTTTATTTTCAGCATTTCGCATAACGCCGTTTTGAATTTGAGTATCAGCATCCGAAATTGTTTCAGCCTCTGCTTCCGGCTCTTCATCTGCGTTATCATTCAAGGCTTTTTCATCATTGCTCGGAGCTTTATCCACTGCTTCATCTTCATGGGAAATGCCGTTATTCTCGTCATAGCTTTGCGAAATGTCATAGGCGGCATTGATGCTTAATGTGCCATCCT
Source organism: Acutalibacteraceae bacterium (assembly GCA_051894195.1). Lineage (GTDB taxonomy): Bacteria > Bacillota > Clostridia > Oscillospirales > Acutalibacteraceae > UBA1213. Next base: position 275 of record JBJFIB010000087.1, read on the forward strand.
CGACGGAATCCTGAATTTCCTGCGGCAGCTCTGATATACTGTCATACTTGCGAACCTGCCGCTCTGATATATGCAGCATATTTGCAATATTCTTTTGCAGTCCGCCTGTGAGCCTGCCCTCATCCCGAAGCTGTAAAAGCAGCTCTCTGACTCTTTTGTAAAAGCTGAATTTCTGTGCTGCCGTGTATTCTCTTGTTTCAAGATTAGCCTCGTGCAGTCTTAATTCAGCCTGTACGGCTTCTAAGCCGTCGTAAACCACACAGGGTATTCGTTTCCATTCAAGCCTTAAAATCGCCTTAAAACGGCGTTCTCCGCTTATCAGATGATACTTGCCGTCGTTGTCTTTATTAACGCACAGCGGCTCGATAAGACCGTAGCTTTCAATGCTTTTGGCAAGCTGTTCTACGTTATCTTCATTGTCGTTTTCGTTATACGGATTGAATTCTGCGGTAACAATATCCTCAACAGAAACAAGCTCCTGATGGCTGACACTGTTAAGCTCGCTTACTGAGTCTGCGGCTTTGGAAAACGCCGCATTGAGATTGTCTAAATTAATTGCCATAATTGTCTGTCCTTTCATAATTGATGTAAAAAAGCCGCCTTCAGATTTGCTCTGAAAACGGCTTAACGGTAGCTATGTTTACTTTTGATAAGTGGTGAAGAAGCAGCGTCCGAAATAAAATTTTTAAACGATGTCAAGTCTGCATCGGCATTATTTAGCTGCTCCGGTTCAAAACCAAACGGTATGTATATGCGCTTATTCTGGATATCAACTATCGGATTATCTATGTCAGTTCTCTCAATCAGATTTTTCAATGTAAAGCGATGTTTTGCTACTGTATAATCTTTACCGCTTGCGTAAACCATAAGTGATAATTGTTTTTTCGATGGTCTGTCATTTAAATACTTTATATTACATTTAACAACTACTCTGAGCACCTCGTTTTCAGAAGCGAAATTGATTATATCATATAAATCACTTAAAAACATAAATGTGTAAATAAAACAATACACACTGCAAATAGAGATATTTACACTTAATAACCTAATAGTAGATAAATCAGCTTCTCGGGCGAATACCAAAAAACATACTGATAACATAAAAAGCACAATTAAGCCGATTTCTGCAAGTAAAATATGTTTTTTCTGTTTTTTCAGCTTTTCAAAGTCCATTTTTATAAATTCAATATTCATTTCATTACCTCATTTCAAAAAACAAGATTGTCTAAATTAATTGCCATAATTGTCTGTCCTTTCATAATTGATGTAAAAAAGCCGCTTTCAGATTTGCTCTGAAAACGGCTTTTGAGAAATATAAAATTTTATCTTTTTGGTTTCTGGTGTATCTGCTGTTTATTTTGATCTGACTGAACTTGGTGATTCCTATTTATGTCATTTTTCATCATATTTCGAGATATTGCAAAGTTTCTATTCTGTGAGTTGTTTTTCTCTTCCGGTAAATTATTTGGTGATGTGTTTTCGACTGTCTTTGAATGTTCCGTATTGCGAAGACGGATAAATTCTATGCAAGCGGCTTCTAAAATTTTGAAATCACAACTATTTTTGATTAATTGCATATCGTTGCCGTTACATATCTTGAGATATGTTTCCTGAGCTTTTTTCATCAACGCATCTCTATGCTTTCTGCAAAATGATAATTCTTGTTTTATGCGATTGATTTCCTGCAAAGAGAAATTCCCATTACCAACATCCAAGTACTGTAATTCCGAATTTGGAATAGGGAACATATAGTTGAACCTTAATGTTCCTAACTTCTTATTACCGGATTTATTTCTAATCACAACGCTCTCAGACTTATTTGTCAGCGAATGGGATATAGGAACATAATAATCTATACTATTGACCGAAAATATCGCACCGTAAACAAATTTATTTCTGTTTGCATAGATTACATTTGGAACGCAGGTATATCCTCGTTGAGCTATTTCTGATTTTTTCAGATAATCAATATATTCCGGTGAAACATAGTAAAATGCAATTTTCATAATATGTATAAACTCCCTTAAAAAACAGCAGGGAGCTGATGCCCCCTGCCGTTTGATTGTTTTATTGTCGCAGTTAAGGTGGCGATACACCATACATAATAGGTCGCAGTTAAAGTGGCGATACACCATACATAGTAGGTCGCAGTTAAGGTGGCGATACACCGTACATAATAGGTCGCAGTTAAGGTGGCGATACACCATACAAGCAGACAATCAACTGCTGACAATATTATTATACAAATATGTTTTGATTATGTCAATAGATGCTTACCACAGTCCAAAAGTCTTCACAAGATACTCGCCTTGCTCTCTTGTAATGCT
>JBJFIB010000088.1:0-1297 GCA_051894195.1 Acutalibacteraceae bacterium
GAGGGAATAAAAAAATGAAATCATCAAAAAAAGTAATATGTTTGTTTGTAAGTTTAGTTATGGCTTTTTCGGCAGTAATGACAGGTTGTTCACAGTCTGGTGACGGAGAAAAGGAAAGCAGTGCGTCTGCTTCTTCACAGCAGGTATCCGAACAATCGTCAGAACAGCCGTCTGAAACCACTGAAAGTTCTGTTGAAAACACACAAAGTTCAGCCGAGAGTTCAGCAGAACCGTCAAAAGACAGCAGTGCTGAATTACCGTCAGCGGCAACATCAGAAAATAAATCCGAAAACTCAAAAGAAAGTTCAAAAGAGAATTCAAAAGAAACATCAAAAGAAACATCAAAAGAAAATCCGGAAGAATCTTCAAAAGAACAAGACCCACAGCCTGAAATTCCCGATATTGACAGCAGCTTTTTCACAAGAACCGCATTTCTCGGTAACTCGATAACTATGGGACTTGATGCATATAAAATAGTAACTGAGGCGGATTTTTACTGTCACGAGGGACTTACTGTATATGGCGTTCTGCACGATACACTTCCAAAGCAAAAACTGACAGTTATTGAACAGCTTGTAAAAAACAAGAAAAAATACGATAAAGTATTCCTGATGTTCGGCACAAACGAAACAGGTCTTTATGACAAAAGCGAATTTATTGAGGACTATTCAAAGGTTATTGACACAATCAAGAAAAAAATGCCTGATGTAAAAATCTACATTCAGACTATTCTTCCGATTACAGCAAAAAAAAGCAAGGAAAACAAGTACAATCTCAACAACGAACAGATTAACATTTATAACGAACAGTTAAAAGACCTTGCAAAAGAAAAAGATGTACCGCTTATTGATGTTGCCTCAGTTTTCAAAAATAAAAACGGCACACTTCCTGAAAGCTGGTCTCCCGACGGCGTTCATCTCAACCCCGACTACTATTATCTCTGGACTGACTATCTCGAAAAAAACGCAAAATAATGCGTTATGAGAGTGGAGTGTGGAGAGTGGAGTGTGGAGTTGTTATAAGTTAGGAGTTAAAAATGAGGAATTAGGAATGAGGAATTAGGAATTATTGTATGGACGGTAGGTTGTTGCGTAAAGATTAGTTTGTCGTAATCATTAGTTGTTGCGTGGAAAGATAACAATAACTAATTTCGCGGGCAGCCAGCTTAATGGTAACAAAAACTTTGAACGCGAATCGGGAGCGGCAGCTTGCCGCCGGAGCAGCCAGCTTAATGGTAACAAAAACTTTGAACGCGAATTGGGTGCAGCGTCACGCTGCCCGATGAATTATTTTTGTT
>JBJFIB010000088.1:1397-2599 GCA_051894195.1 Acutalibacteraceae bacterium
AACTTTGAACGCGAATTGGGTGCAGCGTCACGCTGCCCGATGAATTATTTTTGTTCTTGTAATGAAAGGTGTTTTGTTGTAAAATGGATATGTCAGTTTAAATTTTTATGAACGGAGGAAATATTTATGTCGTCAGAAATGAATTTAGATGAAATTGATGAACTTAAAGAACAAGACAACGATTTCGTATTTGACGAAAACTCAGAAACTGAAAGCAATACAGCCGTAATGACCAAAGCCAAAAAGCCAAATCAGAGAAAAATAGGTGTTCCGCTTATTATTGCCGCCTGTATTTTTCTTGCCGCAATTCTGTTCTTTGGTGTGTGGAAATGCTTTTTTGACACAAGCATTAACGGCACATGGTCTTTCAGCATTGAAACAACAAAGACCGATTCAGAAACAAAGAAAGAAATGAAAGAAACAATAACATATGACTTTGATTTCGACAACAGCGGTAATTTCGGTATGCACCGTGGCGGAACAACATTCAAGGGTCGCTATCAATTTGTAGATGACAGTGACGGAAAACCAAAGCTGAAAATTTCAATAACAAACCTCGGTCAGCCTTATATCACTGCCGAATTTGACTATGCTGTATGCGGAAATGCTTTTACGGGTCGAACACTTAAACTGACCGACCGCACAGGACTGCTTTTGCCGCCTGATGAAGTGTCGTCCGATTCTGAAACAGAAGAGCAGAAAGCAAAGATGAAAATTGCCGACAACACTGTTATTGACGGTTACAGATATTACATACTGGATTTTAAATCGTCAGAACTGACAGATAAAGTTGAATATTATAAGGATTTCAAGCCCGACAGCAAGGTGACGGGTTCATGGCTTTATAAAAACGGCGATACCGGTTATGACTATACATATACATTCGGTGAGGACGGAACATTTGAGATGATTTCGTCAGAGATTTATACAAAGGGCAGTTATAAGATTGATGACGGAAAAATCACCGTGCATTATTTTGATATTAACGGCACTGAGTACGAATCCCCGATAAGCTATTCCGTAAAAGACGATAAAATGACCTTTGGCAATATGGAAGTTACAAAAACCGCAAGCAAAGATGACTATAAACAAGCTATAAAATAATCGTATAATCGAGAGGAGAACAAATCAATGTTGAATGATTTCTGGAAACAATTCAAAAGCGGAACGGATATTCGTGGAGTTGCAACGGCAGGTGCAGG
>JBJFIB010000089.1:0-12986 GCA_051894195.1 Acutalibacteraceae bacterium
CCGATCAAGCCCATCATTTCTACATGAGCCGGAACTGATGATGAACCTGCGAACTGTGCGTCACCGTGCATACGACCCATAGAGTCTGTAAGACCGTAAGAAGCAGGACCTGCACCCATGTTATCAGGGTGAAGTGTACGACCTGTACCACCGCCGGAAGCAACTGAGAAGTACTTTTTGCCGTTTTCAATAGCCCATTTCTTGTATGTACCTGCAACAAGGTGCTGGAAACGGGTTGGGTTAGTTGAGTTACCTGTGATAGATACACCTACATTTTCGTGCTGCATGATTGCAACGCCTTCACGAACATCATCTGCACCGTAGCACTTTACAGCAGCTCTTTCACCGTCAGAGAAAGCTCTCTCTTCAACGATGTTGAGTTCGCCTGTGTAATAGTCAAACTGAGTCTTTACATAAGTAAAGCCGTTGATTCTTGAAATGATGTAAGCAGCGTCTTTGCCAAGACCGTTAAGAATAACTTTAAGTGGTTCTTTTCTTGCCTTGTTAGCGTTTCTTGCAATACCGATTGCACCCTCAGCAGCAGCGAATGATTCGTGACCAGCGAGGAAAGCAAAGCACTTTGTTTCATCTCTGAGGAGCATAGCACCGAGGTTACCGTGACCAAGACCTACCTGTCTTTGTTCAGCAACAGAACCCGGAATACAGAATGCTTCAAGACCTTCACCGATTGCAGCAGCAGCGTCAGCAGCTGATTCAACATTCTTCTTGATAGCAACGGCACAGCCGAGTGTATAAGCCCAACCTGCATTTTCAAATGCGATAGGCTGAATATCTTTTACGATTTTGTAAGGGTCAAAACCCTTGTCAAGACAAATCTGACGAGCCTCTTCAAGATTTGCAATACCATACTGGGCAAGGCATTTCTCAATCTTAGGCATTCTTCTGTCCATACTTTCAAATGTAACTGCCATAATTAAGTTCCTCCTTACCTATTACTCTTCACGAGGGTCAATGTACTTAGCCGCATTATCAAAACGACCGTACTGACCGATATTCTTCTTAAATGCTTCATTCGGTTCAACACCGTGACGGATATCTTCAAGCATCTTGCCAACTTTTACGAACTGATAGCCGATAACCTCGTCATTTTCATCAAGAGCTGTTTTAAGAACATAGCCTTCTGCCATTTCCATATAACGAACGCCCTTAGCCTTTGTGCTGAACATAGTACCAACCTGTGAGCGAAGTCCCTTTCCGAGATCTTCAAGACCTGCACCGATTGGAAGACCGCCTTCTGAGAAAGCTGTCTGGCTTCTGCCGTAAACGAGCTGTTCAAAGATGTTCTTCATAGCTGTGTTGATAGCGTCGCATACGAGGTCTGTGTTAAGACATTCGAGAAGAGTTTTGCCAGGGAGGATTTCAGCAGCCATAGCAGCTGAGTGAGTCATACCTGAGCAGCCGATTGTTTCAACAAGAGCTTCTTCAACAATACCGTCTTTTACATTAAGTGTAAGTTTGCAGGCACCCTGCTGAGGAGCACACCAGCCTACACCGTGTGAAAGACCGGAAATATCAGTAATTTCCTTTGATTTAACCCATTTTCCTTCTTCAGGAATAGGTGCAGGACCATGATGAGGTCCCTTTGTTACAGGACACATTCTTTCCACTTCTTTGGAATATATCATGTGAACTAACCCCTTTCAAATTGAATATTGCAATGTATTCTCATACAATCCTAATTATAAACATTTTTCGCCAAATAAGCAATAGAATTTTTTAATTTTGCAAGGAATTTTTTTGGAATTTACTTTGAATAACCTACGAGAACTGTACTTTAATTACTATAAACGGTTAAATTTTGTTTTTGAGATTATTTTCTACAAAACAGAGCTTTGTTGTGAGTGGTGATTTTTTCGCCGTATTAAACCGAAAAGAAAATAAAATACAAATAACTCAGGATTTGCTCAGTAACAGTTAAAAATTAAGTATAAAAGCCGTGTTGAATTTTTACAATGAAAGGTTTACAATTATATTAACTGATTGAACGGAGTGCATTGTATGAAAGAGATTGAAATTTACGAAAACAACGGTATAATTACACTTGATGAAGAGATTGATGTGCTTTACAATGCGTATCAGATGAATTTGTCGGCAACATCTGTACGGTTGTTCGGTTATGACCTTTCAAATGATGACTATGATGTTATATGGAATGATGTAAAGGACAGACATAAGGATTTTGCCTTTGAAAATGATTTGTATAATATCGTGTTCGACTGTTACAGAAAATACATAATTAACGCCATTATGACAAAGCGGCTTGTTATAACAAACAGTAAATCTGTTCTTAAATATGTCAGCGATTACAACAGTATAAAAAAAGTCGCTGACGAAAATATAAACTATATTATGTCGCTTTTTTATTTTCTTTCGGACAAGCAGTTTCATTATTTTACCGACAGATATTTTTTTCTTAAAGACGATGTAGAATACAATGCAAAATACGAAAAGAAAATCGCAAAAATTATGGAACTGAAAGGTTCTTTAAGAAGAATGAAACTGTACGGCGTAAAACCGCTTAAAGCCGACCCAGTTTACTATCCTTATTATCTGTTGGCAATATCACCGCTTATTTTGCGTCAGACAGGCGGACATTTAATCTTTATGGAGGACAAAGTTGAAAAGAGAAAATCGGAATTGCGTCATTGTATCTATGCAAGGGCAAACATTTTGGCAGTGCTGATATGCTTTGTTGTTGCTGTGATTATTCTTGTTCTTTATTTTGGTGGTATTTTTTGAATTTAAAATCATTATATATGAGGTATGCAGAGGATAAAACTTTGCATACCTGTTTTTTTGTCTGATGATTATACATATTGCGGAATTTGTCCATTGAAAAAACGGGAAATATGTAATATGTTTTATCATAAAGAATTTATGACTGATTGTTTGTGAAGACAGCATACAAGCGATTTTGTCGTTTGCATATAGCCAAAGAAAAAGGAGAGAAATTGATGAACGGAAAAGCTAAACAAAACAAAGACAGCTTTATGATTAAGTTATCTACTTTTATCGTTGACAAGAGAAATCTTATTTTTCTGATATTTATCGGATTGGCGATTTTTTCTCTTATTGCACGAAACTGGGTTGTGGTCGAAAATGACCTTACTGCATATCTGCCTGAGGATTCCGAAACAAGACAAAGCCTTGACATTATGGACAAGGAGTTTACAACATTCGGAACAGCCGATTTTATGGTGGCGAATATATCGCTTGATGACGCTGAAAAACTCAAAGATACGCTGAAAAATGTCAGGGGTGTTCAGAGTGTTGAATTTGACGATTCAAAAGACCATTATAACAATGTATCGGCTTTGTACAACATCACATTTGACTATGACGAGAATGACGAAAAATGCGTTGATTCCCTCGAAAGCGTAAAGGAAACTCTGTCGGGCTATGATTACTATGTCAGCACGGGTCTTGGCAACGCACTTGCTGATAATATCAGTCAGGAAGTACAGTTCATAATGGTGATTGTAGCCGGTATTATACTTCTTGTGCTTTTGTTTACATCAAAGACCTACGCTGAAATTCCCGTACTTATTATTACTTTTATTGCAGGTATGATAGTAAATATGGGTTCAAATTTCCTTATGGGGAAAATCTCATTTATTTCAAACTCGGTAACAAGCATCTTACAGCTTGCACTGTCGATTGACTATGCAATAATCTTTTGCAATCACTACAAAGAGGAACATAATCTTCTGCCGATAAGAGAAGCGGTTATTATCGCACTGAGTAAATCAATCCCCGAAATTACCGCAAGCAGTATGACGACAATAGGCGGACTTGTCGCTATGATGTTTATGAATTTCAAAATAGGTGCGGATATGGGCATAAACCTTATCAAAGCTATTTTGTTTGCTTTGCTGTCGGCGTTTTTGCTTATGCCGGGTTTGCTGATGGTATTCGGACCTTTAATGGACAGAACAGGTCACAGAAGTTTTATTCCGAAAATCGACTTTGTCGGAAAATTTGACTATGCGTCAAGACGGGTTGTGCCGATTATCTTTGTTGTTGTGCTGATTGGTGCGATGGTTATTTCGCAGTTCTGCCCTTATGCATACGGTGAAAACGGCATAGAAACACCGAAGAAAAACGATACTCAGATTGCACAGGAAATGATTGACGATAACTTTTCCGGCAAAAATATGGTTGCACTGATAGTACCGTCAGGCAGCTATGAAAACGAAAAATCACTCATAAAAGAACTCGAATCCATGAGCGAAGTTGACTCGTGTACAGGTCTTGCAAATGTTGAGGCACTTGACGGATATACTCTTACCGACAAAATTACTCCACGACAGTTTGTCGAGGCAACCGATATGGATTATGAAGTCGGTGTAATTCTCTATACGGCTTATGCGGCTGAACACGAAAATTACGGCAAAATCGTCGGCGGTATTTCAACATACAGTGTCCCTGTTATTGACATATTTATGTTTGCATGTGACGAAATACACAACGGATATATAACGCTTGACAGCGATAAAATGGAAAAACTTGATGAGGCATATAACCAAATGAAAAACGCAAAGTTGCAGTTACACGGCAAAAACTATGACCGCATACTTGTGTATCTTAATCTGGCTGAGAGCGGCGACGAAACATTCACTTTTCTTGACAAAATGCAGGAAACGGCACAGAGTTATTATCCTGACGGTGAAGTGCATATCGCAGGAAACTCAACAAATCAGTATGACTTTAAAAAGACATTCAGCCGTGACAATGTTGTTGTAAGTGTTCTTTCTATTATAATCGTGCTTGTTGTGCTGTTGTTTACATTCAAATCGGTTGGTATGCCAATACTTCTTATAATGGTAATACAGGGCAGTATATGGCTGAATTTTGCTATACCTGCCTTAACAGGTTCGCCGCTGATGTTTATGAGTTATCTTGTTGTAAGCTCAATACAGATGGGTGCAAATATCGACTACGCAATAGTTATTGCAAGCCGCTATACACAACTGCGTGAAACAATGCCGAAAAAAGAGGCTATTATTGAAACTATGAATTTTGCATTTCCGACGGTTATCACATCGGGTTCAATACTTGCAATAGCAGGCATACTCATAGGTCATCTTACATCAAATGTTGCCATTGTCGGCATTGGTCAGAGTCTTGGTCGTGGTACGATAATTTCTATGATACTTGTTATGTTTGTACTGCCTCAGATACTTCTTATCGGCGAAAAAATCATCAACAGAACTTCATTCTCGGTTCGTCATCACATCAAACGCAAGGAAACAAGCGGAAGAATTGTAATCGACGGCAAGATTGACGGAACTGTAAACGGCAGAATTAAAGGTACGGTTCACGGAGTTGTTGACGGTGATGTTGATGTAAAACTCATAACAGGTTCGGTTCAGGAGGAAAACAGCGATGAAAATGACGATAAAGAATAAAAAAATACCGTTCATAACGGCATTGTCTTTAAGTGTTTTAATGTGTTTAAATGCAATATTTCCTGCTTTTGCGACAGAGGGTAATTCTGTTGACGGTTCAACTATATATGTTGACAGTGCGGAGGATTTAATTCAGCTTGCAAAAAATTGTACGCTTGATACATGGTCAAAGGATAAAACCGTTGAACTTACCGCTGATATTTCACTCAAAGACTCGGACTTTCAGTCGATAGTTTCATTCGGCGGCACATTCAACGGCAACAATCACAAAATCAGCGGACTTAACCTTACGGGTGCATTGTCGCCGGCAGGATTTTTCGGAACTGTACAGGAGGGTGCTTTGGTTCAGAACCTGAATATTGCGGGCTGTATTGCACCCGAGCAAAAAAAACAGAGTACAGGCGGTATTGCAGGAGTAAACAACGGCAAAATCGTAAACTGTTCGTATTATGGCATAATTGAGGGGACAACCGACGCAGGCGGTATTGTCGGCAGAAACGAACTCAAAGGTGAAATTTACGACAGCACTTCTGACGGCACTGTTACAGGTGAAAGTCACACAGGCGGTATTGTCGGATATAACACAGGCACTGTCAGCAACTGCACGAATAACGGAAAAATAAACTGTGTAATCCTTGACCCCGGTCTTAAAATTGACGAAATAAATATTGACCCGACAACGAATATTTCGTCACTCTTAAAGCTGACGACACTTGAACATATAAATGTCGCAACCGATACGGGCGGCGTTGTCGGCTACTCATCGGGAATGGTTCTCGGCTGTAAAAATACAGGAACCGTTGGCTATGAACATACAGGATATAATGTTGGCGGCGTTGCAGGTCGTTCGAGCGGCTATGTAAATAACTGCGAAAACAGCGGCAAAATATACGGACGAAAAGATGTCGGCGGCATTGTCGGACAGGCAGAACCTTATATTACAGTTAATCTGTCTGAGGATAACATAAATAAAATAAACAATGAAATAACAAAGCTGAAAGATGAACTCGAAAATGCTGTAAACAATTCAAAAAATTCATCAGACGATATAAAAGCACTTCTTGACGAGGCAGAGGAATATCTGAAAACCGCATCGGATAATTCAAAAAAACTTGTTGATAATGCATCATCTTTGGCTGATGACGCAAAAACCGAAATAAACCGTTTGGGTACATTTACTGCCGACAGCGTAAAACAGCTTGAAACAGCGTTTTCTCAGGGTGCGGATATGTCGGGCAAAATTTCAGACGGATTTGAGAATTTTAAAAATGCAGTGAATGAAGCTTCAAAGCTGACTGCTTTTGGAGAACAGGCACTCGACAGCCTTAAAAAAGCCGCAGACAATGTCGCTGACGCCATAAACAAGGCAAACACAGGTTCAAAACAGATAAGTGACGGTATAAATTCACTCAGTCAGGCAATAAGCATAAACGACAAAAATGCCGCAAAAACAGCTTTACAGAATATCTCAGACGGCTTAAAGGATTTTTCGTCAGACTTTGAAAAACTCAGCACAGCGGTAAACGACATTGTCACACTTTTGAAAAATAACGGCTGGACGGACGAGGCATTGACGGAATTTAACGCACTTATTTCCGAACTCAAAAACATATCGTCATATCTTGCAAAAATAAGTGACAGCGTTGACACAATAAAGAACAGCATTGATATTGACTGGGAAAAATTTCAGCAAGGCAGTTCAGATATTCAGCAGGCACTCAATGCCTTTTCACAGACAGCAAATGATATAAATAATGCGTTTTTGAGTTTGCAGTCGGGAATTGACAAGATAAAAACAGGTTGTCAGTCATTAAAAGACGCAGTAAAAATAAACGACCAGACCGCCGTACAAAAGGCATTTCAACAAATAGCTGATGGTCTGAAAGAATTTTCGACCGCAATAGGTTCTATGAGTACAGCGTGGAATGATCTGAAAGAAACTATTGAAAGTATTGATAATATTTTTCAGCTTATTCCGCAAATCAGCAATATATTGTCGGATATAAAAACGCTTAAAACCTCAGCCGACACTGCCGCAAAAGCACTTTTTGAGATTTCAGAATCAATGGTGGAAATTTCAAGGAATGTATCAATAGATATATCAAAGGCACAAGAGGGTTCGGCACTTGTCATATCTGGTTTCGACGAAATTTTAAAATCTGCCGAAAACTTAAAAGCTGCATATTCTGATTTTAATAATGCTGTTTCGTCGCTCAAAAAAGCCGTTACAGAATTAAGACAGGCAATAGTGATAAACGATAAAAATGCTGTTGATACGGCACTCTATAAAATTTCCGATTCACTCAAAAACATAAAATCCTCTTTTGAGAATATAAGCAAAACGCTTGATGAAATATCAGGTACATTTGATAAAATTAAAATATGGGGTGATTCGGTCGGAAAGGCTTTTGCTGATACCGCAGGTGCATTAAACGATTTAAGCAAAGATTTGAATACCGTAATAAGTGGTGTTGAGTCTTTAAAGGGTAATGTTATTTTTGATGAAAAAAATGCGGATAAGGGTTTTGAAACCATAAGAAACGGTATGCAAAACATATTCTCAGCCGCAGACTCTCTTGAAACAGCCGTAAGAAATACAGGCGACAGTATAGAAAGTATAAAAAATTCATCACCACAGCTTAATAAAGCTATGAACAGTGCCGCAGATTCAATGCAGGATTTTTCGGATTCGGCAAAAAATCTTAAATCTATGATGAACACAATAAGCGGAGTTTTCGGTAATTTAAAGGATATAAACAAAACTCAGACAGCACAGACTAACACAGGAATAAAGGCTTCATTTTCGGAAATGTATTCGGCTTTAAGCGGTTTTTCTGGTACTGTTGACAAGATTAAATCCGCACTTGCTGACACAACAGGAACTCTGTCTGACGACATAGACAGAATTATTGACCGTCTGAAAGATGTTACGGATATTATTTCAGACGCAATTTCAGACATAAACGACAGTTCTTTGAAAGATGTGCTGAATGATGTTTCCGAAAAAGAAATAAACTCGGCAACATCGGGAAAGGTCCATTCTTCCGTCAACAGCGGATATATTTACGCTGATATAAATACCGCTGGTATTGTCGGCAATCTCGGAATAGAATATGAACTTGACCCCGAAAGTGATGTGACCTCCGGCAATAATGTATTCAATAAAATTTACGACACAAAGGCAATAATCCAGAACTGTATAAACAACGGTGAAGTCGTTTCCAAAAAAGACTGCGTAGGCGGTATCTGCGGCAGACAGGATTTGGGAATAATCATTGAATGTTATGCCTACAACCGCATCAAAAGTGAAAACGGCAATTATGTCGGCGGTATTGCAGGACTTTCAGCGTCAAAGATATATAACTGTTGGTCGAAATGCTTTTTAAGCGGCAACAATAATATAGGCGGAATTATCGGTTCTGGAAAATCAAATGATTTACTTTCTTCTGACTGTATTATCAAGGACTGCCGTTCACTCGTGCAAATTGAAAGCGGAAAACAATTTCTCGGTGCAATATCGGGTGCCGACAGGGGAACATTCAAAAACAATCTGTTTGTGTCAGATGATTTATGCGGCATAAACGGTTTAAGCTATTCAGGAAAAGCTGAACCAATTTCATATCAGGAGTTGATAAAACTTTCGGGTGTGCCTGATGAATTTAAATTCTTTACCGTAAAATTTACATCAGACGGCGAAACCCTCAAAACCGTTAAATTCAATTACGGCGACAGTTTAGACAGTTCGATTTATCCTGATATAACGCCAAAAGAAGATTGCTACATAAAGTGGAGTGTCAGCGATTTTGACAATCTTCATTTTGATGTTATTTCTGAGGCTGAGTATGTTTCGTTTGTTACAGCACTGACCTCAGACGATAAGCGTGACGGCAAGTTGAATGTTCTGTTTGTTGAGGGCAATTTCAAAAACACCGACAAGCTGACAGTTGAGGCACATTCAGCCGTTGACGCTGATATTCCGGACAGCAAAAACGCTGAACAGTGGAGTATTACAATTCCCGACGACAGCCAGCAGCTTCATACAATACGGTATCTGTCACCAAAAGAAAAAACAAACAATTATGCCGTATATATAAAATCGGGCAATCAGTGGAAACAGGTTGAAACAGGCACTTTCGGAAAATATATAACCTTTAAGGCTGAGGGCAATAATATTGAGTTTGCCGTTGTACAGTCGCATAATTTCTCGTGGATATGGTATATAGCGGTTGCTGTTGTTATAATAGTCTTAGCAATTATTATAATAAAACTTGCACACAAGAGAATGAAGTCAAATCCTCACGCTTTTGATTATGAAAAAAATCCGACTGAGGATAAATTTTAAATGATATAAAGATGAAAAATAAAGAATTCAAAAATCAGTAAGGGGGATATTAAAATGCGGCACAAAGTAATAACAATCGGCAGACAGTTCGGCAGCGGCGGTCACGAAATAGGCTTTAAGCTGTCCGAAAAACTTCAAATTCATCTTTACGACAAGGACATATTGGATATGGCTTGCGACTTTGGAGGAATTGACAGAAAGAAAATCGAAAAGCTGGACGAAAAAGCTGTAAATCAGTATTTTTATCAGACAATGCACAACGGCAATTCAAATGTTATTTTTGGCGTTCCTACATCTGAGGCTCTTTTTAATCTTCAAAGCCACGAAATTAAGAGAATTGCCTCGCTTGAAAACTGTATTTTTATAGGCAGATGTGCTGACTATGTTCTGAAAGATGAAGATGTCAGCTTGCTGAGGGTGTTTATACATGCACCAAAGGAATTCAGAATCAGGCGTAGAATGGAGCTTGAAAACTGGACCTATGACAAGTCAAAGCGAATAGTAGGCAAGATGGACAGAAGAACTGCAAAATATTACCACGCTTATACAAATCAAATTTGGGGAAATCCGTCAAACTACGATATAGTAATTGATACGGAAAAAACCGACATCGACAAGGCAGTAAAACTTATCATCGAAAGATACAATAATATGCCTTGAAAAATTCATACAAGTACCGCTGTTTAATTTTAAAACGGCGGTGCTTTTTTGTGCGTATTCTGATGTTTATAAATTCCGAACTTGCGGCGTAATACTTGAATTTGACGGCGGATTGGAATATAATAAAAAAGTATTTTTGTCTTAATTTTAAAACAGAGAGGAACCATTAAAATGGAAAACAATATAAAAAAATTTTTTGAATCTGTAAACGGAAAAACTGTTGCATTCTGCGGAATAGGCGGTAGTAATCTTCCGCTTATAAAACTCTTTAAAAAATATGGTGCAAATGTGCTTGCCTGCGACAAAAGAGAGCGTGAGCTTTTAGGAGAAAATGCCGATAAAGCCGTTGAATACGGTGCAGAACTTCATCTGGGTGAAAATTATCTGAAAAATTTCAATGCGGATATAATTTTCAGAACTCCCGGTATGAGATATTATATGGACGAACTTGTTGATGCCCGCAAAAACGGTACAGCCGTTACAAGCGAAATGGAGGTTTTCTTTGACCTTTGTCCGTGCAAAATCATAGCCGTAACAGGCAGTGACGGCAAAACTACCACAACAACGATTATTTCCGAAATCCTGAAAGCACAGGGATATAATGTTCATATAGGCGGAAATATCGGTCGTCCGCTTTTGCCGGAAATCGAAACAATAAATCCTGATGATATTGCTGTTGTTGAGCTTTCAAGTTTTCAGCTTATTTCTATGAGAAAAAGTCCTGATATTGCAATAGTTACAAATGTAGCACCTAATCATCTTGACATACACAAGGATATGCAGGAATACATAGACTCAAAGAAAAACATTATTCTTCATCAGAACGCATTCGGCAGAGCGGTTCTCAATCTCGATAATGATATTTCAAAATCATTTGAAGAATTTACAAGAGGTCAGACCTGTATGTTCTCACGCAGACAAAAGGTTGAAAACGGTGCATATATGACCGAAAACGGTGAAATAATTATGAATGATTATGGCAAGGAAACCGTTATTATGAACGCATCAGATATTAAAATTCCGGGACTTCACAATATCGAAAACTATCTTGCCGCAATATGTGCCGTTTGGGGAATGGCTGACGCTGAAACAATCAAAAACACCGCAAAAACCTTTAACGGCGTTGAACACAGAGCGGAATTTGTGCGTGAATTTAACGGAGTAAAATATTATAACGACGCTATCGGCACAAGTCCGACAAGAACAGTCAAGGGTACTCTTTCGCTTTATGACAGAAAAATTATTCTGATTTCGGGCGGCTATGACAAGAAAATTCCGTATGACGAAATGGGAAATGTTGTTCCGGATAAGGTTAAGGTGCTTATTCTTTTCGGTGCAACAGCGGATAAAATCGAGGCGGCAACAAAAAATTCACCCGACTACAAAGACGGAAACCCCATAATTATTCGTGTCAACTCTATGGAGGAGGCAGTAAAAGCCGCAAGAGAAAATGCCGTAGAGGGAGATATTGTTTCGATGTCGCCTGCAAGTGCAAGTTTTGATATGTACAAGAATTTTGCCGAAAAGGGACTGCATTTCAAGCGTCTTGTAAACGAAATGGAATAAGGGGGTAGCTTTATGTGCCTGATTTGTGAAAGAATTGAAATGATAAAAAACGGTACAAATACGAACTTTGTCAAAGAACTTGAAACTGGTTATGTCGTTATCGGCGACCATCAGCATTTTAAAGGATATACTTTGTTTTTGTGCAAAAAACATGCTACTGAACTGCATTTTCTTGACAGTGATTTTAAAATGAAATATCTTGAAGAAATGTCACTTGTTGCTGAGGCGGTTTATAATGCTTTTAAACCTGAAAAAATGAATTATGAGCTTTTGGGTAACGGAGATTCGCATATTCATTGGCATTTATTTCCGAGAGTATCGGGCGATACTCCGCAAAAAGGACCTGTATGGTGGCTTCCGCCTGATGAAATGTGGAGTGACAGCAACCGCCCGACAGATGAAGAATTAACCGAAATGAAAGAAAAGTTGAATGTTGAAATTGAAAGACTATTAAAACAGGTGTGAATTATGGATTTTAAACTTATTGCCGCTATTGTTACAATTACAATGGCATTGATATTTTATACTGTCGGTGTATGGACTGAACACAAACAGAAATGTCTGAAAAAATTTCATCTGATATTTTTCTGGATAGGCTTATTGTTTGACACAACAGGCACAACAATTATGAGCCTTATAAGTCAGGAAAACGGCGGCAGCAGTCTTTTGAGCGTACACGGCATTACAGGTGCATTGGCAATAATTCTTATGCTTGTTCACGCAATATGGGCAACCGTTGTACTGATTAAGAAAAATGAAAAATCACAAAGAGCGTTTCACCGTTTCAGCATTTTTGTATGGTTCGTGTGGTTAGTGCCGTTCCTTATCGGAATGTTTATGGGAATGATGTGACTTTCTAATGCGTAATTCGTAATGCGTAATGCGTAATTATTGTGCGGACTGCTGATTTATTCACTTATGTTATGGAGGATATTATGAAGGATATATTATATAAGCTGTGCAGTGCTGACGGAATATCCGGAAGTGAA
>JBJFIB010000090.1:0-12929 GCA_051894195.1 Acutalibacteraceae bacterium
GCACTTATGGCAATTCCGAACATTGTTGCTGTGCTGTTCCTGTCAAATGAGGTTGTGGCGGACACAAAGCATTATCTCAACAATCTTGATGAAGTTGACAATACTCCGATACCTGTTGTTGACAGATAACTGTTTCAATTCATTTCTTAAAAAACAAAAAATTCCAATAAATTTATTGACATTTTTACAATAGTAATGTAAAATAATAACATAATTGCACAATACGGATAAAAACGGGTAATTTCCGTACTGCAATAATAACACAGTCATTTGATTTCAGTCAAAAGAATATTGAAGGGTATTCTTTTGATTAAAAGCTTATGACTGTGCTTTTTTATTAGTGTGGAGAGTGGAGAGTGGAGAGTGGAGTTGTTTTTAGTTAGGAGTTAGGAATTAGGAGTTAGGAGTTGTTGCGTAGATTTTTAGTTGGTTGTAATATTTAACTGTTGCGTGGAGTGATAACATTAACTGATTCCGCAGAAAAAGACCTAACGGTAAAAATAAGTATGAATGCGATTTGGGTGCAGCGTCACGCTGCCTTTTTGCATATGTGACAATAAATATGGTAAAAATTTATACAAAAAAGTATAGAAATTTTCTCTGCAAAATGCTATAATTATACAAATGTTAATGATTATTTTGACATTTGTACAAAAAATTATATTGTTTGCACTAAAATTACATTTTTATGATAAGGCAGGTTGATTTTAATGATAAGAAAATATTTATACGGAAACCCTATCGAAACCTCAGCCGTAACAGAGGAAATTGAACTCTCAAAAGACCCGATACCGTATTTTAACGAACTTACTATGAACGGCGGCGAAACCGTGTTCACTTATCAGATGACTGAGTCCGATGTTGTTTATGGCTTGGGTGAAGCAAACAGAGGACTTAACAAGCGTGGATATATATATGAGAGTTTTTGCACAGATGACCCGAATCACACAGAAGAAAAACGCTCTCTCTATGGAGCCCATAACTTTGTTGTGATAAGCGGTATGATAAGCGTCGGAATATTTATCGACTGTGCCGCAAAGGTTACTTTCGATATAGGCTATACCGAACAGGATACTATGAAAATAATTCCGTCAGTACCCGACTTTACGGTTTATGTAATCGAGGGCAAGGACTCTTATGACATAGTAAAACAGTTCAGAAAAATTATCGGACGCAGCTATATTGCACCACGCTGGGCTTTCGGCTTTCAGCAGAGCCGTTGGAGCTATATGAACGAGGACGAAATACGAGAGGTTGTCCGTAAGTACCGTGAAAATGGTATACCACTTGACGCAATATATCTCGACATTGACTATATGGAGGGCTACAAGGACTTTACGGTAAGTGATGAGCGTTTTCCGAACTTTAAGGATTTTGTTGCGGAAATGCGTTCACAGGGTGTACGACTTGTGCCGATTATTGACGCCGGAGTTAAAATCGAGGACGGATATGATGTCTATGAAGAAGGCGTAAATAATAACTACTTCTGTAAGCGTGAGGACGGCTCGGACTTTGTTGCGGGAGTATGGCCGGGCAGAACACATTTCCCTGATTTTCTCAACGAGAACGCAAGAAAATGGTTCGGCTCAAAGTATAAGGTACTCCTTGACGACGGCATTGAGGGTTTCTGGAACGATATGAACGAACCGGCAATGTTCTACACCGATGAGGGCATAAATGAAATAAAGGATTATATTAAGAGTGTGGATTTAAGCAATCCCGACTCCGACAAAATCTTTAAGTTCAAGGATAAAGTAACGGGTCTTGCAAACCGTATGGAAGATTACTGCGGCTTTTACCATAACATTGACGGACAGATGGTAAGACACGATAAGGTTCACAACCTTTTCGGCTATAATATGACACGCTCGGCAGGCGAGGCTTTTGAAGAACTTTCACCCGACAAGCGTATCCTTATGTTCTCACGCTCATCATATATCGGTATGCACCGCTACGGCGGAATATGGACAGGCGACAATCAGTCATGGTGGTCACATCTTTTGCTTAACATAAAAATGATGCCGTCGCTGAATATGTGCGGATTTTTGTACACGGGTGCCGACCTCGGCGGTTTCGGAAGCAACTGCACAAGGGATTTGCTGCTCAGATGGCTTGCTTTCGGAATTTTCACACCGCTTATGCGTAACCATTCCGCACTCGGCACAAGACGACAGGAATGTTATAATTTCGGCGATACTGAGGATTTCAGGAATATTCTTTCAATCCGTTACAGCCTTATTCCTTATCTTTACAGCGAATATATGAAGGCTTGTCTTAATGATGATATGATGATAAAGCCGCTTTCGTTTGAATATCCTGTTGATGATTTTGCAAGAGGCGTTGAAGACCAGCTTATGATAGGTGAAAGCATAATGATTGCACCTGTATATGAACAGAATGCAAAGGGACGCTATGTATATCTGCCTGAGGATATGCTGCTTGTAACCTTTAAATCGTCATCACAGAGAAAATATCAGATACTCAAAAAAGGTCCCCACTTTATCTCTGTTGCACTCAATGAAGTGCCTGTATTTATCAGAAAAAATAAACTTCTCCCGCTTTGCAGAACGACAACCTGTACGGATAATATGGACACATCAAGGTTTGAAATTATCGCATATACAAATGATGAGATTGAATATACAATGTACGAGGACGACGGTATTTCAAAGGACTATGACAATCCCGACAATTACTGTCAGTTCAGTATCAGGAAAATTGACGGACAGCTTGGTGCTGTATCTTCAAAGACAATAGTAAAACTGTCGCTTTTTAACTGAAATTCATAGAATTACCTCCTTTCTTAAACTCAGTCGGATTTTTGTAAAAACTTCCGGCTGAGTTTTTTATTATAACAAATTAAAAAAATTTCTTAATGCTTATTGACACAACAAAAAATACAAACAGTTATTTTATTTCGCTAAATTATAACAAAAAATGCCATGTGGAAAACATTTCAACTTTTTAACAGCTTAAAAATGTCATATTATTCAACCTTTTCAACAGAGTTATCAACATTTTAAACTGAGTTTTCAACTTTATAAACCGTTTTTTCCACTTTACAGAATGTATAATATTTATTTTGATATATTTTTTACTGCTTGTTTACAACATAAATTTTCAGTCAAAAATAAAATTATAAAAATTTTCTGAGTGTATCAGGAGGATAAGAAATGATTAAGGGCATAAATCACAGCATAATTGAAGTGAACAATACAGGCAGTGAGTATTATGAACGGGCAATACTTATAATAAAACCTGAATATGCGTCTGTTCAGCACGATATACTCGAACAGGAGGCAAGAAAAATTCTCGGTGAAATGGGAGTTCCGTCATCTCTCAAAAGAAACAAAAACAAAGCAAAAAAAATTGCACTTTTTATCTCAGCGGCACTTTTTGGGGCAGCGGTCACAACATTGTGTTTTCTGATATAACTCATTTTACGCCATACTTTGTCATAAGATGAAGTATGGCTGTTTTTTTGGGGGAATGGGTTATGAACAGAATTTTTGCTTTTTTCGGAGCGGCAGTTATCTTTGTGTTCGGCTTTTTACTGCATATTTCCTACATAACATCTGGCGGCACAGTGTGGAGTGTGCTTATTTCAAGCGTAAACGACAGTGCGTGGGAAACTCTCAAACCGGTTGCAATAGCATATATAATGTGGATAGTGATTGAACTTTCGTATTTTCGTCCGTCACTGTTACACTTTGTGTGTGCAAAGATTTTAATGCTTTATTTTTTTGCTGTGCTTATGATTGTTTACTGTCTGTTTGTACGGCGGTTTGTAAGCGGTATTCCGGCTGAGGTGCTTTTTTATTGCGGAATTTATGCTATACTGTGTATTGTTCAGCTTTTGTCGTACAGAATGTATAAATCACCTGTAAAAACGGAAATTTTTTATGTTCCGATATTGTTGTCGCTGTTTTTGTTTTTGGTAATGATATTGTTGTTCAGCATTTATCCTCCGCATATTATGCCGTTTTATGATTTCAAAGCCGACATCTATGGCGTAGGAATATACAAAAGGTAAACAATAAGCGTTTGTTTGCTGTTGAATTTCAAAATAACTTATGATAATATAGTAAAGTGTGGAAAGGGGGATAACTATGGCAGAGTTTTCGGGTTGCGAAAGCTGTACTAATTATGTATATAACGAAGATTATGAATATTATGAATGTCTGGTAAATCTTGATGAGGACGAATTTGCAAAGTTTATGACGGGTTCGCTTGAAAGCTGTCCGTATTACAGCCGTGACGATGAATATAAAATTGTCAGAAAACAAATGTAACAAGGAGAAACATTATGAAATTTATACTTAATATTATTTACGGAATGATTGTCGGCGTTGCAAACATAATTCCCGGCGTCAGCGGCGGCACAATGGCTGTCATTCTGAATATTTATGACAAACTGCTTGCCGCATTCACCGGACTGAGAAAACAGTTCAAAAAAAGCATTATATATCTTATCCCGATAGGTATCGGTGCAGTGGTCGGAATATTCGCTTTTTCAAAATTGCTTGAATATCTTTTATACAATTTCCCGTTGCCGACATTTTTCTTTTTTATCGGTCTTATTGTGGGAGGCTTGCCGCTGGTATTCCGCAAGGCACTTGAAACAAAGTTCAAGCCTGTTTCGCTTATACCGTGCATAATCGCCTTTGGAATAATGATTGCCCTTGCATTCGTCAATACTGAGGGTATGAAAGAAACAGCAGGCGTATTTGAAATGAATATCGGAAACTGGTTTTATTTGTTCTTTGGTTCGGCACTTTCGGCGATGTGTATGATAATTCCGGGGGTAAGCGGTTCAATGATACTTATGATATTAGGACTTTATTCTACCGTTTTGCTTTCGATTTCGCACCTTACAAGCGACTTTATGAACAGCGTAATGATTCTTATACCTGTCGGACTTGGCATTGTTGTCGGAATTGTCGGCGGTGCAAAGCTGATTGATTTATGCGTTAAAAAATTCCCTCAGATGACTTTCTTTGCGATTATCGGTCTTATGGTCGGTTCACTGCTTTCTATTTATAATAATGCAATGCTGACACCTGTTGGTAATCCAAAAGAAATACCGTGTTCAATTTTCTCGGTTTACAACAATGCAGGTTTTAACATCGACTTACAGAGTGTTATTGCACTTTTGGCACTTGTTGTGGGTTTTGCTGTATCGCTTATTTTCGGCAGTGAGAAAATAAAGGAAAAATTCAGCAAAAAAAGCAAAAATCAGCTTGCTGAGGATAAATGATTTTGTAATGCACAGACACAAATAAATACATAATTTTGTGAGTGTTTTTCTTGCTCTTATACAGGAAAGGCACTCACTTTTTGTTTGTCTGATTTTTGATATAATATAAAAAATTATTTCTTTGGATTATATATTGATCGTGAATTATAAACAATGAATGACGATGTGTTTAGTGAATAAACAACAAATATTATTTTTTAAAGTAAACTACATTGACAGTGAATAATAAGCGATGTTATAATATTTATATCAAATGTGGTTTGAAATAACATTTTGTTGTGCTTTATTTTCAGGAAATACAGTGATTTAAAAGGAGGAAAAAATATGTGGATTTCGCTGATATTCAAAAATCTGAAATTATTTATAAAAAATAAGCCCGTGCTTTTTATATTTATAATAATAACTCAGATTGTGTGTGTTATATCATCTCTGACAGTTGCCGGTATGATTGACGCAGTGACACCAACCGAACAGGAAGAATTACCTTATCATCAAAGAGCTTATGAAATAAATTTTACAAAATATTCTGACTCGGGTTCTGAGATGGTTGATTTGGATAATCCCGATGAAAATGAAAAGTTATACTATACAATATATGATCAAAATACAGGTGAGCTGTTATACAGCGGTATGGATAAGAAAAAAGCAATTAAAATTCTTAAAAACAACAGAGATACAGATTCAATAACTGAAACAATGCCTGATAATTACGAGTCAATACCGAAATTTTCTGACATAAAGGAAAGGCTGAATAAAGTTATTGATGTATGCGGCTATTATCTTAAATCCTTGAAATTTGACGGATATACCGATGACACCTTAACTGTGCAATATTCCGGATATTATCCCGGTCAGGACTTATTATCAAAACGCTTTCCCGAACTTGTCGGAGATGAAAAGAAAATATCAGTTGAACACAACTCAAAGCACAATACAATTTTTAAAAACTCAAAGAAAGGCGACACCGTAAAAATAAATAATACAGAATATATAATATCTAAAATGACAGACAATCCGGAAAAAGTTAATCCAGGCATTGATTTACTTCTCCCGAATGTAGATGATGATTTTTCTGTATATGGTATTTCGTTTACGCTGACAGATGATGTACCTCAGGAGGTAAGAGGTCAGGTAACCGATACGGTAAAAGAGCTGTTCAATCAGGACGCAGCAGGCGGTATACACGAAGCGGAGGTTCAGCCGCTTGCCGAAAAGCAGTTCAATAATATGATTTATGTTGTTTCGTTTATTCTTATTGCGGTTGTACTTCTGAATGTTGCAAGACTTTATACATATATAATGTCAAAAAGACAGAAAACTATTGCGGTTTGCCGTCTTTGCGGTGCAGATAAAATCAAGTCTTTCCTGTTGTATATAACTGAAATAGTTATTACGCTTATTGCTACATATATAATCGGTGCATTGATATTCCGTTACGGACTGATTGAGCCTGTTGCACTTGTGTTCCCGACTTTCAAAGAGTTCTTTACATTACATATATATATAAATATCTTTGTGGCATATTTCGTAATCGGAATTATAATTATGTCGCTGAATCTCATTCCGCTTGTGCATAAAACAATAGTTGAAAGCAAAAAGGGGGCTAAATGATGAAGTATTTTAAAATTGCTTATAATATGTTTGTTCACAAACTACTTTTCAATGTAATACTCATAATTGAAATTGCCGCCCTGCTTATTCTTTCAAATGTGGTTATCGCATCATACAACAGCAAGTCTATGCTTTATAGACCATACGAGGATATTCTCAATAATAACGAGGGTGTTGCGGTTTATATTGATCCTGCCGAGATGATAAATAATCAGGACGAGATTATGAACAATATCCGTAAAAATCTTGAAGGCGATTTAAGAATTATAACAACAGATGTTCTGGCTTGCGTAAGTGAAAAAACCGAACCGTCATCAAAAATGTATCAGGATAACGGTAAAGTTGAATATATACTGCTTGACAGCGATGTGCTGAGTAAATTAAGACTTCCGCTCTCGGCTGGACGCTGGTGTTCATCAGAGTTGAACAGTCAGGGACAGATTGAGGTTATTGCCTCAGGCGGAACTGACGCTGAACTTAACAAGGTTTACCATACCGATATGGGTGATGTGATTGTTGTAGGTATTCTTACAGATAATACTTATTGCCCTAAAACATATAAAACTAATGCTTTTACAGAGGATAGTCAAAAAGGCATATTCGGGTATTTTGACACATTTGACTGTAATGTTTCAACCCAAGGAGCGTTTTTGTTGGCGGATAAAAAATTGTTATCAAATGCAAATTCTGATGAATGGTATAAAATTTGCGGTACAAATATGCTTATTTCATACGGCTCAGGTGTCAGTGACGAGGTAAAGGAAAAAAATAACAAATATCTTAAAACCGTCGCTACGGTAGAATGTGATTTTTCGGAAATTGTTTCGGAAACAAAAAAAGAAATGAACAATGACCTTATGAAAATGCTGCCGATTATTCTTGTTGCTGTAATTGTTGTGCTTTCGGGACTGACAGGTTCGGTTGCAATTTCAACAATGAAACAAGTCAGAAATTTCGGAATATTCTTCCTTTGTGGCTGTCGCTGGAAAGACTGTTTCAGGATTATATCGGCAAATGTACTTATTGTTTTTGTACTGTCGGGAGTGCTGACTGTCGGCGGAATTGTTTGTATGCAGCTGATGAACTTCAACTATCTTATCGGTGCATCGTTTGAACTGAACAACCTGCTGATAACTATTGGAATTATGGCATTTATGTTCCTTATGTCGATAATTTTGCCCTATGCAGTAATAAAAGGCACATCACCCATAGAAACAATAAAGGAGAATGCAGAATGATTAAAATTGAAAATCTTACAAAAACCTACAATTATAAAAAATCAAACGCTTTTACTGCTCTTACTGATGTATCGCTGACAATAAATGACGGTGAAATGGTTGCGATAATCGGAAAATCAGGTGCAGGCAAGTCAACACTTCTTCATATTATCGGCTGTATAGATACCTTTGAAAGCGGTACATATCAAATTGACGATATTGATGTACATAAACTTTCCGACAAAAAACTTGCAAAAATCCGCAACGAAAAAGTCGGTATAGTAATGCAGGATTTTGCACTTGTCGAGGAATACACAGTTATTGAAAATGTAAAAATTCCGCTGTATTTCGGCAAAAAACAAAAGGGTAAATTAAAAGATCTTGCACTTGACGCACTCGAAAAAGCAGGTATTAAGGAGCTTGCAAACAAGCCTGTGAATAAGCTGTCGGGCGGACAAAAACAGCGTGTTGCAATCGCAAGGGCAATAGTCAACAATCCGTCATTTATTCTTGCTGACGAGCCGACAGGTGCATTGGACACAAAAACCTCAGCAGAAATAATAGAGCTGTTTAAAACTCTTAACGCTGAGGGTAAAACCGTTATTATCATAACTCATGATATGGGTGTTGCGGACGCCTGTAAGAGAAAAATAGAAATCTCGGACGGAAAGATAATCTGATTTTTATGTAATTAAAGAATTTTTCGGTATATAGGACAAACGGTTTTATATACCGAAATTTTATTTTAAAAGTCCCAAAAATCACCCTATAAATATGTTATAATAGAATATAAAATTTTATCAAAGCGAAAGGAGAAAACTTATGAAATTCATACATCTTTCTGATTTACATCTCGGAAAAAAGGTCAACAGGTTTCCGATGATTGACGAACAGAAATATATTCTGGAACAGATACTCGCAATAATATCTGAAAAAAAGCCCGACGGTGTTCTTATTGCAGGAGATGTTTTTGACACGGGTGTTGCGTCTGTTGAGGCAATAAAACTTTTTGAGTGGTTTTTGAAAAGTCTTTCAAAGGTTAATATGCCCGTGTTCGTTATAAGCGGAAATCACGACTCGGTGGACAGGCTGTCCTATTGTTCGGAATTTATTGCGGACAAGGGAATTTATATCTCAAAATCATTCAGCGGAGATATTAAACCAATAACTCTCCAAGACGAATACGGTGAAGTCAATATATATCTTATGCCGTTTATAAAGCCTGTCGATGTAAACAATGTGTATCAAACGAAATTCAAAAATTATACTGACGCAATTAAATATGTCATTGACAGAATGAATGTTGATACATCAAAGCGTAATATACTTGTCGCACATCAGTTTGTTGCCGGTGCAAAGCCGTCAGAGTCGGAAACAAGCGTAATAGATGTCGGTGGACTTGAAAGAGTTGATGGATATATATTTGATGTTTTTGATTATACCGCACTCGGACACATTCACGGTTCGCAGAATGTCGGCAGTCAGTCAGTGCGTTATTGCGGTACGCCGCTTAAATATTCACGCAGCGAAATAAAAACGAAAAAATCGCTGACCATAGCTGAACTGAACGAAAAGGGTACGCTTAAAATTGACACTGTTCCGCTTAAACCCAAAAACGATATGCGTGAGATTAAGGGAAAATACGCAGACCTTGTTTCAAAAATAAACTATGAGGGAACAGCGATAAACGACTATATTTTTGTTATTCTTACCGACGAAAACACTATACCCGACGCTGCTGCAAAGCTCAGAAGTGTTTATCCGAATGTTATGTATGTTAATTATGACAATGTTCACAATTCCGGAAATGACCGGTCAGCAGTATATAATAAATGCGAAAGTATGACGCCGCTTGATTTTTTTGACGAGTTATTCAAAAGACAGAATAACGAGAACCTGACGGAAGAGGACAAGGATATTCTCGGAAATTTAATTTCTGAAATATGGGGGGAGAAATAATCGTGAAACCAAATGAACTTATTATCTCGGCATTCGGACCGTATGCCAAAGAAGTGAAAATTGACTTTGAAGAATTTGGCAGTAAGGGACTGTATCTTATCACGGGTGATACGGGTGCAGGAAAAACTACGATATTTGACGCAATATGCTATGCACTCTACGGCGAAGCAAGCGGCAAGGACAGACAAACAGATATGCTGAGGAGCAAATACGCTTCTGATGATGTCAGAACCTATGTCAGACTTACATTTACTGTAAACGGTCAGAAATATACTGTCGAAAGAGCTCCGGAACAATACCGGAAAAAGAAAGTCGGCGACGGTATGACAAGTGAAAAAGCATATTGCAGACTTAAATGTTATGAACCTGTTGAGAAAACCGTAGAACTAAAAGATAAAAAAAGAGATGATACAATCGAGAAACTTGTGGGAATTGACGCTAAAAAATTCAAACAGATTGCGATGATTGCACAGGGTGATTTCAGAGAGGTACTTCGTGCCAAAACAAAAGAAAGAGCAGAGATATTACAGGATATTTTCGGAACCGAAAAATACCAGCTTTTACAGGAAAAGCTTTCGGAAATGTCAAAGAGTTACAGAACAGTACTTGACAAACTGACATTCAGTATGTGTTCGGAGGTTAATTCGCTTTTATGCGATGAAAACAGTGAATTTTATGATGAATTTTTGGCAGTAAAACAAAAAAACAGCAGTAAAATTGTAGAAATTGATGAGATAATTGATATTATCGACAAAATAGAGCAAAGCGACAAAAATACAAATCAAATCCTTGCAGATAAGCTTACGGAAACTGAAAACTCTATCGGCAATATAAACAAGAAAATAGGTAAGGCAGAACAGGAACAAAAAGATAAAGAAGAACTTGAAAAAACAGAAAATTATTTAAAGTATTTACAGGAGCAGGAAAAAATATTTGAAAATAATCTCAAACAGGCTGAACCGTGTAAGGAAAAGGCGGAAGAAGTTTTCGGAA
This sequence comes from Acutalibacteraceae bacterium, assembly GCA_051894195.1. Lineage (GTDB taxonomy): Bacteria > Bacillota > Clostridia > Oscillospirales > Acutalibacteraceae > UBA1213. The sequence goes on from JBJFIB010000090.1 coordinate 11,038, forward strand.
AAATAAAGCTTATTCAGGACAAAATGCCGTCATACGAAAAACTCAGCGGCTTGCAGATGTCATTATTACAGGCTGAAAAATCACTCATACAAAACACAGAGTTACTCAGAAATACAGAATCCGCACAAAAACAAACCGTCAATCTTTCCGAAAAAATAAAGCAGAGGCTTGACGAACTGAAAAATGTTGCGTCTGAAAAAGAAAAATGTATTTCAGACAAAAAAATGTGCGAAGAAAAACACAAGCAGCTTTCAGAACTTTATAAAGGTATAATGAAATATTCAAAGACCGAAAAAGAGTTGGAAGCTGCACAGGAGAAATGTAATGAACTTAGTGAAATATACGAGGAAAAATCTCACTATTATTCAAAAATCTACATAAGGTTTCTTAATGCACAAGCGGGAATTATCGCACAAAAACTTAAAGACGGCGAAAAATGCCCCGTTTGCGGCTCAACAACTCACCCTTGTCTTGCAAAGCTGGAAAATGATTCACCGTCAGAAGAAGATGTAAACAATGCAAAAAAAGAAATGGACACCTCTCAGGAAAAAGTATCAGCGGCAAGCAAAAGAGCAAACGAAATAAAGGGAGAACTTAAAGGCTTAAAAGCAGGAATCAAAGATAGTGCAAAACAATGGTTTAAAGAAGAGCTTTCAATGTCGGAATTGAAAAACTCAGTTATCGAAAAAGGTTTACAATATAAAAACCGTATTAACGAGTGTAATGCACAGCTTATAGAATACAACAACCATATAAATGAAAAATTACAGCTTGAAACTAAGTCTGAAAATATGCAGAAACAACTTGAAACACTAAATGTAAAACATTCGGATTACGAGAAAGCTATTGCCCTTGAAAAAAATAATAAAAATAACTATAACGAACAGATAACTGCACTTTCATCAAAACTTACATACAAGACAAAACAGGACGCTGAAAATGCCATAGAAGAATTGAGCAGAGAATGTAAAGCACTTAAAGACAAATACGAAAATGCACGCACTCAGCTTGAAAAGTGCAAAACCGATACAGAAAAATGTAAGTCTAAAATTCGGACACTGAGCGAACATATTGAAAATTCCGAAAAGGAAACACTGCCGGAGCTTCGTGAACAAATCAGTAATCTGAACAAGCGAAAAGATGACCTCAATCATAAGAAAAACATTATTGATTTACGCATACGGACAAACACGGAGGCAATCAAAAAAATCAAATCCAATGCCTCAAAGCTGAAATCAGCCGAAGAAAAATACAGCCGTATTTCACTTCTTTCTGATACGGCTAATGCAAGACTCGGCGGAAAACAAAAAGTCAACCTTGAAGTATTTGTGCAGATGAATTATCTTGACAGTATTCTCTCAAAGGCAAATACACGCTTTATGCAGATGAGCAACGGTCAGTATGAATTTGTCCGCAGAGAAAACGCCAGAAATAATCAGGAAAAAAGCGGTCTTGAAATCAGTGTAATTGACCACTATAACGATTCAACGAGGGATTCACAGTCGCTTTCAGGCGGTGAAGCTTTTATGGCGTCGCTCTCTCTTGCACTTGGTTTTGCGGACGAAATTCAGTCCCGTGCAGGCGGAATACAGCTTGACACTATGTTTATTGACGAGGGTTTTGGTGCACTTGACGATGATGTACGGAATTGTGCATTAAGGGTTCTCAACAATCTTAGTGCAGACGATTGTCTTGTCGGTATTATATCTCATATTCCTGACCTGAAAGAACAGATAAACCGTCAGATTATCGTTAAAAAAGATAAATCCGGCGGCAGTAACATCAGGATTGTTATATAATAAGGAATTTTTGTGCGGTCTGTTTTCATACTGATGAATTTTTGGACAGACTGCATATACAATCGCATAATAACATAAATGAAAACCTCAGAC
>JBJFIB010000091.1:0-12724 GCA_051894195.1 Acutalibacteraceae bacterium
CTGTGACCCTCTGCTTGTAAGGCAGATGCTCTCCCAGCTGAGCTATGCTCCCACAGTATCTCCAAGAACACTACAAACTTCGGATTGTTTTCCGTTTGTTTGTTGTATCTCTCAGCGACTTTATTATAATACACCATCATCATTGAAATGTCAAGGGTTTTTTTGAAATTTTTTAAAAAATTTTTTGATTTTTTTAATATACTGAAAAAGTACAGTGTTTATGGGCGTTTCCCCTTTTTATTATATTCAGAAACATCATTTTTGATTACTGTTTTTTTTAAAATTTGATTTAACAGAAAAATATTTTACAGAATTTCACAGTAAACAAAAATAAAATCAACGCAACAACTAACGCTCACACTAATTCCTCATTCCTAATTCCTCATTTTTTAAATCCGCTCTTCACTCTCCACACTCCACTCTCCACTCTCCACACTCCACTCTCCACACTCCACTCTCCACACTCCACTCTCCACACTCCACTCTCCACACTAAAAACAGTCTGCCATTTTCGTGTGGTGAAAATGACAGACTGTTTTGAGGGGAAAAAATATGAAATGTAAAAGGAGTAAGCTATTTTAATAATCAGCCGAGTGAACCGCCGTTGTTACCAAAATAATATCTGAAAATGTCATCGTAGTTATTACCGCTGTAACTGCTGTTTTCCTGAGTGCTGCTTTCTTCGGGAGTGCTTTCGCCGAGAGTTACATTGAGGGTTTTTTCTGTTCCTTCACGGTCAACGGTTACTTTAATCGTTTCGCCTGCTTTATGTTTTGTAAGTTCAGCCTTGACTTCTGATGAAGTTGAAACTTCCTTGTCGCCGATTTTTGTTATGCAGTCACCAACCTCAATACCGGCTTTTTCGGCAGCACCACCGCTTGTAAGAGAAGAAACATAGACACCGAGCCTGTCAACTCTGTACATAAACTGCTTTTGTTCTGTGTTTACATCAACGAGTGTAACGCCGAGTGCAGGACGACCTGTTACATATCCGCTTGTTTTGAGGTCATCAAGAATATTTATTATGTTGTTTACAGGAATTGCAAAGCCAAGTCCTTCAACAGATGTGCCGTTTGATGAACTTGTGGATTTTGCAACAACAATTCCGATAAGATTGCCGTTTGAGTCAAAAAGTCCGCCGCCTGAGTTGCCGGGGTTGATTGCGGCATTAGTCTGCAAGAGAGTCATAGTTTTACCGTCAAGCTCAATTTCTCTGTCCAAAGCACTGATAATACCGTCTGTAACCGTTCCGCCGAGCTTGCCGAGCGGATTGCCGATTGCGATTGCCGTCTGTCCTACTTTAAGCTTTGACGAATCACCGAATGTTACAGGTTTAAGATCTGTTGCGTCTATCTTGATAAGTGCGACATCAAGTGTTGAGTCTGTGCCGATAACCTTTGCGTCGTAGCTTTTTTCGTTTGTGAGTCTGACTTTTACGCTTGTTGCACCCTCAACTACATGGTTATTTGTGATAATATAGCCGTCAGCCGAAATAATTACGCCACTGCCTGCACCCTTTGAAACATACTGTCCGTAAAAGCTGTCGTATTCTGTGGATTCGGTTGTGATTTCAACGACTGAATCCAATGTCTTTTCGGCAACTTCCTGTGTTGTAGTCGGCTTTACATCGTTGTCGCTTGCCTGAATAATGGTAAGTCCGGAATTGCTGTTTTCTGTTTTGGAACCGTTGGAATTTGATGTATTAGCCACAACGGAAACACCGCCGTTATTACCGAGAAGATATGAGCCAAGCAAGCCGCCGCCTACGCCTACGCAAAGCGTGAGTGCCAATGCACCGGCAATAAGTGCAATCTTTTTGCCCTTTTTGGACTTTTTGGGTGGCTGTGGGTTCACAGGATTATACTGCGGATTTGCGTTATTGTACTGCGGAATGGTGTAATTCTGCTGACCTGCGGCGTTATACTGCGGAATAATTACAGGCTGAGTTTCCTGAGTTGAGCTGTAATTTACAGGCTGTGTATTGATTACCTGTGAAGGCTGTGGCTGACTTGACGAATAGATGTTTTCGCTTGTCTGAGCATTTGTTTCAGCCGACTGTGACGAATAGATGTTTTCGCTTGTCTGAGTATTTGTTTCAGTCGACTGTGACGAAATATCGTTATATCCGTCGTTGTAATTTGCTGATGTGTTTTCGTAAGTACCGTTAGTTCTGTTCTGTTCGTTATTGAAGTTGTTTTCATTCATTTGTAAGACCTCCGATTTATTTTAATTTTGGATTTGATTTGTTTTCCTTTGATGATTTTATTATAACCCATTCTTTAAGTTTATGTGATAATAAATTATTAACTCTTCCTTAAACTTTTTAAAGATTTATAATTTTCAGTATTATCATTGTGCAAAAATACACCCTCAATACCCTTATTTTGAGCAGTGTATGCATATTATTGTTTTATTGAAAATTTTTAAGGTTAAATTCAATCCATAATCACGGCATACGGAGGTTATTGGAATAATGAAAATTATCGTTAATTTCTGATTGTTTGTTTTATTTTCAGTATGTTGTCGAGGATTTTTTCGGCGGCATCTTTTTTGCTCATAAGTTCAAGGCTTTGTATATCAGTTTTTGAAATAATAGTTATTTTGTTAGTGTCTGTTCCAAAGCCTGCACCCTTTTCATTAAGACTGTTTGCGACAATCATATCGCAGTTTTTGGCTTTCAGCTTTGCCGCTGAATTTTCAATAAGATTGTCGGTTTCCATAGAAAATCCGCATACAAACTGGTCAGGTCTTTTATTTTTTCCTGCATAAGCAAGAATGTCCTTAGTTCGTTTTAGTGAAAGCTGCATATTACCGTCGCTCTTTTTTATCTTGTGATTTTCCGTATGTTCGGGCGTATAGTCTGCAACCGCCGCCGACATAATGAGAACATCACAAGCATCAAAATTTCCGACAACGGTATTATACATATCCTCCGCTGTTTTTACAGGACACAAGCGTGCAAAAAGCGGCGGTTTAATATTAACCTGACCGCTGACAAGTGTTACATTTGCCCCTCTGTTTACAGCCGCCTCAGCAAGTGCATAACCCATTTTGCCTGTTGAATGATTTGTAATATAGCGTACAGGATCTATCGGCTCAGATGTAGGACCAGCTGTAATCATTATATTCATACCCGATAAATCCTTTTTACTCTCAATTTCACGCTTTATATATGCCATAAGAACCGATTCATCAGGAAGTTTTCCTGCACCTACGCTGTTGCAGGCAAGCCGTCCGACAGCAGGCTCGATTATTTCAAAATTATATTTTTTCAGCTTTTCAAGATTTTCCGAAACAATCCTGTTGTTATACATATTTGTATTCATCGCCGGAGCAACAATAACTTTACAGTCTGCCGCAAGAACCATTGTTGTAAGCATATCATCGGCAATTCCGTTTGCCATTTTTCCGATAACATCAGCCGATGCAGGTGCAATAATAAATACATCTGCTTTCTGCGACAATGAAACATGTGTAACATTAAACTGAAAATTCCTGTCAAAAGTATCAGTAAGGCATTTGTTCCCTGTAAGCGTTTCAAAGGTTACGGGATTTATGAAATTCAGTGCATTTTTAGTCATAACAACATGGACATCGGCACCCTCTTTTACAAGGTCGCTTACAAGCTGTGCGGCTTTATATGCGGCAATACTGCCCGTAACACCTACTACTATTGTTTTTCCTTTCAGCATATTAAAACTCCTCACATATCTTTCAGAAGTCCGTGTTTCTCATATCTTGTAACACGCTGCGGTCGGTTATCGCTGTCAACAAATACAACACGGGGTGCATAAGTATTTACTTCGTCGTCACTCATCATTGCATACGACATAATTATAATTCTGTCGCCCACCTGTACCTGACGAGCCGCTGCACCGTTAAGACATATCATTCCGCTGCTGCGTTTTCCTGCAATAACATATGTTTCAAATCGGTTGCCGTTATCTATATCAACAATCTGAACCTGCTCATATTCGTTAATATCAGCAAGCTCCATAAGCTCCTCGTCAACAGTTATCGAACCGACATAATTAAGTTCTGCCTGTTTTACAACGGCACGGTGGATTTTTCCCTTTAACATATTTCTCAGCATTGAAATTCCTCCGTCATTAAGCCTCAAAAATAAAGTTGTCTATCAGCCTTGTTTTGCCGATATATACGGCTATGGCAAAAAGTACTTTTCCTTTTATTTCGTCAATTTTCTGAATACTGTCAAAGTCAACCGCCTCAACATAATCAATCTTTGCAAGAGGCTCGGTTTCAATATTTTTCTTCATTTTGTCGAGGATTACACCGACATTTTTTTCGCCGTCTTTTATCAGGCGTTCACCCATAAATATAGTCTTGCTGAGTATCAGTGCGGCTTTTCGTTCTTCCGGATTGAGATATTTATTTCTTGAACTTTTTGCAAGTCCGTCAGCCTCACGGATTATCGGACAGCCGACAATTTCTATCGGTATATTGAGGTCTTTTACCATTCTTCGTATTACGGAAAGCTGTTGTGCGTCCTTCTGACCGAAATATGCTCTGTCGGGCTGTATTATATTAAACAGTTTGTTTACAACAGTACACACTCCTCTGAAATGTATCGGTCGGCTTTTTCCGCAAAGCTCCGCTGTCGGACCTGTCATATCAACAAACGAACAAAAACCATCACAGTACATTTCGTCGGGTTCCGGATGAAAAATCAAATCGACTCCGCTTTCAAAGCAAAGCTGTGTATCTGCGGAAAAATCACGGGGATATTTGTCAAGGTCCTCATTCGGTGAAAACTGCATAGGATTGACAAATATACTTACTGCAACCCTGTCGTTTTCCTGTACCGCTTTTTTGATAAGACTCTGATGTCCCTCGTGAAGATAACCCATTGTAGGAACAAATCCTACTGTAAGTCCCTGTTTCTTCCATTCTGCAATTACACTTCTTGTTTCATTTACCGTTGTTGTTACTTTCATCATTATACTTCCCTTCTTAATATCAATCTTTATATTTTTGAATACATCAATTATTTGTATTCGTTTATTACATTCTGCATTACTTCGTCATCTATTGAATAGCTGTGTTCAGCCGTAGGAAATTCTCCGTTTTTTACGCTGTTGTCATAGTCTTTGAATGCCTGTACCATTATTTCTCCGACATTTGAAAACTGTCTGACAAACTTCGGAACATAGTCCGAAAACATTCCGAGCATATCCTGATATACAAGAACCTGTCCGTCACAGCCTGCACCTGCACCTATTCCTATTGTCGGAATACTGAGCTTTGATGTAATAAATGACGCAAGTTTTTCGGGAACACATTCCAGCACCAGTGCAAAAGCACCTGCCCTTTCAACCGCAAGAGCATTTTCAACAAGCTGTTTTGCTGAATGTTCTGTTTTGCCCTGTATTTTATAACCGCCGAAAGCATTGACAGACTGCGGTGTCAAACCAAGATGAGCCATTACGGGAATACCTGCTGAAACTATCGCTTCAACCTGCGGACATACGCTTTTTCCGCCTTCAAGCTTAACGGCATTGGCTCTGCCCTCTTTTACAAGCCGTCCTGCGTTTACAAGTGCATCATATACTGATGTCTGATATGACATAAAAGGCATATCAGTTACAACAAGACTGTCGGACGAACCTCTCGCAACCGCACGGCTGTGATGAATCATATCCTCCATTGTTACTGATACAGTATCTTCATAGCCGAGTATTACATTTCCGAGAGAGTCGCCAACCAATATTGCATTTACTCCTGAACCGCTGATAAGTTTTGCCGTTGAATAATCGTATGCCGTAAGCATCGAGAGTTTTATTCCTTTTTGTTTTGCCTGCAAAAAAGTTGTCACCGTATTTTTCATAAAAACCATTCTCCTGTATTTTTAAAAATTCGGATAAAAAAACTGTACTGTCAATACTTCTTAAAAATAAAAGCCATACTTTCCGAAAATATACGGAAAATATGGCATTTGCTCTTAATACTGACAAAATATTTTATTTTGAACTACGCTGTGGATTTTTACAGAACAAACTACATCTTGAAAATCTGAAAATATAACAAAAAATAAATCATTTTCCGTTTTCAACTTTTCATTGTTCGTTCTGTAACTTTGTCCTGTTTTCTCAGAAATACAGGCTTACACTTTTCACAACAAGATTTAAAAATAAAATATGTTTGAGGTACGGTTTTTTACAAATACCATCCAATGATAATATACTATAATTTTGGGTGTTTGTAAATACAAGTTTTATTGTAAATTTATCATTATAGTATTTTTGAAACTTGCATAGTCATTGTATTTCTGAGCAATTTATGCTAATATTAGTCTGTAAAAGGAAAAGTGAGGGATAACTGTGGAACTGTTTGATGTACTCGATGAAAACGGTAATATTACAGGCACAAAAAAAGAACGCTCCGCCGTTCATACCGACGGCGACTGGCACGGAAGTGTTCATATATGGATTATTCAGGACAACAAGGTTCTTTTGCAAAAACGCTGTAAGGACAAGGATTCGTTTCCGCTGTGCTTTGACGCAGCCTGTACGGGACATATTGATGCCGGTGAAAACTCAGTATCTGCCGCTGTCCGTGAAACAGGTGAAGAACTGGGTCTGAAAATAACTCCCGACAATCTTATGTTTCTTTTCAGGCAAAAATTATGTATTCATCACGATAATTTTATCAGTAATGAATTCAATGATGTATATATCCTAAACCGCTGTGTTCAGAATTCTGAACTTTCGTTTCAAAAAGAAGAAATTGACGAGCTTGTGTGGCTTGACATAAACACTCTGTCGCAAAAACTCAAAGACGGCGACAAAAATTATTGCATTAAATATGAAGAATTCAAAAAAGTTTTGGAGATGATTTTATGATTACAAATTTTCATACACACACCTACCGCTGTAAACACGCACAAGGCACGGAAGAAGATTATGTAAAAGCCGCAATAAATCAGGGTGTGCAGATTCTCGGATTTTCTGACCATGCACCTTTCCCCGACTATGATTTCGGACTGAGAATGCAGTATAATGACCTCGACGATTATCTGAATGAACTTGAACGCCTTAATAATGTTTACGGCGACAAAATCAAAATCCTCAAAGGTCTTGAAATTGAATATCACCCGAAATATCTTTCGTACTACAAGGAACTTGTCGAAAATCGTGGACTTGATTATCTTGCACTCGGCGAACACACCTACATCAACTCACACGGAATTATGAACAATATCTTTTTTGCGGACTCGACAAAAGATTATGTAAGCTATGCAAATGCTGTATGCGAGGCGATAAAAACAGGTCTTTTTGCCTTTGTTGCACACCCCGATATTATGTTTATAAATGACTTAAAATTGGACAACAACAGCGAAAAAGCCTGTGATATGATAATTGACTGTGCCGAAGAAAACAATATGATTCTTGAATTCAACGCAAACGGTTTAAGGCGTGAAAAAAGAATGTACCCCGACGGAATTCGCTATCCATATCCGCACAAAACCTTCTGGGAAAAGGTTTCAAAGCGTAATATAAGAGTGCTTATCGGCTCGGACAATCATCAGCCCGAACAGGTAAACGACAGCTATGTACAGCTTGCAAGAGAAATGGCAAAAGACCTTGAACTTGATGTCATAGAAACAATATAAAATACAACGGAGGATAATTATGAAGTTGAAATATTCAGTCAATCGTACGACGGCAATTTTGCTTACGGCGGCACTTATAACAGTGCTTGGTGCATGTTCAAACGGCGGCAATACGCAAACCACTTCTTCTCAACAGGAAAATTCTTTGCAATCCTCACAAATAAGCGAACATTCGGAAAATTCACCCGATATTTCCGCTGATGTTTCCGAAAACAGCAAGCCTGTTACAGTCGTACCTCAGCAGTGGCAGGATAACGGTATTTTTTCAGCATACTATGAAGACGCATATAAGCTGATGAAAAGTATGACATTAGACGAAAAAATCGGTCAGATGCTTTATGCACGCTGTCCGTCAGAAAATGCCGTCGAAATTGCACAACAATATCATATCGGCGGATATGTGCTTTTTGGTCGGGATTTTGAGGACAAAACAAAAGATGAAGTTATTGCCAATGTGACTTCATATAAATATTCACAAAAAATTCCTATGACCATATCAGTTGACGAAGAAGGCGGAACAGTTGTACGCATAAGCAACAATGAAAATCTTGCGGAGCATAAATTTCAATCTCCACGCTCAATTTATGAATCAGGCGGTATGGACGCAATAAAATCCGACACAAAAGAAAAATCCGACTTGCTTTATTCACTTATGATTGATACGAATCTTGCACCCGTATGCGATATTTCAACAAATGAATCGGATTTTATGTATGACCGTTCACTCGGAGAAAACGCTCAGACAACCGCCGAATATGTCAGTGCAGTAACAAAAATCAGTCAACAAAACGGTGTTTCCGCAACATTAAAGCATTTTCCCGGCTACGCAAACAATGCTGATACACATACGGGTATTGCCGTTGATGACCGTGACTATGAAACCTTTGAAAACAACGACTTTATTCCTTTTAAGGCGGGCATAGACAGCGGTGCAAATCTCGTTATGGTAAGCCACAATATAGTAAACTGTATGGACAGCACAAAGCCTGCGTCAATCTCGGCAGATGTTCATAACATTCTTCGTGACAAGCTCGGCTTTACGGGAATTATCGTTACAGATGATCTTGCTATGGACGCAATACGGCAGTACAGCGGTGATTATTCACCTGTTGTTACAGCGGTTCTTGCCGGAAACGATATGCTTACAATAAGCGATATTGAATCGTCTTTTAATGATATAAAACAGGCGGTAAATGACGGCGTAATTGATGAAAGCCTCATTGACCACGCTGTTATGAGAATTCTCTCGTGGAAATACTCAAAAAATATGTTAAGCTGACAAAACAGTTAATTCATTTAATTTTGTTATCTTACAGTAATTCGTCGAGTGCGTCGGAATATGTACTCGGCGGATTTGCACCTGTTATACGGTGTACGATTTTGCCGTCTTTAAAAATTATTATTGTCGGTGTTGTTTCTATCTCATAGTGAATTGCAATATCGGGCGACTGTTCGACATCAAGTGCAAGCACCCTTATACTGTCATAATACTGGTCGGCAATCTCCTCGATAATTGGTTCAATGCCTTTGCTGTGTACGCACCATTCGGAATAAAAATCCACCATTACAATGCCTTTTTCTATTCTCTCGTCAAAATCATAGGAATCAACAGGTATTATATCGTCATTCATTTTGATTATTCTCCTTTTGCTTAAACTTGATAAAATCTATTATATCACACTTGTTTTTCAAAATATATACATCTGTCAAAAAAATATATCATATTCAAAAAGCCCGACGAAATTGTCGGGCTTTTGTCATTATGTACAGTGTGGAGTTATTTTGTTGACAATTAGTTTGTGGTGCTGTTGGTAGTTTATTGTAACATTCAGCTGTTGCATATAATGATAACAATGCACCAATCCCGCGGAGCAGCCAGCTGAATGGTAAAGATAAGTATGAACGCGAATTGACAGCGGAGGCACTCCACTATTCTGAAAAATCGAAAAATCCTAAGCCTTTGAGTGCTTGTATAAAGCGTTTCATATAGTCAAGTGATGTTACAGGCCAGCGGAATCCCATTCTGTAAAGAACCTGCATAGTGTATTTGTTGCTCTTTGAAACAACAAATATCTTCTGACCGTGTGCCATATTCTGATATGCTATCATACTTGAAAGTATCTTTGCTTTTTCGGGATTTTGCTTTGCGTTTTCGAGTGCCTGTTCGTATTCCTCGTTTTCTGACGGCTGTGAATGAAGTCCTATTTTGTCCATCTCCATATACAAGTCGCCCATCATAAGCGTGTGATTGTTGAACGGGTGGAATACAGTACACTCTTTCGGTGTCTGTGCAAGAAGAAGAATTGCCTTTGCAACAAAGTCTATCGGCGAAAGCTCAAACGGCATTTCTATCATATCATACGGATATTTTCCGATGATAAGATTTGATTTGAGTCTGCCCATAAATGTGTTTGTGGTAAAGTTAATCTGATATTCGCCGTCGCTGTTTCTTGCGGCAAGAGTACCGACACGCATTATCTTTGCGTTAAAGCCTTTGGATACCTCGTCAAGAATTGCACGCTCGGCAAGGAATTTTGACATTGTGTATTTTGAGGATTCCTGTTGTCCGAAATAAAGCTGTGTTTCTTCAAGGTGGTCAACTTCTCCCTGTTTGCCTGCAAATATTCCGCCGACACTCATAGTGGAAACATGAATAAGTCTTGCGTTTGCCTGTTTACAGAAATCTATTACATTCAATGCACCGTAAAGGTTGACATCTTCAATGTCAGTACCCTTTGAAAAGTGCTTTACATTTGCGGCACAGTTTATGACTGTGTCGATTTTGTATTGCAGGAATTTGTCAAACGACTTGCGGTCGGTTACATCACCGTTCAATACTATAACTCTGTCTGAGTATTTTTCTTTCAGGCTTGTTTCAAAGTAATAATAGAATACAGTATTAAGGCGGTTTTCAGCCGGATTGTTGTTCTTGTCACGCAGCATACAGTAAATTTTTCCGCTGTATTTGTGGATAAGCTCATAAAGAATGTGTATTCCGAGGAAACCAGCCGCACCTGTGAGAAGTACATCGCCTATCTCCTGCATTTCGCCGTTTTTAAAGCTGTCAAGATTATTATTCTTCAACAGATTGTCGATATCCGTGTAGTCAAATTTGCTTAAATCCTCAAATTCATCATTTGTGTTGTCCTTGTCAAGCAGTTTTGCAAGAGATTTTGGTGTAGGATTTGCAAAAACATCACCGTAGGAAATTTCTATGTCAGCCTTGTTTGCAAGGATAATTACTCTTGTTACGGTGAGCGAACTGCCGCCTATATCAAAGAAATTATCGTCTGCATAAACCTTGTCGAGTTCAAGAACCTTTGCGAAAATATCGCACAGCTTTCTTTCAAGCTGAGTTGACGGTTCAAGTCCGCTGTTCTTGTCGGCAACAACAGGTTCCGGCAAGAGTTTCGTATTGATTTTGCCGTTAGGTGTAAGCGGCATAGAATCAAGCTGAACATAGGCTGTCGGAATCATATAATCCGTCAGTGTCTTTTTCAGTTCGTTTCTTATATATTCCTCGTCAAGCTGAGTTTCAGCCGTATAATATGCACATATTGCGTCTGACTTGTTTACCTTTCGGATAAGTGCAACAGCACTCTTTATACCGCTGATATTGGACAGGCATTTTTCAATTTCGCCGAGTTCTATTCTAAGACCTCTCAGCTTAACCTGATTGTCGGTTCTGCCGAGAATTATAACATCGCCGTTCTTTGTCCACTTTGCATAGTCGCCTGAACGATAGGTTCTTTCGCCGTTGTACTCAATAAACGCTTTTTCCGTCTGCTGTGGGAGTTTGTTATATCCGAGTGCAACGCCACAGCCTGAAATCAGAAGTTCTCCGACAACTCCGACAGGAATTAAGTTTCCGTCAGTATCGACAATGTGTTCAATATAGTTCATCAGCGGCTTGCCGATTGAAATTTCACAGGCATTTGTCAAATCCTTGCAGTTAGATGAAACGGTAATTTCAGTAGGTCCGTAGGTGTTGAGGATTTTTGCATCGGTCTTTTCACGCAGGAGTTTAAGCAGTTTATCGGGATATTTTTCACCGCCTGAGAGTATAACCTTGCAGTTTTTCATAGCCTCAACAAATTCATCAAGCTCCATATACTGCAAAAGTCTTGACGGTGTTGAATTGAATACATCAACATTGTTTTCTTTCAGTAATCTTGCAAGGGAAACAGGATTCGTTGTCTGTTCATCACTTGCAAAAACAAGCGTCAAGCCGTTGCACAGTGACAGTACGGTTTCTTTCAGCGACATATCGAATGAAACAGTTGTTACAGAACCGTAGGCTGTACAGTTGTCAACAATGTTCTTTACATGGATATTTGCGTCGCTGTATGTTATGTAGTTGGAAATGCCTTTGTGTCGGAGCATTACGCCCTTTGGCTTGCCTGTTGAACCTGATGTATAAATGAGATATGCCAAATCCTCAGGACTGACTTCAACATTAGGGGTTTCCGAGTTACTGCCCGACAAAAGTGTATCGACATCTGTTGTTTTGTCGTAAACATCAAGGAGTTCGCCCTCAGTTATGACAAAATCAGCCTCGCTGTCCTCGATAATGCTCTCTATTCTCTCTTTCGGATAGTCGGGACAGGTCGGGATAAATGCACCGCCGGCTTTGAGAATACCAAAAATCGTCGTGAAAATCTTTGATGTTCTGCTGAGAAGTACAACAGCCTTTCCGCCTTTTCTGAAACCTCTTGCGATAAGTTCGTTTGCGGTGATGTTTGCAAGGCGGTCAAGTTCGCTGTATGTAAGAGTTCTGTCGTCGGCAACAATGGCTTTTCTGTCGGGTGTTTTTTCTGCCTGTTTCTCGAATATTCTGTGGAGGACTTCATTTTCAACAGGTGCAATAAGTGTTGACGAAAAAACTTTGAGTTCGGTTATTTGTTCACTGTCAAGCATAGAAACATTCCTGATTTTGCCGCTCGGATTTTCAACAATATGCTTTGTTGAGTTGAGGATTGATTTTGCAAGAGTCTGCATAAGCTCTTTGCTGTAAAGTGCGTCATTATATCGCACAACAACACAAGGCTTATTGTCGTGGCTTTCGATACAAACTGACGCTTTGAACTTTGTTTT
>JBJFIB010000092.1:0-12707 GCA_051894195.1 Acutalibacteraceae bacterium
CTTATCCGACAAATTTGCTACGCTAATTCATCAAACAGTCGGGTTAATTATGTATGCAATTATTTATGTAGCACTTCTAAGGCTTTTGTAGCACCATGTAGCACTTCCGAAAAAGAAGTGCTACACGAAAAAGTCAGTATTTATGCGGCTTTCAGCGATTTTGTAGCACTTCTTGCGTTTTTTGAGTATCTCTATATATAATAAGATTATTTTTTATTTTTTTCTTGTATAAGAAATTAAAAAAAAGTGCTACATATTTATATTTATTATTCAAAAACCCCAGTATTTATGCGGCTTTGGAGCATATAAGCCACCTTTAAAAAACGCTACAAATCATCAAAAAAACGCTACAAATCCTTTAAAAAGTGCTACAAATCAATAAAAAAACGCTACAAATATTTTTAAAAACGCTACACGCTAATGGCGTGACTCACTGTTAGTTTATTATAATTACATTTATAAATAATTACAAATAAAAAAACTGCCCGTGATATTTTCATCACGGACAGAAATCATTGAATTATTATTTTAAAAATCAGCAGATATATTTGTGGCTTACACAACTCCACTCTCCACTCTCCACTCTCCACTCTTTTTAAGTGTTTTTATGGCGGCGGCGGTGTCGTCGGCTTTGAATACGCCTGTGCCTGAAACGCTGATGTCAACGCCTGCTTTTGCGGCGGCTGAGATTGTTTTTTCGGAAATTCCGCCGTCAGCCTCAATGAGAACATCAAGTCCTCTTTTTTTACATTCGGCTTTTATGGCGGTAACTTTCGGCATCATATCTTCCATAAATTCCTGTCCGCCAAAACCGGGTTCAACAGTCATTACAAGCACCATATACAGCTTGTCAAGATAAGGATAAACCATTTCGGCAGGTGTTCCGGGCTTGATTACAAGACCTGCTTTAAGTCCTCTGTCGTGGATTTTCTGAATGGTGAGATTCGGGTCGGACATTGACTCAATATGAAATGTGATAATGTCGGCACCGGCGTCGGCAAAGGCGTCTATATAGTCCAGCGGATAGTCAATCATAAGATGTACATCAAACGGAAGCTTTGTATAAGGGCGTATGGATTTTATTATTGCAGGACCTATCGTGAGGTTCGGCACAAAATGTCCGTCCATTACATCAAGGTGAACCATATCCGCTCCTGCCTTGTCGATTTTTTGGATTTCCTCCCCCATTTTTGAGAAGTCACATGCAAGAAGTGATGGTGCAATTTTCATTGTTGATTTTCCTTTCCTGTTATTTTTTGATAAGCGGAATAATTATTGTCGCCGCCGCCCAGAAACCTATATAGAGCAGCATTTCAAGACAGCCGAGCTTTTCAAAGCCTGAAATAAACGAAATTAAGGTTACAATCAGCAATCCAAGAATTACCGCAATATACTGAATTATAATTGAAAGTGTGATATTTGACTTTATTCTTATACAGCCCGAAACGGCTCTTGCAAACGACGCAATTTTTCCCCGTGTTACAAGATATGCCCTCGACTTGTCGTCAACTGACGATGTAGCCTCGTGACATATATTTCCAAGACTTGTCGGGAGTATCTTTATACAGCGGAAGAACAGACAGAATTTTTCTGCTATACTCTGCTGAGTGATATTCGGGTCAACGGTTCTTATCGCAAAGCTGACGCCGTTATCTTCAAGATTTCTGAGTTCGTGCATAATCTCTCTGTCAGCATTGTAGGACAGTATAAACATAGCGACAAGCTCGCCGCTCATTGAAATGTACATTACCTGATTGCCCATATTGAGATATTTATCCTCGATTGATTTTTCAGGCGGAGTAATGTTGTGTGATTCAAGCAGACGACGGTTTCCGATAAGGACACGCTGACCGTTAATCCAACCGACCAAACCCATACCGTCCTCATAGATTACGCTTTCTACTTTCGGGAGAATATCCTTTCTGTCCTGAATAATATTTTCAAAAATATAGCTCATTGTGCCGTCAACTGCAAACATAATTGCCGCACCGGCTGTTATTGCGTCATTTATTCTGCTCTCTTTGAATGCTTTTATGCCGCTGAGTGTTACAGTTCCCGGCGGATAAAGCTGTGATGAATCAATCATTACGACATTTGTGTCACAGAACTGCTTTACGGTTTCATAGCTTGTTACCATAGCACCGCCTTTGATTGAGTTGTGGCATAGTCTTTTCAGCGGAATATTTACCGCAAGAAGTGAACATATAGGTACGGTTATGCAGGCTGAAAGTGCAAATGACGAAACCGCACCGGCAAAATTCATTGTCATTACACCGTACAGAATTCCGCAAATCAACGACATCAATGCCGCATAAGGTGCAATTTTTGCGGCGGCGTCTTCACTCGGGTCAGGTGCATAGGAAAGCTGCAAGAAATTGCTCATAAATTTTGACTTTTTTGTATAAGCGATTATCGGCTTTTTTGACGGAAGTCCTGAGGAAATTTTTTCTGCATTTCTTATATCGGTATAAATTTTTCCTGCATATTTCGGACGAGGTTTTGAGAGAAAACGGAAGTTATTGTAGGTTCTGAGTATTATAAACATCTTGCCCAGACTGTTAAGGAACAATGCAAGAATTACAAGTGATGAATATATGTACAGTGTTCCGTCAACAAAGATATGCGGTGAAAACAGTGCTACAATCGACTGTATCGCAACCGCAAAGGACGCTACCGCTATTGCCGTATCAGAATTGCCCTTGAAATGTCTGAGCGGCATTATACCGTTTACAATCGGCACACGGCTTACAACAACCGAAACGCTGAAAAGCAGGAAATTGATGATTGCATAGACAAGCCAGCCGTTGCGGAATGACTGATTGAAAAGCGACGGCACGCACTGTGCAACAATCGAAACAATAACAGATAAAATCGTTGTAACAAAAAGAATTGCGGTTCTTGTAAAGACATGGCGGAAATTTTCGGCTATCTCGGTTCGGATTGTTTCGCTGTCCTTTTCGTTTGTATAATCGTCAAGCTGCGGCTTTTTAACCGGAATTTTTTCGACATCTTCGGGGTCATATTCTTCCTCGCCGCTGAAAATATTTCTGAAATTATAATTTTTCTTTGGCTTTTTGGGTTTTTTGGCGGCAGATTTTTTGGCGGTGTTCTGTTCGGTCGGTTTTTTTATGTCAGAAATCTGCGGTGTATTCTTATCCGCTGAAACCGGCTTTTTAACCTCAGAAATCTGTGGTGTCGGTTTTACAGTGCGGTTTTGTGCGGTGCTTTGTGAAGGTTTGTTTTCACGCTGAACAGGCTTTGCAGTATTCTGAATATTTTTTGTATTCTGAGGAACAGATGAAGTGTTGTGCTTTTCCGTTGGCTGCTTTTTGCTGTTATCAATCAGCTTGATGTCAGGAGTTTTACCGATTGTTGTATTGCTGTTTGTGACAGATTTAGTCTGCTGAGTATTTTTCGGGACTGATTTTTCTATAACTGATGAAGATATATTTGTCGGCTTTTCAGACGCACTGTCATCAAGCGGAGTGCTGTTGAATTTTCTTACATATTCATATTCGCTTTTGAGTGTTTTCGTGAACTTGCCTGCCATAACAACAAAAGGCTCGGTCTTGTTGTAATGATAGATTAAAATTTCCGTACTGCCCTCTGACAAATCCTTGCCCTTTGTATCGGGAGCTTTGACGGTTGGTTTTTGTTCGGGAACATCTTTTTTCGGTGTCCACGGAAGAATTTTTATACCGTCGTCGCCGTCAATCTTTGATGTATTGTTAATCGGCTTTTGCTCGTGTGTTTCGGGAGTATTTTTCCTGTTTGTATCTGAAACATCAGTTTTTGGTAATTTCTGAGTATTTACCGCATTTTGTTTTTGAAGAACATCATTTTTCGACTTTTCATTTATTGGTTTTGGGGTATTATCTGAATGTCGGGTAATGTGTTCCTCAGATTTTGGAGTTTGGGTGCTGTTGTCGGTATTTTTCGGCTTTGGCTGTGCGATAACCTTGTTTTCGGCTGAATGTACGGCAACGGCGGTACTTACAGTCGGCTTGGTGATTTCAACAGGAGTTTTTGGTTTTTCTTCCGTCTTTGAAGAATGAGCCTCAACAGGCTTTTTAATATTTTGCACTTTGTTATCGGGAATTACCTGTTTATCGGAATTATACGGCTGTTTAGTGTTATTTGCGGTTTCTTCTTTATTTGCCGCTGTGCTGTCAGCTGATTGTTTTGTCGGTTCTGACTTTATAGCGGCACTTACATTTTGTAAAACCGGCTTTTGAACTGATTTATCGTTCTGAACATTCTGTGCCGGCTGTTTCTGAACGGTGATTTTGTCATTGTTATTGCTTTGCTGTGGCTTTGCGACAGGATTTTTCGGTTCAGACGGATTTACAGACTGTGGATTTTTTGTTTTGTCGCTTTTGATTTCAGTCTTGTTTTTCGGTGTATTTTCAGGCTGAGATGTTGATTTTTCGTTGGTTTCCGATTTATCGGTTTTTGGTTTTGCTGTAATTTTCTCTGTCCTGTCCGAATTCAGAATTTCGGTAATGTCCCTGTCATTTTTGTCGTTTACAGGTTTTTCAGTTTTTGTATTTTTACTCGCCACCTTTACGACATCACCGACTGAAATAACGCTGTCATCAGAGTGTTTTGTTTCCTCTTTTGGTGCAGTATAGATTACATTCTCTTTATATTCTGCGTCAGCGTCCAACGGGTCGGCGTTTTTTTCACGCACGAAATTTCCGGTTGAAGAAAAAATATCCTCAATCTGCGGTTCGCTTTCTTCCTCAGGCTGTTTCATTGACATAATTATGTCTTTGATTTTTGATTTCAGCTTTGAAAAAGGCGACTGTTTTTTGATTTTTTCGGGTTCATCAGAATTATTTTCAACAGCTTCTGCCTTTTCTTCGGGAGTATTTTCTTTTAATTTTACTTCTTCTTTATCGGATACTGTTTTCGACGGTTCGGGTTCTTGTTCCGATTTTGCGTTATCCTTTTTTTCGTCGGAAGTTTCCTTTTCGGTTTTTTCTTCCGTTTTTGTTTCTGATTTTGGCTCGGATTTAACTTCCTGTTTTGGCTCAGGCTTTTTTTCGGATTTATCTTTTATTTCAGGCTCGGATTTAACTGCGGGTTTTTGTTTTTCGGGGTCTGAATTTTTTATATTTTCTTTATTATCCAACGGCTTTTTCGTATCTGACGGTTCAGCCTTGTTTTCCAGATTTTTTGAAACGCTGTCGGCATTAACAACGGCTGTATCGTTTTTGCGGAAAAGATTTCTTATCGGCGATACTTCTGAGTTTGTTCTCGGAGATTTTGGTGAATTATTTTCGGACATATTTCTTAACCTCCCGTTTACTTTGCTTTGATTCCAAGACGCTGTCGTGTAAACTCATACATCAATATACCTGCGGCAACGGACGCATTGAGTGAATTTATCTTTCCGCACATTGGCACTGAAAGAATTACATCACATTTTTCACGCACAAGCCTGCCAAGACCGTTTCCCTCAGAACCTATTACCAACGCACACGCTCCGCTTAAATCATTTGAGCAATATGTTTCACCATTCATATCTGCACCGTAAATCCAACAGCCACGCTCTTTCAGCTCGTCTATTGCATTAGGGATATTCGTCACCCTTGCAACAGGCATATATTCATAAGCACCGGCTGAGGCTTTGCCTACTGCATAGCTTAGTCCTGCGGCACGGCGTTTCGGGATTATTATTCCGTGTGCACCGGCACATTCGGCTGTACGGATTATTGCACCGAGATTGTGCGGGTCCTCGATTTCGTCAAGAACTATGATAAACGGCTTTTCGTTTCTGCTTTCGGCAAGAGCGAAAATATCGTCAACGGTTGAGTATTCCTTTATTGCCGCAAGAGCCGCTACTCCCTGATGAACGGCACCGCCGCAAAGAAAATCAAGTTTTTTTGAGTCAACCTCTTTTATCGGGATATGCTTTTCCTTAGCCTTTGCGACAATGACCTTTATCGAACCCGAAAGCTCGCCTTTTGCAATAAGCACGGATTCAATCGCTCTGCCTGAACGAAGTGCCTCACTTACAGGATTTCTTCCTGCAATTATGTCACTGCCTTTTTCGTATTTTTCTTCTTTCAAGTATCTTCACCCTATTCGGTTTATTTTATCAGAATTATGTTTCGGTCAATTCCAAATCAGTTATCTATTATATCATAAAAATTCGCTTAAAAAAAGTCATTTAAACTAATTTTAAAAAATATTTCTCTTAAATGAAATTTCCCCCGCAGACACGGAGGAAACTTTGTATAATTATTTATTTTACAAGAACGCTTTTTCCGTAGGAGTCAATAACGACTATCGCAGGAAAATCCTCAACATAAAAACGATAGATTGCCTCTGTGCCTAAATCCTCATAGGCAAGGGTTTCCACCTTTTTTATGCTTTTTGAAATAAGTGCCGCAGCACCGCCTATTGCACCAAAATAGACAACGCCGTTTTTCACCATTGAATCTATTACTTCCTGACTTCTTGCACCCTTGCCTATCATACCTTTAAGACCTCTGTCAAGCAGTGCAGGAGTGTATTTATCCATACGATAGCTTGAAGTAGGACCGGCAGGACCTACGGCATGTCCGGGCTTTGCAGGTGCAGGACCTACATAATATATAACTTCGCCGTCTATGTCAACGGGAAGCGGCTCGCCCTTTTCGATGAGTTCATACAGACGCTTGTGTGCGGCGTCACGACCGGTAAGCATTGAACCGGTTATAAGTACGCTGTCGCCGGCGTGTAAATCCCTGATTGTTTCGTCAGTAAGCGGAAGTGTTATTCTTTTCATTTTCGTCACCTCATATTGTAATTTCCTTGTGCCTTGCCGCATGACAGCAGATATTAACGGCAACGGGCATTCCGGCAATATGCGTCGGGAAAGTTTCTATGTTTACGCCGAGTGCGGTATTTTTTCCGCCAAGTCCGGCAGGTCCGAATCCCATTTTGTTGATTTCTTCAAGCATTTCATCTTCAAGCTGTGCATATCGTGAATCGGGATTTTTTGTATCAATCGGACGGAGAGTGGCTTTTTTTGCAAGCATAGCGGCTTTTTCAAATGTGCCGCCTATTCCCACACCTACAACAATCGGCGGACATGGGTTAGGACCTGCATATTTTACGGTATCGAGTATGAATTTTTTTACGCCGTCTATACCGGCAGACGGTGTGAGCATTTTTATTGATGACATATTCTCACTGCCAAAGCCCTTACAGCCGCCGAGAATTTTTATTTTGTCGCCACTGACAATTTCCGTATAAATGATTGCCGGAGTGTTGTCCTTTGTGTTTATCCTGTCGAAAACAGGGTCGCTTACAACAGACTTGCGGAGATAGCCGTCAATATATGCCCGTCTTACGCCCTCCTGCACTGCGTCCTCAAAACTTCCGTCCTCAATTACAACCTTGTCGCCATATTCAACAAAAAGCACTGCCATACCTGTATCCTGACAAATCGGCACTTCCTCCTCAGCGGCAATTTTATGGTTTTCGATAAGCTGTGACAGAACGCTTTTGCCTGTCGGTGAGGTTTCGTTCTGTTCGGCTTTGTTGAGTGCGTTGAGAATATCTTCTCCGATAAAATAATTCATATCCATATACAGCTTTTTTACGGCGTCGGTAATTTGCTGTGATTTAATTTTCCTTATATCCATTTTTACGGGATAATCCCCTGTCCACCTTTCAAAAATTTTTTCTCATTATATTATAAATAAATATATTTGTTTTTTCAACTTACTTTTGTAAAATAATTCAGGTTTTTCAAATTGCAGTCAAAACATTATTAAACTTGTACAATTTTGCATATAATTATTATTTTACTTGACAAAAATGCTGATTAGTATTAAAATATTATTAACAAATTATTAAAAATGTAACAAGAGGTGAAATTATGCAGGACGAAACATACAAAATACTCGAAGAAAAAAAAATACACCTATGGTTCTATGGCTCACCCGTCACACTATGTTCAACTCAGCTTATTCTCAACACCGAAACAGGCGAACTCTTTGCCGCTGCAAAATTTCTCAATGTCCAACCTGAGCCGATAAAGGAAATTACAGTCGATATAATCTGCTACAACAGTATTCACAATCCGATTGACTACATAATAGACTATAAATACTCTGATCTGGACATAAAACGAAACGAAGAATTTGGTCTGACATTCAAAGTTCCTGTAAAAAACAAAGAAACACGAAATATTGAATTTATACTTAAATCTGCAACAACTACCGACAACGAAATATGGTACAACACTGATGCCACAAAATTCACGGTAAATCTTGAACAGAAAAACATCTTTTCCGTTCAGGGACATCTTAACGCCGATTTTATGGAATTGTGTGCGGAAAACGATATTGACGGCTCAAAGCTGATTTTTCAGCCTGTCTTTGAGGACTCGCACTGGATGTGTGCCTGCGGCTGTCTTAACTGGAATGATGAGGAAAAATGCTCCGGCTGCAAAGTTTCTCAACAATGGCTGAAAGATAATGTTTCAAAAGAAAAACTTGAAGAAAAAGACAGGCTCCGTAAAGAACAGATTGAAAAGGCAAAAAGAGAATCCGAAGAAAAGCTGAAACTCGAAAAAGAACAGCAAAAGGAAGAATTCAAACGCCGTCATCAAGAATATGAAAAACAACTCAAAAAACAAAAAAATCGCAAAAAAACCAAAAAACTTATTATTCTGCTGATTGTTCTTGTCGCTGTTCTGGGCATAGTATTTCTTGGCTATAAGTTTGGTATGCCGTATATTTCATATTTTCAGGCAAAACAGGCTCTCAGTAATGCCGAATATGACACCGCTATCAGCCGTTTTACCGATATGGGCAACTTCCTCGACAGCAAGGAGCTTCTCAATGAGGCAATATACAAAAAGGCAACCGTTCTTTACTACAATAACGACAAAGAACAGGCTGCAAAGCTCTACAAAAGCATTGAAAATTATTCTGACGCAAAACAAAAATATTATAATACAGAATATGAACTTGCTGAGGAATATTACAAAAATAAGGATTATATGAATGCCGCCAATATTTATGCTCAGATTCCCGAATATCTCGACTGCGAAAAAAGGCTTGAAGCGACTTACGAAAATATTTATAATGACGCTGTCCAAAATATGAACCGCAGAAAATTCGACGAGGCTTATAAGGAGTTTGTATATCTTGGTGATTATTCCGACTCAAAAACAATGATTAACGAGTGCCGTTACAGAAGTGCAAACAACTATTACGAAAATATGGAATATAAGAAAGCACTTGATGAATATGATGAAATCAAAGATTATAAAGATGTTTCCGCAATACTCAAAAAACTCAGCAACCTGTCTGATGTCATAAGTGCCGCAACCGACGCTGACACTCCTGCCGTATGGTCACGCAGTGGACTTGAATGTCCCGTCTGCCATAAAGAAGACTCCGCAACCTATACCTTTGCCTTTGGTACAGACGGAAAATATTCCTTTGAAATGAAATGCAATAATCATAACCAAACTATAACAAAAACAGGAAATTATAAAATAGAAAAAAATGAAGTTTATTCTCTGGAATATCCTCAGGGTCACGCAACATGGACAAAAACAGCAACCATCATTTCAATCGACCCTCTTAAAAAAGATGTCGAGGGAAAAAACACCGTACTTACAATAACAAATCCTTTCTCAAATACTCAGCCATTACAACTTTACGGAAATATTATCTCCGGTGATATTATTTTGTTCTGATTTTTTAAAATTTTTTATTGACAAACAGATATAAATATATTAAAATATCTGAAACGAAACTTATACAGACATTTTTATGTCGGGCCTTTTGGCAGCGGGTGAATTTTTACATCTGCGGGACAGCGATTTTAAAACTGCTCCGCAGATGTATTTTTTTACCGTAAAACAATAAAATTTATATAGGAGAAATTTTTATGAACAACGATAATTCTGCTGTAATTGACGAAATTACAAAAAAAGACAAAAAAATCGCTATGCGTGTATCGGTAGTAAGCATTATTGTAAATGTTACTTTGTCGTTATTTAAACTTATTGCCGGTATTTTTGCCGCATCGGGTGCGATGATTTCCGACGCTATTCACTCTGCGTCTGATGTTTTCAGTACATTCATTGTAATAATCGGCGTAAACATTTCCGCAAAAAAAGCCGACAACGAACATCAGTACGGTCACGAACGACTGGAATGTGTCGCCTCAATCATTCTTGCCGTAATTCTTGCCGAAACAGGCATAGGCATAGGAATAAGCGGTCTTGACAAAATATTCGGCGGAAATTATGAAAACCTTGAAATTCCGGGTATGCTTGCACTTATCGCCGCAGTAGTTTCAATCGCCGTAAAAGAATGGATGTTCTGGTACACAAGAGCCGCCGCAAAAAAGATAAATTCGGGTGCATTGATGGCTGACGCATGGCATCACCGCTCTGACGCACTTTCGTCAATCGGTGCATTTATCGGTATTCTCGGTGCAAGGCTCGGCTTCCCTATTCTTGACCCTATCGCAAGCGTTGTTATCTGCCTGTTTATCGTTAAGGCGGCTTTTGATATTTTCAAGGACGCAATAGACAAGATGATTGACAAATCCTGCGACAAAGAAACCGTTGACAAGATAGCAGATGTAATTCGTAAGCAAGACGGCGTTGAAGGCATTGACGACCTCAAAACCCGTCTTTTCGGCACAAAAATCTATGTTGATGTTGACATTTCCGCTGACGGTAACATTACACTTACACAGGCACATCAGATTGCCGAAGATGTACATACATCTATTGAACAGACATTCCCTACCGTAAAACACTGTATGGTTCATGTAAACCCGAAAAACAGTGTGGAGAGTGGAGAGTGAAGAGTGGAGTTGTTAAGAGAGTGGAGTGTGGAGTTGTGTGAACCGTTAATTTTTCCGCTGAAATAACATTATTTATATTGTAACTTTATCAAACAAAAAAACCGCAGAGAGTTGTTAATGACTTCTCTGCGGAATTTTTATGTAAATTTTAAGATTAAATTACTTGTTTTCTACAAGTGACATTGTATCTCTTGCGATTACGAGTTCTTCGTTTGTAGGAATAACAAATACATCAATCTTTGAGTTTGGTGTTGAAATTTTTGCCTCAGCACCGTGAATTGTATTTTTGTTGAGTTCGTCGTCAATCTCAACGCCATAATACTTCATCTGATGACATACAGCCTCTCTGTGTGAATACTGGTTTTCACCGATACCTGCGGTAAATACAATAGCGTCACAGCCGCCGAGTGCTGCAATATAGCTGCCGATAAATTTAAGGATTTCGTATTCAAGCATTTCGATAGCGAGTTTTGCTCTTTCGTTGCCCTGTTCGGCAGCGGCAGAAACATCACGGTCATCTGACGAAACGCCTGAAATTCCGAGGAAACCTGACTTCTTGTTGAGAATGTAGTCCATTTCAGCAGGAGAAAGTTTTTCTTTTTCTGCAATAAATGTAACGATTGACGGGTCAAGACTGCCTGTTCTTGTTCCCATAAGGAAACCGTCAAGCGGAGTAAGTCCCATACTTGTGTCGATTACCTTTCCGCCGTCAATAGCAGTGATTGAAGAACCGTTGCCAAGGTGACAGGTGATGATTTTGAGGTCTTTTATATCCTTGCCCATAAGCTCTGCACAACGGTGTGAAACATATCTGTGTGATGTTCCGTGAAAACCGTATCTGCGGATAGCGTATTTTTCGTAATATTCATACGGGATAGGATACATATAAGCCTTTGGCGGCATTGTTGAGTGGAATGATGTGTCGAATACTGCAACCTCAGGAACATCTTTTCCGAATACCTCCATACAAGCTCTGATACCCTGAACATGAGCCTGATTGTGAAGCGGTGCAAGCGGAATAAGGCTTTCTATGCCCTCGATAACCTTTTCGTCAATGAGTGTTGACTCGCTGAAAATTGAGCCGCCCTGCACAATACGGTGACCTACTGCTGAAACTTCTGACAAATCCTTGATTACGCCGTACTTATCGTCAAGAAGTGCGTTCTTAATCTGAATAAACGCCTCTGTATGATTGTCCATAATGACATCTGTTTCAAAAGATCTGCCGTCGCCTGTCTTATGCTTGAAATGTCCGCCTGCTCCTATTCTTTCGCATATTCCTTTTGCAAGAACGCTTTCATCTGTCATATCAATGAGCTGATATTTCATTGATGAACTTCCTGCATTGATTACCAATACTTTCATTTATGATTATCCTCCTGTTTTTTATTGCAAAAAATGCATTTTATATTTATAATAATAATACAAAGGCAAAATAAATTCAATATTTTTTTGTCAATAATGCGTAATTTTTTAATAATAAGACAAAATAAATATGAGTGTTAAGTGTATAGAGTGGAGTGTGGAGATGAAAATATCATCTGTAATATGCGAATATAATCCGTTTCATAACGGTCATAAACTTATGCTTGAATATATGCGAAAAAACGGTGCAACACACATTGTCGCCTGTATGAGCGGTAATTTTACTCAGCGTGGGGATTTTGCCGTATTCAATAAATGGCAAAGAACAAAAACCGCACTTTTAAACGGTGCTGACCTTGTTGTTGAAATGCCTGTATCATTCTCGTGTGCAAATGCCGAAAGGTTTGCACTTGGCGGTATTTATATTCTGAACGCACTCGGCTGTGTTGACGAAATATGCTTTGGAAGTGAATGCGGCGATATTGAACTGCTGAAAAAAGTCAGTAATGCCT
>JBJFIB010000093.1:0-2539 GCA_051894195.1 Acutalibacteraceae bacterium
GTTAAGGATATTGATTTGAAAGAATATAAAGCGACTGCACAAGAGGCTTTTCAAAAAGGCTTTGAGGATAAATTCGGTAAAACAGATAAAACAGTTCTCCCCGAAAGAGATATTGACAATTCTTTGAAAGCAAAAGGTTCGATTGCATATAAAGCTGTTGTTGACGGTGAAATGGTTGGCGGTGCTGTTGTTGTAATTGACGAAAAAACACAATGTAATCATCTTGATTTACTCTTTGTTAAATGCGGCATACAAAGTAAGGGAATAGGTAAAGCTATTTGGTTTAAAATTGAAAAATTACACCCAAAAACTAAGGTTTGGGAAACCTGTACACCTTATTTCGATAAAAGGAATATTCATTTTTATGTGAATGTATGTGGATTTCATATTGTTGAGTTTTTCAACGAAAAACACCCTATGCCTGATACTCCGGAAGATTTTATCGGTGACGGTAACGAGGGAATGTTTGAATTCAGAAAGCAAATGTAAGCTATAAAACAAACAATACATAATTATCCCTTGTCGGAGAAATCCGTCAGGGGATTTTTGCGTTTAAGGCTTGTAGAAATAATGATATAAGTGTATAATGATTTTAGTATTTTTGAAAGAAAGAGAATTTTTATGATGAATAAAAAAGGCAAATTTATTGTTTTTGAGGGACTTGACGGTTCGGGCAAGGGTACTCAGATAAATCTTCTTGTACAGCAAATGCAAAAAGACGGACGAACTGTTTTTCAGACGGCAGAACCTACATTTTCATCTGTCGGCGGAATTATCCGTGACGCACTCGGCGGATTTCAGAAGCGTGACGCTTACGAAATGTCGGCATTATTTCTGACGGACAGAATTTTTCATAACATAAACGAAAAAAACGGCATTAAGCAGTTTCTGGATAAGGGCATTGATGTTGTGTGCGACAGATATTATTATTCGTCTTTTGCATATCAGGGTATTGACGCAAATCTCGAATGGGTTATGAAGATGAATCTTGAATGTGAGGAAATTCTCAAACCCGATATTTGCATTTTTCTTGATGTCGATACAAGCCTTTGCGATGAACGGATAGCAAAAAACCGCCTTGAAAGAGAAATTTATGAAAATAAAGCCGTTCTCGAAAAAATACGAAAAAGATTTTTTGATGTTTTTGAACTTTTAAAAGACACCGAAAACATAAAAATCGTTGACGCCGCACGACCTGTTGCTGAGGTGTCAGCTGATGTTATAAAAATTTATAATGATATAAAGGAGAATTGAAATGGACTACCATATCAACACAAAATGCGTACAGGCAGGCTATGAGCCAAAAAACGGCGAACCCCGTATTGTTCCGATTGTGCAGAGTACAACATATAAATACGATTCTGCCGCAACTCTCGGAAAACTTTTTGACCTTGAAGAAGACGGTTTCTTTTATACCCGTCTGTCAAACCCGACACTCAGTGCCGTTGCTGCAAAAATTGCCGCTCTTGAAGGCGGCGTAGGTGCAATGCTTACAGCGTCAGGTCAGGCTGCAAGTATGATGTCAGTTACAAATATCTGTCACGCAGGCGACCATGTTGTATGTGCAAGTGCAATTTACGGCGGTACATTCAATCTTTTCAATAAGTCGCTCCGTGAACTCGGAATTGACTTTACATTCGTTAAGCCTGACGCAACAGAAGAAGAAATTGAGGCGGCTTTTCAGGATAACACAAAGTGTGCATTTATCGAGAGCGTTTCTAATCCGTCGCTTGATGTTGCCGATGTAGAGCTTTATGCAACCGTTGCACACAGACACGGCGTACCGCTTATAGTTGACAATACATTCCCGACACCTGTCAATTTCAGACCGTTTGAATGGGGTGCAGACATTGTAACTCACTCAACCTCAAAATATATGGACGGTCACGCAGCCGCACTCGGCGGAGTTATCGTTGACAGCGGTAATTTTGACTGGACAAACGGAAAATTCCCTGCATTTACCGAGCCTGACGAGTCATACCACGGTGTAATTTACAGTGAGAAATTCGGTAAAGCCGCATATATAACCAAAGCTATGACACATCTTATGCGTGATTATGGAGCTCAGCAAAGTCCGCAAAATGCCTTTCTGCTCAATCTCGGACTTGAAACACTGTTTTTGCGTATGGAACGCCACTGTTCAAACGCTCTTACTCTTGCAAAATACCTTGAAAAGAGTGACAAAGTTGAATGGATAAATTATCCCGGACTTGAAAGCAACAAGTATTATGAGCGTGTAAAGAAATATATGCCAAACGGCTGCTGTGGTGTAATTTCATTCGGCGTAAAGGGTGGCAGAGAGGCTGCTATGAAGTTTATGGACAGCCTTAAACTTGCAAATCTCGTTGTACATGTTGCCGACGCTCGTACAAGCGTTCTGCACCCCGCAAGCACAACACACCGTCAGCTTAACGACCAACAGCTTGCTGACTGCGGCGTAACACCTAACCTTATCAGAATGTCAGTAGGTATTGAATATATTGACGACATTATCGCTGATGTTGAACAGGCACTTGCAAAAATCTGATTTTTATTTATA
>JBJFIB010000094.1:0-12609 GCA_051894195.1 Acutalibacteraceae bacterium
GTAAGGGTTGTCCACGAACTTGCTGTTGAATGTTTGCAGAGGAATGTGTACTTATAAGGTGAAGTACCACCGGTTGCTTTGCCTGTAATAGTCAGTGCATCACCGTAATTGATTGTTGTTTTACTCATTGTTGAGTTGTTTTCAAGAGTCGTTACTTTCTCTTTAACGGTAATTTTTGTTGTATCCGATGCAGTTGATGAAGAATCCTTTGCGTTTACGGTTATTGTATATGTACCTGCTTTTGTCGGAGTCCATGTGCATGAAGCAGATGAATCGTAAGAGCGAATTACAGTGCCGTCAGAAGAACTGAACTGATATGTAACACCGCCATTATTATTTGTCGCTGTTGCGGTAAGAGTAACAGTATCACCAACTTCAACAGAAGATGAGGAACTCGAAAGACTCACCTTCAATTCATCAACAGGTGTTTCGGGGAGGTCTGTAAGTGCTCCGCCCACAAACAGTTTCTTGTCTGTTACAGCCATTTCAAGTCCCGGCTGATTAGCACCCGGAATCTGTGTGCCTGAACCGTTACTAAAAATAACATTAACCGTGCCTGTAAAATCAGACGGGATTTCATAAGTATAGTAGTCACCGTCAACCTCTGTCATAGCTTCACCCGGCCAGGAACCATTGTTGCCCTGAGCGTTATAAACATAGGCATAAACCTTTGACCAGCCGTATTCTGCATTATCGAATACTACACCGCCTGAACTAAGTGTCGGATAACCTGTGCGTGGAGCTTTCTTTGTAAAAATAAATGATTTTTCTTTCTTTGTTCCGTCAGCGGCTGTGGCAGTTATTGTAACGCCGACATTTTCGCCCGCTGAGGTTTTGCTGCCGACTGTAATTGTCTTGCTGCCTGTGAAAGAACCGCTTGCACCCTCTGTTGTTGTGTAGGTTGCAGAAGAAGCGTTTTCTGTTTTCATTGTAACGGAAACAGAATCACCTGTAAATGTTGTGGAACCGTCAGCCGTTTCTGCCGAAATCTTAATAACTACCGGTTCCTCAGGATTCGGGTCATCATACTGCTTTGTCGGATTATAAACAACTGCAATACCGTCCTCACTGCCTACCGTACCTTTAACCGTACCGCCTGAAACGGTAAATGTATTGCCTGAAACCTGATCTGTATAGGTTCCGTCTGCCATACCTGTGCCGCTGATACTTACGGCACCTGCACCGTCCATCTTGGAGATAACGATACCCTTGCCGCCTCTTACATTATAGGCACACTGACCCGAAGAACCGATTTTTTCGCTCTGACCTACAAAGAAGTTATGGAATCTGTTGACCTCGACAACTTCCTTATCAGCCCATGTTAATGTACCTACATCACCTATCTGGGTCTGGTCAGTCTGAGCCAGAATTTCCTCATAAGTCTGTCTTGATTCGTAACCCGTAGTATCATTTTTAAGGATATACTTTGAATAATACGGACGGGCAAAGAATAAAGCTGTTGAGTCCTTTCTTGAAGCTACCATAGCCCAGGTCTTTTTAATATCACTGTCATTTACATCATAGGAAGAACCGCCGCCCATGTATGTATCGTGAGATTCAGCCCAGAGAACAGCCTTTGTTCCGTCACCGCCTATATATCCGCTGAAACCTGTTTCTGCGGCACCGCCGGCAGAATCATATTTTATGCTGTTTCTGATATTATCACTTTTAGAGTTGTCTGTTAAAGACATCTTGCTGCGGTAGTAAGCCTCAGCATTTGAGTCGTCAATTCTGTTGAGAACTTCACCGTAGAAGTAAACTCCGTCATAGCCGTTTACCTGTTTGTAGTAATCTCTTGCACCGTCGAGAACAACATCCCAGAAATCACTTGCGAATGCGGGGTCGTCAGCAGGTGTTTCAATATGCTTTGCTGCGTCAAAACGAAAACCGTCAGCACCGCAATCTATACACTCTTTAAGGAGGTTAAGCACCATCTGCTGAACTTTACTGTCGCCTGTGTTGAGGTCAGGCATACCCATATTACCCTGTGTTACATCGAAGCGTCCGTCACTTGAATGTACCCAGCTTGTGCTGATGTGCCAGTATGAAGAATCTGTCAGCATATCGGGATTCCAGAATTCTCCGACCTGCTTTGAAATATCACTCATAACGGTTTCGACATCGCCGATTTTCCAGCCCTGAATATTACCCATATGGTTTGCTACAATATCAACGATAACCTTTACACCGTATTTTTCAGCCTCGTCACACATAGCCTTGAATTCTTCCTTTGTGCCGAACCATGTATGTCCGTTATCGCATATTGACATTGTAACAGGCTGATATACCTTCCACCAGTTGCCCTCATAACCGCCGGTACCGTCAGGAATACCTACATTACCGTATGCAACGCCTTCCCAGTAATAGTCCTTAGGCTGAGTTACAGGTGAAGTCTGAATTGATGTGTAACCGGCAGCAGCAATATCTTTCATATACTTTTTGATATTGTTGTACGACCAGTTCCAGCAGTGAAGAATAACACCGTGCTGTGATGTGTCAGCCAGACCGTAGTCTGTTGTTGACGCTGATGTTGTTGTTGCGGCGTCTGCTGATATTGATGTTCCCGTCAGTCCCAGAAATGCCGTTCCTACCATTGCCGCAGAAAGAACTACCGATGTAATTTTTCCTGCAATTCCGATTTTCGACTTACTTGATTTGCTGTTCAAATAAAATCACTCTCCCGTTTCTGAAAATTTATATGCATACTTATTACATATTCTATATTGATTTTTTGCCTTTGTAAATTGATGTAACTTACTAAAATTTTCTTGGTTTATAATCAACATATACAAATACCGTATTCATTTACAAATTTAGAATCCGTATGATTTAACATCACTGATTTTGAACATAATTTTATCCGTAGCTTTATTTTTTCAGGTGAAATACGAGATTTAAATGCCTTAATCATATTCAGATATTAAAAATATCCATATATAACATTTTAGTCCGAAAAAAATCTTAAAAAACTATAAAAATTTTAAAAATTATAGTGACTTTTAACTATTTTTATGTTACAATAAAAAAAATTATATTTCAATTACATATTTTTGTCCTAATTGTTAAAAACATGTAAACATAATTTTATAACAGGGTGGTTTAATGATAGAACAAACGCTGAATATTGACCGTATGGAACAGGCTGTTGCACTTTTTGGAACATTTGACGAAAACATCAAGCTTATTCAGAACGAGTATATGGTGAATATCGTCTGCCGTGATTCCGAACTCAAAATAACCGGCGAACCCGAAAATGTTTCAAAAGCCGTCAAGGTCATTGAAAGTCTTTTAAGCCTTATCAACAGAGGCGAGGCTCTCAGCGACCAGAATGTGCGTTACTGTATGTCCCTCATAAACGAGGGAAACGAACAACGCATAGACCAGCTTGCCGGCGACTGTATATGCATAACATCAAAGGGAAAGCCCGTAAAGCCAAAAACTCTCGGTCAGAAAAACTACTGTACCGCAATATCAAAAAACACCATAACAATCGGCGTCGGTCCCGCCGGAACAGGAAAAACCTATCTTGCCGTTGCGATGGCGGTGACGGCATTTCGTGCAAGACAGGTAAACCGCATTATCCTGACAAGACCGGCTGTTGAAGCAGGCGAAAAGCTCGGATTTCTTCCGGGAGACCTTCAAAGTAAGGTTGACCCCTACCTTCGCCCGCTTTATGACGCTCTTTTTGATATGCTCGGTGCCGAAACCTATCAGAAATATGTCGAACGAGGGAATATCGAGGTTGCACCGCTTGCCTATATGCGTGGCAGAACGCTTGACGACAGCTTTATTATTCTTGACGAGGCACAGAACACAACCCCCGAGCAGATGAAAATGTTCCTGACACGACTCGGCTTTAATTCCAAAATGGTAATAACGGGCGACATCACTCAGATTGATTTGCCTACGGGTACACGCTCAGGTCTTAAAGACGCCGTGCGAATACTCAAAAATATCGACGGTATCGAAAACATCACATTCAGTTCCAAAGATGTCGTACGAAACAAGCTCGTTATGGACATCATCAAGGCTTATGACAACGCTTATGAAAAAAGCCAGAACAAAAAATCATAAAATTTTAATAATATAAAGAAAGGCAAGAGATATTATGGATAAAATTAAAGTAATCATCACCAACAAGCAAAAAGATGTAAAGATTCCGACAGGTCTGCGTATGCTTATTCGCCGCTGCTGCAACGCCGTACTCAAAATGGAGGAATTTCAGGGTTCGGTTGAAGTCAGCGTAACGCTCGTAAACAATCAGCAGATAAAGGAACTCAACTCTATCTATCGCAACAAGGACAGAGTAACAGATGTCCTGTCTTTTCCTATGGGCGAAAACGGCAAATATGACACCGACCCCACAACAGGTGCAAAAATTCTCGGCGATATCGTAATTTCAATGGAAACTGCCGTTGAACAGGCTGAACGCTTTGACCACAGCTTACAGCGTGAGGTCGGTTATCTTACGGCACATTCTATGCTCCATCTTCTCGGCTATGACCACGAGGACAACGGACTGCAAAGACTTCGTATGCGTGAAAAAGAAGAAAAGGTTATGACACTTCTCGGACTTCCAAGCTCATCAAGCTATGTTATGAAAGACGAAGAAGAATAATGTCATTCTTTCGTGGCTTTAAATACGCATTCTGCGGAATAATACACTGCATAAAAAACGAGCGAAATATGAGAATTCATACTGTTGTTGCAACATATGTTCTTATTTTTGCGCGTTTTTTTGCTTTAACAAGGGAAGATTATATTCTTCTGCTTTTGACGATAGGCGGAGTAATTGCCGCCGAAATGGTAAATACTGCAATAGAGGATTTGTGTGATAAAGTTAGTCCGAATTATCACACACTGATTAAACACGCAAAAGACGCAGCGGCAGGTGCCGTGCTTATTCTTGCTGTTTTTGCCGTCATTATCGGTATTATTCTTTTCTGGAATTTTGACGGGCTTTGTGCATTGTATAATTTCTATGTTACACACCCGCTTAACCTTGGTGCAATAATCGCACTTACAGTCTTTTCGCTAATATACATTATTTTTGAACCCACAAAAATAAAGAAATTTTTTCTTGGAATTTTCAGCAAAAAACATACGGAGGAAAACTCAGATGACAAACAACAACGATAAATCCGCATTTATTGCAATAGTCGGCAAGCCAAATGTGGGCAAATCTTCTATCCTCAACAAAATGCTGGGGCAAAAAATAGCAATAGTTTCAAACAAGCCGCAGACAACCCGTACAAGAATTATGGGTGTTCTCACCGAAAAGGAAACTCAGCTTGTATTTATTGATACACCGGGACTTCACAAGCCGCACAACAGCCTTGACAAGTTTATGCTGCGTTCTGTCAACGAATCCGTTGCCGGAGTTGACGCCTGTCTGCTTGTTGTCGAGGCAGGAAAACCAGTTTCTGACGAGGAAAAGGAACTCATCAAAAAATTCATTTCGCTTGACATTCCTGCCGTACTTGCAATAAATAAAATGGATACTCTATCCGACAAATCCGTTATTGCAAAACAGATTTCAGAAATATCTTCAATGTATGAATTTTCCGCTGTTGTTCCGTGTTCCGCACAGACAAATTCGGGAATTGACGCTCTCAAAGATGAGCTTAAAGCACTTGCACAGGAGGGCGGTCATATGTTCGAGGAGGACACACTCACCGACCAGCCCGAAAGAGTAATTGCCGCTGAAATTATCCGTGAAAAGCTGTTAAGACTTCTTGACAGGGAAGTTCCGCACGGTTCGGCTGTTTTTGTTGAACGAATGAAAGAACGCCCTGACAACAACATTATCGACATTGACGCAACAATATATTGTGAGCGTGACAGCCACAAGGGAATTATCATCGGCAAAGGCGGCAGTATGCTGAAAAAAATCGGCACCTATGCCCGTCAGGATATGGAAAAATTCTTTGACTGCAAAATCAATCTTCAAATATGGGTAAAAGTCAAGGAGGACTGGCGAAACCGTGAAGCAATCCTCCGCAGTCTTGGCTACGACCAGAGCAGCTTTGACAACTAAGCGGCAAGCTGCCGCAACCAATTCGCATTCATACTTATTGTTACCGTTAAGTCTGTGTCTGCGAAATAAGTTTATGCAATAACCGGAAATAACAATAAATTTCAAAATCTGAAATATGGTATAATTTACCAGTTTTATATCAACAGCGAACAAAAATTAAAGTAAAAAATTACAATTTTACTTCTACATTTTACATCCTATATCCCCATCATATATGAGTATAATAATAATGCGTAATTCGTAATGCGTAATGCGTAATTATTATGACCACAGCTGTATTAAAAATAACTCATAATTCATAATTCACAATGCATAATTATCTATAAAATATAAAAAAATGCAGTCAAGGAGTGATACAGGGATATGGACGAAAATACGGCATGGATGAATTTTGTTTCAACTGGCAGAGTTGAGGATTATCTCACATACTGCGAAGTAAAATCTTCGGCACAGAACTGCCGTAATCAAAGCACGGAGGAAGTATATGAAAATCAGTACAGACGGACTGATATTAACAGAACAGACTATCGGTGAAAATGACAAGCTGATAACCGTACTGACACGCTCAAACGGCATTATCCGCTGTTTTGTCAAAGGGGCAAAACTTATCAAGGGCAAAAAATGTACGGCAACTCAGTCACTCAGCTATTCCCGCCTTTCAATTTATTTTGGGCGGGACAAATACATAATTGACGAGGCAGAACCGCTTGAACTTTTTTTTGACCTGAGAACCGATATTGAAAATCTCTCTCTTGCACAGTATTTCTGCGAACTTGCTATGTACATTATCCCCGAAAACTCTGAGGCTGACGAATATCTCAGCCTTATACTCAACTCTCTTTATATGCTTTCAAACAAAAAGCGTTCACCGCTGATGATTAAAGCCGTATATGAAATGCGTATTCTCTCTCTTGCCGGATATATGCCCGACCTTGTGTGCTGTGATGAATGTAAATGCTATGAGTCAGACACAATGTATTTTCTGTTTAACAGCGGAAAAATCCTCTGTCAGAACTGCTTTGACGGCAACGCTGACGCTATGGCACTTTCACGGGGTGCAATCACCGCTTTGAGATACAGCATTTACGCAGAACCAAAGAAAATATTTTCTTTCAGTATTTCAAATGTTTCGCTTATGCAGTTTGCAGATTGTGCCGAAACATTTCTCTTAAAAACAATAGACCACCATTTCAATTCACTGGACTTTTACAAACAGGTCCGCACTAAATAAGGAAAACTACAATGAATAAAAATTTTAAATCACTTGAACTTGACAAAATCTTACAAAAACTTGCCGAACAGACATCTTTTGAGGACGCACGGGAACTTGCACTCAGCATTGAGCCGTCAACGGCACTGTTTGAGGCAAACGAACTCATAAAGGAAACC
This sequence comes from Acutalibacteraceae bacterium, assembly GCA_051894195.1. Classification (GTDB taxonomy): domain Bacteria; phylum Bacillota; class Clostridia; order Oscillospirales; family Acutalibacteraceae; genus UBA1213. The sequence continues at coordinate 7,427 of JBJFIB010000094.1, forward strand.
TCTGACGCACATATGCTTGTAGGGCGTTTCGGTGCTCCTGCTTTCGGCAATATACACAATATGACAAACGCACTCCGCCGTGCAGAAGCCGGTGCAGTGCTTACAACTCTTGAACTTTTGCGTATTGCAAGTCTTTTGCGTGTAATACGCTCAGTTGTCGAATGGCGTGAAAAATCCTCGTCAATAGAAACCTGTCTTGATATGCGTTTCAATGCACTGTCGCCGAACAAATTTCTCGAAAACAAAATATCTTCAACTATTCTTTCGGAAGAAGAAATCGCCGACAATGCCTCTCCCGAACTTTTTGCCATACGCAAAAAAATCGTCAGTACATCAACAAAAATCCGTGAACATCTCGACAAGATAATCCGTTCAGCCTCAAATCAGAAATACTTACAGGACAGTATTGTCACAATAAGAGGCGGACGCTTTGTTATTCCCGTAAAAGCTGAATTCCGTTCATCTGTTCCCGGACTTGTACACGATACCTCAGCAAGCGGTGCAACGGTATTTATCGAGCCTATGAGCGTTGTCGAGGCTAACAACGACATACGAATGTTAAAATCAAAGGAACAGGCTGAAATTGAACGGATACTCGCCGAACTCTCGTCAGAAACAGGTGCATATGCCGACTCAATTTCAAGAAGTTTCAGGATACTGACCGAACTCAATGTAATATTTGCAAAGGCACATCTTGCCTACAATATGAAAGCAAGTACGCCGATACTTAACGACAAGGGCAGAATTTTACTCAAAAAAGCCCGTCACCCACTTATTGACAAAGACAAGGTTGTTCCGACAGACATTGAACTCGGAATAAACTTTGACACGCTTGTCGTAACAGGTCCTAACACAGGCGGTAAAACAGTATCTCTTAAAACAATAGGTCTTTTAACGCTTATGGCGATGTGCGGACTTATGATTCCCGCCGCCGACAACAGCGAACTTTCGGTTTTTGATAATGTTCTTGCCGATATAGGCGACGAACAGAGCATTGAACAATCCCTCTCGACATTCTCGGCACATATGACAAACATTATAAAAATACTTGAAATTGCCGACGAACACAGCCTTGTGCTTATTGACGAACTCGGTGCAGGCACAGACCCTGTTGAGGGTGCGGCACTTGCCGTTTCAATTCTCGAAAAGCTGCGTTCACAGGGTGCAAAAATCGCATCTACAACACATTATGCCGAACTTAAAAGTTTCGCACTCGAAACAGACGGCGTTGAAAATGCCTGTTGCGAATTTGATGTTGCTACTTTGCGACCTACTTACCGTCTGCTTATCGGTATGCCGGGTCGTTCAAACGCATTTGCAATTTCGGAACGGCTCGGAATGGGCAGTGATATTGTTGAGCGTGCAAAACAGCTTGTTTCTCTTGAAAATTCAAAGTTTGAATCTGTTGTCCAGAAACTTGAAGACAGCCGTAACGAACTTGACCAAAAAATAAAAGAAAATGAAGAATTAAAGGCTGAAACTCAGCGTATTCTTGAAGAAACACAGAAGAAAGCCGCACAAAACGAAAAAGACTGCAAAAATGAACTTGAACTTGCAAAAGCACAGGCTGAAAACATTATTGCAAAGGCAAGGGCTCAGGTTTACGGCGTACTTGATGAAATCGAAAAAATACGCAAAAAACAGAATGTCACAGCCGAAGAAAAAGCAAAACTAAAAGCCGACATTCGCAATATGGAGAATGCCGCCGACCCTGTTCAGAAACGCTCAAATGAAGAATATACACTTCCACGCAAGCTGAAAGTCGGCGACCTTGTGCTTATTTTTGATATTGATAAAAAGGCAACCGTTCTTGAAGTCGGCGAGGATAATGTTCTCGTTCAGGCAGGAATAATCAAAACCCGTGTACCGATAAGCAATATCCGACTGCTGAAACAGGAAAAAGTAAAAGTTCCGCAAAGAAGTGTTACACGCACAGTCAGGTCTGATGTAAAGCGTACATCATCAACAGAAGTTGACTTGCGTGGCGAAACCGTCATTGACGCAATAATTGATGTTGACAAGGCAATAGATTCCGCTATTCTTTCGGGACTTCATCAGATAACAATTATTCACGGCAAAGGTACAGGAGTTCTGCGTACAGAAATACAAAAGCACCTCAAAAAGCACCCTTCTGTCCGTTCATACCGTCTTGGGACCTACGGCGAGGGTGACTCAGGCGTTACAATAGCCGAATTGAAATAATTTTAACGGGAGTGTAAATATGACCAAACGCAAACACGGTGTCGGTTTTTTCATAGGAATGGGTTTTCTCATTCTGTTTATTGCATTGATAATATGGCTTTTGTGCTGTCTTACTCTTATATTCAAGGACGACTATTCCGACAAATATATGCTTGACAAAACCGACGATACTCTTATTACAGATGTGTTCACAGCCGCACTTTTCGGCAGTGATTTTGATGTTACGGAAGATCAGCTAAATACATACGCCGACCAGAACTACTGTTCAACAGACCCTGAAAAAAGTAACGCCATTGAACATATCCGCATATATTTTCACAAAGACCAACCGTCAGAAATATATGCAAAAATTCGGCTTTATTCCTACGAACTTGCATTTTATACAAAGGCTGAATTCAGTTTTCAGGACTCGAACAATATTTTAAGCGTAAAATTCAGTAATGCAAAACTTGGTGAACTGCCTGTCCCCGACTTTATCCTTTCAAGTGTCCTTGCAAAAATATCCGAAAATCAGAACATTATATCCGTCAGCGGCACGACGATTTCTGTCAAAGCTACATACAATTATGATATAGCAGACGACTATACATTAACTGTTTCACTTATGAAATTTGTACCACAGGAAAAATATGTCAACTGTCGCACAAACAGCCTTACCGACGAGGCACTCAATCTCCTGAAAAAATACTTAACCAGCAACGAGGGCAAAAAATACCTTAAAGAACTTTTTGACACAAACATTGACCTTGGCAACATAATTTAGAGTGGAGTGTGAAGAGTGGAGTCAGGAGTTATGAATTTGTGCGAACCGTCAGCTTATTAAGCATATTGAGATTTTAAATACTGAATTCAGGGAGAAAAATGAGTATGAAAAATAAAATTTCAACAATAGTTCCTATTATGTTAGCCGTAATTTTTATTGCCACAGGCGTTGTCGGGATAATTATTGTCATATCTATTGAGCAGGAGGACAATGAATTTTTCAGCAAAGCGGAAACCTGTACGGCATATGTCAACAGTGTTCATACCTACACAACCCGTTCACGCACAGGCACCGGAAAACACCGTCGTTATCGCACAACGACACACCATGACGCTTATGTTTCCTACACAATCGACGGAGTTAATTATGATAATGTTAAAATCCCGAATGTTTCAGGTTCTGTTAATAGAGGTGACACCCTGACATTATATTACGACCCACAGAAACCCGGATATGCCCGTTTAAAATCAAATCCGGCAGACACTTGGATGTCCATAGGTATATTATCCATTTTTGTAATTGTCGGTACGGTTGTCCTGATTATTTCTATCAAACAAAAAAATCGTATATCACAGCCGCAAATATCCACGCAAAGTACAAACAGCACATCAGAAACATATAACGGCTATAACAACGAACCACTGTATTATACGGACAATCAGAATACTTACAATGATTATGGCAACAACTCAGATAATTTTAACTCACAGCAATCAAGTCCGTTTAATACTTACGGCAATAATTCTTACAATGATAATTCAAATAATTTCAACTCTCAGCAAGCAAGTCCGTTTAATACTTACGACAATAATTCTTACAACGATAATTCAAATAATTTCAACTCTCAGCAAGCAAGTCCGTTTGACACCTACGGAAACAATTCTTACAACGACAACTCAAATAATTTCAACTCACAGCAAGCAAGTCCGTTTGACACTTACGGAAACAATTCTCAGAACGACAGTTCAAATCCGAAATCGCCTTTTGACAAGTATAAGTAATTGCCATAAAATTCATATTGTTTTATTTTCAAGGAGTAACAAATGAGGAAAACAAAAAAACCTTCAACTGCAATTTTTATTATTATAGGCTCATTTTTTATCATTATGGGTGTTATTTCCTTAATTGTAGCGATATCAACACAGCAAGAAGAAAACACCTTTATGAGTAAAGCCGAAAGCTGTACCGCACAAGTCACCGATGTCAATTCATACACAACCCGTACACGCAACGGTACAAAAGGAAACTATCGCATAGTACATCACTATGACGCTTATGTTTCCTATACTGTCAACGGCATTAATTATGATAATGTAAAAATTCCCGAAGTTTCGGATTCCATTGAAACAGGCGACCAATTAACAATATATTATGACCCCGAAAACCCACTTGATGCCCGTTTAAAAACTGGTTCCACATTAAATATTCCAAGAATTATCGGAATTATTATTATAATGGCTGCCGGTATTGCTATTGTGTTTTTACCGCTTATCACAAAAAAGCGTATGTCAAAGCCACAGCCGCAAATATCCCCAAATGATGTCATTCCCGATGCAAACAGTATGAACAGTACATCAACAGCATATAATGGATACAACAATGAACCACAATCTTTTTCAGACGGTCAGGATATATATAATCCGAATCCGGAGCAGACTTATGAAGATTATGGTGTAAATCCGTTCGACACTTACAACGGTTATTCTCAGAATGACAATTCAAACGATTTCAATTCTCAACAGTCAAATCCGTTCGATACTTACAACGGTTATTCTCAGAATGATAACTCAAACGATTTCAATTCTCAACAGTCAAATCCGTTCGACACTTACAACGGTTATTCTCAGAATGATAACTCAAACGATTTCAACTCTCAACAGTCAAATCCGTTCGACACTTACAACGGTTACTCTCAGAATGACAATTCAAACGATTTCAATTCTCAACAGTCAAATTCGTTCGATACTTATAACGATTATCCTCAGAACGACATTTCAAATCCAAAATCTCCTTTTGACAAGTACAAATAATTCACTGCAAACCACAAAACTGTCAGAAAAACAGGAGTGTAAACTATGAAAACAGGAATAAAAATCATACTTACCGCAATTATTACGGCATCAATTCTTTGCGGCTGTAATAACAAAGTAGAAAATCCGACCTCATCAGGCGAAAGTTCCCATACGGTTTCCTATGTATCAGTCACTGAAAGCAGTAT
>JBJFIB010000095.1:0-12600 GCA_051894195.1 Acutalibacteraceae bacterium
CGCCTATTGTGGCACGGGGAGCAAACGCAACAGCCGTGCCTGTTTATTCTACAAGCAAAAACTCACATCATACTATTGCCGAAAGGGATTTAGCAAACACACTGGTTGCAACCGACTACAAAGACCCGCCTGTGGTAAATGATACCGAGTACATAGTCAGACGGCTGACAGCGACCGAATGTGCAAGACTTCAGGGTTTTCCCGATTGGTGGTGCAGTGACCTCGGCACAGAAAATCCGACTGATGAAGAAATTAAGAACTGGCAGAATATTTTTGATGAGTATAACAAGGCTGTCGGAAAGAATGTCAGACCCAAGTCAGAAAAGCAGATAATAAAGTGGCTGAAAAACCCCCATTCCGATTCCGAGGAGTACAAGATGTGGGGGAATGGTGTTTCATTGCCCATAGTTTTTTTCGTGCTGTCGGGCATTGTGTATTATTCACAGTTAAGTGTGCAATAATTTTATGATTTGCTTTGAAAATATATCTTGAAATTTGTATGAAACTGAGTGATATATGTAGTACCAAAACAGAGGAGGTACTCACTATGAGAATTGATTTTCATTTGACGGGAACAGGGCGAAAAGCACTGGTCAGGGTAATTTCAGAGATAATCGGAGCGGAGGCAGTTTACAAATACGCACCGACCTTTAATTATCAGATTGACTGTTTCACTGTAACAAAAGACGGAGCATTGGAATTTGACGAGAAAACCGATAACAAGAAAGTAAAAAGTCTGCTTGACGGACTTTCCGAACAAGGCTTTACCGCCGCAGAAACGCCCTATAACGCAACAAACAATGAGGTCGGAACAGTGTCCGAAGTAACCGAAAACAAGTCACACAGCGAAAATGTGGGGCTTACGGTTGAAGTTCCGACTGGCAGTGTCAATACCGAAAACCTTACGGCTCTTCTCAGTGTCAAAGGCGAACTGATAAAAAAAGCACTTGGAACAGACAGCCTTGATTTTGAAGTTATCGGGGACAGGGTTTCATTTCACTGGTTTCAGAATACCGACATTGAAAATGCCGATACATACACAAAGTTCATATCCGCACTCTGCAAAATGTCAAAGGAGCAGAAACGAATCAACAAAACAGAAAACAATGCGGAAAATGAAAAATACGCTTTTCGGTGTTTTCTGTTAAGGCTCGGCTTTATCGGAAACGAATACAAAAACGACAGAAAAGTCCTTTTGAAAAATCTGACGGGCAACAGTGCATTTAAAGGGGGCGACCGATAATGAGATTTCCTGATAAAGAAACGGTTGAAATGATAAGAAAAGAATACCCTGTCGGCACGAGGATTGAACTTGTAAAAATGAATGACATACAGGCTCCGCCTGTTGGAACAAGGGGAACAATAACAGGTCATGACGATGTCGGAAGTTTGGTTGTTGTGTGGGACAACGGCTGCGGTCTTAATGTGGTTTATGGTGAAGATATTGTAAAGAAACTCGACACGGTAACCACTGTCTGCTATGGCGAAAAGGAAGTGTGGGATTCCCGTGAGGAGGCTGTGAACTTCTTTCTGAGAGCAATCGCAGGGAGTGAGGGCAGTGAGTGCGAACGGTACAAAAACATTTATATCAAGTTGATAACAGGCGAAAAAATATGCTCTGACGAAACGGACTGAAACCGCCATAATGTACACAAACACGGCGAAAATACAGCAAAAATCATTGTGTGATAATCGTATTGATATATCTCCGAAAAAGAGCGAATATGTGTACACCGAAAGGGAAAACACACAAAAAACAAACGGAGGTACATACCATGAGCGAAAAAACAACAAGACAAATCGAGGAAATGAAAAAGCAGACAATCGGCGTTGAGGTTGAAATGAACAACATCACAAGGGAAAAAGCAGCCAGACTTGCAAGCGAGTTTTTCGGAACAGGCAGATACGAAAACACAGCACGACGCAACGGTTACTGCACCTGGTCAGCGTGGGACGCAGACGGCAGAGAATGGAAATTCCAAAAAGATGTCAGCATTGCAGGTCCCAACGCTGAAAAATGCGAAATGGTAACCCCAATCCTGAATTACAGCGACATTGAAACCTTACAGGAAATAATCAGAATACTCAGAAAGGCTGGAGCAAAGAGCGATTCTTCAAGGGGCTGCGGAGTTCATATTCACATCGGAGCAAAAGGACACACGGCACAGACACTCAGAAACCTTGCAAACATTATGGCAAGCCACGAACAACTTCTGATTTCCGCATTGAACCTTGACGAATACCGAATCAGAAGATATTGCAGAACGGTTGACGAAAGCTTTTTAGAGCATATTAACAGAAAAAAGCCAACCACAATGTCGGAACTTGCAGATATATGGTACAAGAGCCACAACGCAAACTACGGCAGAAACCAACACTACAACGACAGCAGATACCATATGCTGAACCTCCACGCAACCTTTACAAAGGGAACGGTTGAATTCAGACTTTTCCAATTTGATGCACCTTCAAACGGCAAACAGAACGGACTTCACGCAGGACAGCTTAAAAGCTACATTCAGCTTTGCCTTGCACTCAGCCAAATGGCAAAGGAAGTCAAAACAGCAAGTCCGAAACCACAGCAGAGCGAAAACCCAAAATACGCAATGAGGACTTGGCTTTTAAGGCTCGGCTTTATCGGTGAGGAGTTCAAGACAGCAAGAGAAATTCTTACAAAAAGACTTTCAGGTGACGGAGCTTTCCGCAACGGCAGAGCCGCTTGAAGAACATAGGCACAAGCCCCACCGACCGCTTCGGCGGTCTTAAGGTGGTAGAAGGGTAATTCTTCAGAAAGGACTGAATTGAAATGAAAAGATATTACATTGCCTACGGCAGTAACCTGAATGTCAGACAAATGAAAATGCGTTGTCCGAAAGCAAGAGTTGTCGGAACGTCAGAAATCCGAAACTATGAACTGCTTTTCAAGGGGAGTAAAACAGGCTCATACCTTACCGTTGAACCAAAGAACGGCGGAATTGTTCCCGTTGCCGTGTGGGAAACCACAGAGGCTGACGAATCGGCACTTGACAGATACGAGGGGTTTCCGATTTTTTATTACAAAGCGGAAATGACGCTCCCTGTCAAAGAACTCAAAGACGGAAAAACACGGAATCGTAAGTGCTACATTTACATTATGCACGAGGACAGGCCCATAGGTGTGCCAAGCAGTTATTATGTTCAGACCTGTATTGAAGGATACAGGAATTTCGGATTCAATACGGATATTCTGAAACAGGCACTACAAAACAGTCGGAGGATTTACAATGAAAAACGAAAATATAATCAGCATTAAAACCTGTCCACGGTGCGGAAAAATATATCACGGCATACCCGCTATTTCAAGAACTGATAATAAAACAGCTATATGCAGCGATTGCGGAACACGGGAGGCTCTTGAAAGTATCGGGGTTTCGGCAGAGGAACAGGAAAAAATTCTTGAAAGCATACACAGTACAGTTTATACGGATTGATTTATTTTGAAAAAATGAATTGAGCACTGAGCCCACATCTGGGTTTAGTGCTTTTCTTTTGCTCTCGGAGGTGAGGTTTTGAGAAAACTGCAAAAATACAAGCCGACAAAATTCAAAGCAAAAACGTCTGTTTATGATAAGAATGCCGCCGATTTTGCTGTTACTTTTATCGAACAGCTGTGCCACACCAAAGGCACATGGGCTGGTCAACGTTTTGAACTTATTAACTGGCAGGAACAGATTATCCGTGACCTTTTCGGAATTTTGAAACCGAACGGATACAGACAGTTCAATACGGCATATATTGAGATACCAAAGAAAATGGGCAAACAGCTCGCTCTTGATACGCTTATTCCTACTCCTGACGGATATACCACAATGGGCGAAATAGCTGTAGGAAATACAGTGTTTGACGAGAACGGAAATACCTGTCGTGTGGTTGCAAAGAGCAAACCCGACTTTGATGAACAGGCATACAGAATAACATTCAAAGACGGTCAGATTATTGACGCAGGAGCAAGACATCAATGGTTCGGTGAATATACACACGGCAAGCGTAAGGAAAAAATAATGACCACAGAAGAACTTTACAATATGCCGAAAGACAATGGTACAATCAGATTCAGAATAAAGACGGCTGACTGCGTGATTTATCCTGAAAAAGAACTCCCTGTTGAACCGTATCTTATGGGTTATTGGCTGGGCAACGGAAATGCAGTCAAGCCGGAAATAACCATAATGACTGATGACAAAGAGGAAGTTCTGGCTAACATTACTCCGTATCACAGTATTTCAGGTATGTGGGACAATGTCGGAAACAGCGTGGTTGTACGAATCCCCGATTTGAAAGCCGTACTTCTTGACAATTTTCACGATAAAGTAATACCGGAAAACTATCTGCGGAGTTCAAAGGAACAACGGGAACGTCTGCTTATGGGACTTATGGATTCAGACGGTTCAATAAGTAATATCAAAGGTCAGGCAATATACACATCAACAGAAAAGAAACTCTCTGAAAGTGTGAGTGAACTTTTGTGGAGTCTTGGTATAAAGAATGCCATGACCACTGCTCCGTCAACACAACGCAGTGATTGGAACAAGCCAAGCCGTGAATGTGGGAGAGTAAAAACAGGTGAAACCCTGTATTATGTGAAATTCACTGCTTTTGATGATTTGAATATATGCTCGCTTAAACGAAAAAATGCAAACAGAATACCACGAAACCGAAAAACAAGAAGTCATTACCGATATATTGACAAAATAGAGCCGATAGAAAACAACGGTATGCAATGCATACAGGTTGACAGTCCGTCCCATCAGTATTTAGTGGGGCGTTCTTTTTTGCCTACTCACAACAGTGAACTCGCTGCGGCAGTTGCTCTTTTGCTTTGCTGCGGTGACGGAGAGGAGCGAGCCGAGGTTTACGGCTGTGCGGCAGACCGTCAGCAAGCAGCCATAGTTTTTGATGTTGCGGCTGATATGGTGCGAATGTGTCCGGCATTGAACAAGAGAGTAAAAATACTGGCATCTCAGAAACGAATCATATATGCACCGACAAACAGCTTTTATCAGGTGTTGAGTGCCGAGGCTTATTCAAAGCACGGTTTCAATGTTCACGGTGTTGTCTTTGATGAACTTCACACCCAACCTAACCGAAAACTGTTTGATGTTATGACAAAGGGTTCGGGTGACGCAAGAATGCAGCCTATGTATTTTCTGATTACAACAGCCGGAACTGACACAAACAGTATATGCTATGAAACGCATCAGAAAGCAAAGGATATTTTAGAGGGCAGAAAAATAGACCCGACTTTTTATCCCGTTATTTACGGTGCAGATGAAAACGATGACTGGACTGACCCGGAAGTATGGAAGAAAGCGAATCCGTCACTCGGAATTACCGTTGGAATAGACAAGGTAAGAGCCGCCTGTGAAAGTGCAATTCAGAATCCGGGCGAAGAAAACTCTTTCAGACAGTTAAGGCTTAATCAGTGGGTAAAACAGGCGGTTCGGTGGATGCCTATGGACAAGTGGGACAGATGTGCATTTGCCGTCAATGAAGATGAACTCAAAGGTCGTGTATGTTATGGCGGTCTTGACTTATCTTCAACAACGGATATAACGGCTTTTGTGCTTGTGTTTCCGCCGCTTGATGAAGATGATAAATACATCATTCTGCCGTACTTCTGGATACCTGAGGATACACTTGACCTGCGTGTAAAGCGTGACCATGTACCGTATGATGTATGGAAACGGCAAGGTTATCTGCAAACCACAGAAGGAAATGTTGTGCATTACGGCTATATTGAAAAGTTCATTGAACAGCTTGGTAAGCGTTTCAATATCCGTGAGATAGCCTTTGACAGGTGGGGTGCTGTGCAGATGGTGCAGAACCTTGAAGGTATGGGATTTACTGTTGTTCCTTTCGGACAGGGTTTCAAGGATATGTCACCGCCGACAAAAGAACTGATGAAGTTGGTGCTTGAACAGAAAATCGCACACGGAGGACACCCTGTATTGCGTTGGAATATGGACAATATTTTCATTCGCACAGACCCGGCTGGAAACATAAAAGCAGATAAGGAAAAATCCACAGAGAAGATTGACGGTGCAATAGCCACGATTATGGCACTTGACAGAGCAATACGATGTGGAAATGACACTAGCGAGAGCGTGTATGATACACGGGGATTATTGGTATTCTAATTGCAGTTTGTGCCAAAGTACAATTTTCTGCTTGACAGTTTGTGTTAATATGCATATAATATAAATAAAGGTTGGCACAAGGTGCAGAAAGGAGTATTAAAATGCCAATATTAAAATTATCACTTACAAAAGAAGAAGATGAAAAATTAGCTAAACTGGCTAAGGCAGAGAATTTGAGTGCACAAGATTATATTAGATATAAGGTGTTTGGTGTAAAGAGTCCATCTAAATTTACACCAGAGGAAGCTGAAAGGAGAGCTTTGGAGAAGTTTAGCGGAGAGGATGAACCATTTACTTTGCCAGATATATATGGTGAGGAGTGGGTAGAACTTGATCCAAGAATGACTGGTGTTTTCGGAAAACGTTTTTTTAACTATCTTGAATCCGTAGACTCGCCAATTAAATTTAATGGCATGACCGCAGATAGACGTAGGTCTACCTATAAGATTGTAAAATAAGTCGGAGATGAACTGATGCGAACCATACTGCTAAATGGTAATTCATTCTTCCGACAAACAGCCAGTGGTTTGAAGTTAACTTCTGTGTCAGGGGAACTGACTTTTTATGAAGTAACCGTTTTCAGTTCAACAGGATATAAAAGAACTATTTACCTGATCGACCTATGTAAATTATATTATGGGTATGGTCAATCCGATTGAAAAATTTGTTATTCTATGCGATCCTTATTTTTTGCAAATATATTATACGAGGAGATTTTATTTAAATGTTAACAAACAAAGAGAAAAGAAATATAGAGCATGAGATGATAAGAATTATTTACAATTATAATAAGGGTATAAACACACGAAGTTTAATCTCGCTAGCTTATAAAAATCTGCATTCTTCCATTCCGAACGCCAACAGACATCATTTCTCAGGGATGATCGCTTGGTTATTAAAAGCTTATAATTTTCATCTAATTATTAGAACTCCAGGTTATTCAGTCATTCAATAAAGGCTCTGTGTCAATAGTTGGGGTAACTCGAAAAAATTGGAAAACAAGTGTCAGTAATTAGGTTACCATTTGTTTTTTTCTCTATTTGTTTACCCTCAACATTTATTATAGAACCTAAAAATGATAAAAGCATCACAGAAATGTGGTGCTTTTCTTTTGCTCATTTTCAGGAAAGATTGGTGGTTTATATGGGAATTTTAAAAGGATTGTTCAGGAGTCGGGATAAGCCGAAAAACAGTACTGCGGGCAGTGCTTACAGATTTTTTCTCGGCGGAAGTACAGCCGGAAAGAATGTAAACGAGCGTTCGGCAATGCAGATGACAGCAGTGTATTCCTGTGTCCGTATTCTTTCGGAGGCGGTTGCCGGATTGCCCTTGCACCTTTACAAATACACGGATAAAGGCAGTAAGAAAAAAGCACTCGACCACAGTCTGTACTTTTTACTTCACGATGAGCCTAATCCCGAAATGACATCATTTGCTTTTCGGGAAACACTTATGACACATTTGCTTTTGTGGGGTAATGCTTATGCACAGATTATCCGAAACGGAAAAAATGAAATTGTAGGCTTGTATCCGCTTATGCCCAACAGAATGACGGTTGACCGTGATGAAAAAGGACAGCTGTATTATGAGTATCAGACATCAACGGACGAGGCAAGAACCACTAAGGGCGGAACAGTCAGATTAAGACCGACCGATGTTCTTCATATTCCGGGACTTGGATTTGACGGTTTGGTTGGTTACAGTCCTATCGCTATGGCAAAGAACGCTATTGGTCTTGCTATTGCCGCAGAGGAATACGGCAGTAAATTCTATGCTAACGGTGCCGCACCGAGCGGTGTGCTTGAACACCCCGGAACACTGAAAGACCCGTCAAAAGTCCGTGACAGCTGGAATCAGACATTTGGCGGCAGTTCAAATTCACATAAGGTGGCTGTGCTGGAAGAGGGAATGAAATACACACCTATTTCCATTTCACCGAACGAGGCACAATTTCTTGAAACACGAAAATTTCAGATAGATGAAATAGCACGAATTTTCAGAGTGCCTCCGCATATGGTAGGTGACCTTGAAAAATCGAGCTTTTCAAATATAGAACAGCAGTCGCTTGAATTTGTAAAATACACCCTTGAACCGTGGATTGTCCGTTGGGAGCAGAATATGATGCGTTCGCTTTTAAGTCCTGATGAAAAGAAAGATTATTTTATTAAATTCAATGTTGACGGACTTTTGCGTGGAGATTATCAGAGCAGAATGAACGGTTATGCAAGCGCCCGTCAGAATGGCTGGATGTCAGCAAATGACATCAGGGAACTTGAAAACTTAGACCATATTCCGGCTGAGGAAGGCGGTGACCTGTATTTAATCAACGGAAATATGACAAAATTATCCGATGCGGGAATATTTGCGTCGGGCAACAGGAAGGAGGAAAAATCCGATGAAGAAGTTCTGGAACTGGATAAACAGGACAGTAAAGAATCAACAGACAATGGAACAGACAACCGAAAGGACGCTGTTTCTGAACGGCACAATCGCAGAGGAAAGCTGGTTTGATGATGATGTCACACCACAGCTTTTCAAAGATGAACTCAACAGTGGAAACGGTGATATTACCGTCTGGATTAACTCGCCCGGAGGTGACTGCGTGGCGGCGGCTCAGATTTACAATATGCTGATGGACTATAAAGGAAATGTCACAGTGAAAATTGACGGTATTGCCGCCAGTGCTGCCTCTGTTATTGCTATGGCTGGCACAAAGGTTCTTATGTCACCTGTTTCAATGCTTATGATTCATAACCCTATGACCACTGCTATGGGTGATACGGCAGAAATGCAGAAAGCCATTTCTATGCTTGATGAAGTCAAGGAAAGTATCATCAATGCCTATGAAATAAAAACGAAACTCAGCCGTGCAAAGCTGTCGCACCTTATGGATGCGGAAACCTGGATGGACGCAAACAGTGCTATTGAAATGGGTTTTGCAGATGAAATCATGCAAAGAAATACATTTGAAAATATCGAAATTCCACAGGTAAATATTATGTATTCCCGTGCGGCGGTTACAAATTCCCTTATGGATAAACTCGCCGCAAAGTGCAGAATTGCACAGAAAGAAAAAACAAAGATAAAAGCCGATTCCCTTATGGAACGGCTCGACTTAATCAAAAATTGGAGGTAATGTATAATGACAGTTTTAGAATTGCGTGAAGCCCGTAACAAAGCGTGGCAGGGTGCAAAGGCATTTGTAGAAAGCAAGCGTGACAAGGACGGACTTCTTTCTGCCGAAGATGCTGAAACATACGCCGGAATGGAAAAGAAAATAAAAGATTACAGTGCCGAGATTGAGCGTATGGAGCAGATGGAGAAAATGGAACTTGAACTCAGCAAGCCTGTGAACACTCCCATTGTAACAAAGCCTATGACAGCTGACAGCAGAAACAAAACAGGTCGTGCATCAGATGAATATCGTAATGATATGCTGAAAGCATTCCGAACTAATTTCAAACAGGTATCGGATATTCTTCAGGAAGGTGTTGACGCTGACGGCGGTTATCTTGTGCCTGATGAATATGACAACCGTCTTATTGATGTGCTTGAAGAAGAAAATATAATGCGTACTCTCGGAACGAGAATTACCACAAGCGGCGACCATAAAATCAATATTGCCGCCACCAAGCCCGCGGCATCGTGGATTGAAGAGGGTGAACCGCTTGCCTGGGGTGACGCAACCTTTGACCAGATTCTTCTTGACGCACATAAACTCCATGTAGCTATTAAAGTGACGGAAGAACTTTTGTATGATAATTCCTTCGGACTTGAAAACTACATCATTACACAGTTTGGCAAGGCATTCGCAAATGCCGAAGAGGACGCATTTCTGAACGGTGACGGTCAGGGCAAGCCGACAGGTATTTTTGCCGAGAATGGCGGCGGAACTGTTGCGGCAACGACAACCACGGTCAAAGGTGACGACATCGTAAACCTTGTGTATGCTCTCAAACGCCCTTACCGAAAAAAGGCGGCTTTCATTATGAACGATAAAATTCTGGCGACAATCCGCACACTTAAAGATTCAAACGGTCAGTATATGTGGCAGCAGTCGCTGAAAGAGGGCGAGCCGGAGCGACTTCTCGGCTATCCGATTTATACATCTGAGTATGCACCGACAAATGCTATTGCCTTTGGTGATTTCAGCTATTATAACATCGGCGACAGAGGTATTCGTTCATTCAAGAAACTTACAGAACTGTTTGCCGGAAATGATATGGTAGGATTTGTTGCGAAAGAGAGAGTTGACGGAAAACTGGTTCTTCCCGAGGCAGTACAGATTCTCAGAATCGGAGCAGCCGCTAAAACAACATAAATCTGATGAGGTGATACGCTATGACGGTATCGGTAAAGGAAGCTAAAAACTTTCTGCGTGTTGACCACGATGAGGACGATTCACTTATTCGCAGTTACATTTATGCGGCGGAATCGCTGTGTCTTGACATTATGCGAACAGATGACAAAACAATGCTGAAAACCGAAAAGAATGCTAAAATTGCCGTTCTTTATGCCGTTGCCTATTTCTATGAACACCGTGAACAAGCTGATTACAAGGCTCTGACCTTATCTCTCAGAGCCTTGCTTTTTGGCAGTCGGAGGGATAAATTCTGATGAATATTGCACTTCTGAATGTAAGAATTACCGTTCAGAAAAATACTGTAACGGTTGACAATATCGGAAACCACAAAAACGAATGGACGGATTATTATTCGTGCTATGCAACAGTGAGTAATGAAACTCCGACTGAAATTACGGCGGCGGGAACGGTTACTGACAACAGTAAGATTGATTTTACCGTCAGGTGTTGCAATATTTTATCAGGAATTACTTCTGACAGGTATCGTGTAATATTCGGCGGTGGTATTTATGACATTATCGGCATTGACCATATGAATTTCAAAAAGAAGATGTTGAAGATAAAGTGTCAAAAAGCGAGGCGGTAAATATGGGCAGTGAAAGAACAACCATTGACGGACTGACAGATGCGGTTATGAAAGGTCTGCGTGAATATGCCGACCTTGCCACAGACGATTTGAAGAAATCCGTCAAAAAGGCTGGTAAAACTGTAAAGAACGAAATTTCCAAAAACGCTCCAAAAAATACAGGTGCTTATGCGAAAAGCTGGACGGTTAAGAAAACGAAAGAAACCTCGGATTCTCTTGAAATCGTTGTTCATTCAAAGAACCGCTATCAGTTAGCACATTTACTGGAACACGGTCACGCAAAGCGTGGTGGCGGTCGTGTACAGGCAAAACCGCATATTGCGTCTGCCGAAGAAAAAGGCATTGAACATCTGGAACAGGAAATTGAAAGGAGTCTGCGAAACGGATAAGCTGATAGAAATTCTGACGGAAATCGGTATTCCCTTTGCATACAGCCATTTTGCAGAGGGAGAAAGTCCCGAACCGCCCTTTATATGTTATCTTATGCCGAACAGTAACAACTTTGGTGCTGACGGTATGGTGTATTTAAAAATAAATGAGATTCATATTGAACTGTACACCGACTGCAAAGACCTGTCGGCTGAACAGAAAACGGAAACCGTGCTTGATAAGTACGGTATTTTTTATGAAAAATCCGAAGTATGGATTGAATCAGAGAAACTTTATGAAGTCCTGTATAAATTTGAAATGGAGGTAGGCTGATATGTCCAAGAAAAACAAAGTAAAATTCAATATCTGCAATGTTCATTATGCCTTGCAGAATATAGCGGAGGACGGAACAGTGTCTTTTGAAACACCTGTTCCTATGCAGGGTGCGGTTTCGCTCTCATTGGACGCTAACGGAGAACCAAGTAATTTCTATGCTGACGGTTGCGTCTATTACACAATCAGCAACAATATGGGTTATGAGGGGGATTTGGAACTCGCTATTATTCCCGAATCGTTCCGTACAGATATACTGAAAGAAGAACTGGACACAAACAAAGTGCTTGTAGAAAACGCAAATGTTGAAACGGCAAATTTTGCACTGCTTTTTGAGTTTGATGGCGATGTGAAGAAAATCCGTCATGTTATGTATAACTGTGCGGCAAGCCGTCCGGGCATTGAATCAAAGACTAATGAGGACGAGGTTGAGGTTCAGACAGAAACTCTCAGTCTTAAAGCTACACCGCTTGCAAACGGCTATGTAAAGGCAAAAACAGGTGACGATACCACAGATACAGTATATACAAACTGGTACAAATCAGTATATATGCCGACATCTGCAAGTACAAAAAGCACAGCAAGCACGACTAAGGCATAAGGAGGCGACAGATTATGTGTATGACAAAAACCATAGAGATTGACGGAAAGGAAGTAAAGTTCAGAGCCTCAGCCGCCATTCCCCGTATTTATCGTATAAAGTTCCACCGTGATATTTCAGGGCAACCGCATGAAAAATAAATAAAAATATGATATAATTGACCAGAGGAGAT
>JBJFIB010000096.1:0-12550 GCA_051894195.1 Acutalibacteraceae bacterium
CATCATCAGGAGAAAGTTC
The DNA here is from genome assembly GCA_051894195.1 of Acutalibacteraceae bacterium. GTDB lineage: Bacteria > Bacillota > Clostridia > Oscillospirales > Acutalibacteraceae > UBA1213. The sequence continues at coordinate 20 of JBJFIB010000096.1, forward strand.
CCATACAGTTTCTTATGCACAAAGTTCCGAAAACAGTTTCCCCGAAAGTAGCAGTGTTTCCGAACCAACCTCATCTTCCGAAAGTAAAGTTTCCGAAACAACTTCCGAATCAACAGCCGAAAGCAGCGTTACCGAAAGTTCCTCAGAAAGTTCAACAGTCAGCCTGCCCGAAAGTTCCGTGACTTCAACCGAAACATCTTCTGATGTACCGCCTGAATACGACTTCAAGGACAAATATTTTGTAAACGAACTTGACGAGCGTATGCGGGAAAATTTTACTGCGGCTTACAGTGCCGTGTCGGATTTTGAGAAATCCATTACATTTGAAAAGCCGATAACATCGGAAGAACTCGACACAATTATGTTCCTGTTAAACTATGACTGTCCCGAACTCATACAGATTTCGGGCGACTATTTTCCCGAATACAGCAACTTTGAAAAAGGTACGGTTTCCGGCGTCAGCTTTTCCTATATTATGACAAAAAAACAATATACAAAGGCAAATCGTCAGCTTGATTCTTTTTTTGAAAAACTCAAAAAAAACACGGCAAAAAAGACCGAACTTGAAAAAGAAAAATATGTCTATGACTATATTTTCAACAACTGTATTTACAACGAAAGCGACACAATGTCAGGCTCGGCTTACGGTGCATTGATTAAGCACAAAGGTCGGTGCGAGGCGATATGCAAATCATTTATGTGGTGTATGCGTGAACTCGGCATTGAATGTATGTCTGTTTCAGGTGACCAGAACTGGAATACCCAGTCGCTTTATGCAAGCCATTCGTGGAATATTGTAAAAATCAACGGCGAATATTATCATCTTGACATAACCGTTGACAACATTCAGCTTGAGAATGGTGAAAAAAATCCGGCGAATTACGGTTTTTTCAATGTCAATGACAGCTTTGTAAGCAAGGGACGAAAAATCTACACTATATTCACTTCACTCGGAGTGCCTGAGTGTACCTCTGTCAAAGACAACTATCATATTATGAACGGACTTTATATTGACGCAAAATCCAACATCAAAGATGAACTTTTCGCTGTTCTCAGTGAAAAATTCGATAACGGTCTTGACAATATCCCAATAAAATTCAAGTATTCATCAGCCTTTGAAAACGCTGACGAAAACTGCGATAACTGGATTACGGAATTTCTCGGAAATATATCCGACCAGACATTTGACTATGTATATTATTCCGACGATTTTTCAAATACAATTACAATTTCCGCCAAAGCAACCGAATAATTTTCATCTTAACGCAAAAAACGCATACAGCACTGAATTTTGTGCCGTATGCGTTTTTGCTGTTATAAAAAGGAGTAGTATATAAAATTATTTTTCGTTGTAAAGCTCTGTTGAAAGGTATCTTTCGCCTGTATCAGGGAGAATTACAACTATATTTTTGCCTGCATTTTCAGGTCTTTGTGCAATCTGAATTGCTGCCCAGAGAGCCGCACCGCTTGAAATACCTACCAAAGCACCCTCAGTATGAGCAAAACTTCTGCCTGCTGTGAAAGCCGCCTCATTCGGAACCTTTATAATTTCATCATAAATATCCGTATCAAGTGTTTTCGGAACAAAGCCTGCACCTATACCCTGAATTTTGTGCGGACCTGCCTTACCCTCAGAGAGAACAGGTGATGTTTCGGGTTCAACAGCGACAACCTTTACATCAGGATTTTTTGATTTAAGATACTTTCCTGCACCGCTGAGTGTTCCGCCTGTGCCTACGCCTGCGATAAAGAAATCAACCTTTCCGTCAGTATCTTCCCATATTTCAGGACCTGTTGTGTCAAAGTGTGCCTGTGGGTTTGCGGCATTAACGAACTGACCGAGAATAACCGAACCTTCAATTTCCTTGTTAAGTTCATCAGCCTTTGCGATAGCACCTTTCATACCCTTTGAACCGTCTGTGAGTACAATTTCAGCACCGTGAGCTTTAAGAAGATTTCTTCTTTCAATACTCATCGTTTCGGGCATTGTCATTATTGCCCTGTAACCCTTTGCCGCCGCAATAAGTGCAAGACCGATACCGGTATTACCGCTTGTCGGTTCAATAATTGTTGCACCCTCTTTGAGAATACCCTTTTTCTCGGCGTCTTCAATCATTGCTTTTGCGATTCTGTCCTTGATACTTCCTGCCGGATTGAAATATTCGAGCTTTGCAAGAATGTTTGCATTAACATTGTTTGCCTTAATAAAATTATTTGCTTTGAGTATAGGTGTTTTTCCGACAAGATCAATAATGCTTTCATAAACTTTTGACATAATAAATACACTCCTTGAAATTTAAAAAATTTGAGTTTAAGTTCTGGCTTTGAATTTTAACAATACAAGGTCAACATCGCCGAAGCACCGTGTACGGACTAAGTAATTTCATCATCATTCCTCAATTCATACTAATTCTATATGTTTTAGTGTATTTATAATATATCACTTATTTTTCCTTATGTCAAGCACTAATTTTCAACTTTTTTAATTTTTTTACTGAGGGCTTTGAAAAATTGCCGTTGACGGCGGAAAATAAGTAAGTCCGATCATAAGTGCCGCAACACCGAGAAAAAGAATAACCGCCGGAATATTCAGATAATATTTATTGTCATTTTCATTTTTTATGCGTTTATATCTTATATAAAATGAAATCGCAACGGAAACAATGAAAATCAGAACATCAACAAAAACAACGCTTTTTCCGATAATACTGCTGTATGCATAAAACGCAACCGGTATAAATATCAACCCGTACATTACCCCGATAAAATCCGAAAACAAAAATCCTTTTATGTGTCTTCCGTAAACGATAAATTCAACTATAACAAAAAGCATAAACGGAAAAAAAAGCAGCTTTAAATGTTCCCACACGCTTTCGTTTACGGGTACAAAAGCACCGATTATACTGTTATTTTCGCACCATTCATACAAATAATGATTTACTGTTCCGAGAATACACACAACAAAAAATCCCGTCACACTCCACCAGAATGTCCTTTCTTTCAGCAAAAAATCACCCCCGACAGCATATATATGCAAAAATTCAATTCTTAATTCATAACTGATAATAACTACACTCTCCACACTCCACTCTCCACACTAAAAAAAGTCCTCCGAAAAAACGGAAGACTTTTTGTCAGTAAAGCTTTTTTAATTGCGGGTGCAGGTGTCACACACACCTGCCGGGGTCAAGGGCGAGCAGCCCTTGTGGGATTTGGGGCAAAGCCCTAATTATCAGTCGAGGAAATCTTTGAGTTTTTTGCTGCGGCTTGGGTGACGAAGTTTTCTGAGTGCTTTTGCCTCAATCTGTCTGATACGCTCTCTTGTAACATGGAAAACCTCACCAACTTCTTCAAGAGTGCGTGAACGACCGTCTTCAAGACCGAAACGAAGTCTTAATACTTTTTCCTCTCTCGGCGTAAGCGTTGAGAGAACTTCTGCAAGCTGTTCTTTGAGAAGTGTATGTGATGCGGCGTCCTGTGGTGCAGGAGCGTCATCGTCAGGTATGAAATCACCAAGATGGCTGTCCTCTTCCTCGCCGATAGGTGTTTCAAGAGAAACCGGTTCCTGTGCAACACGCATAATTTCACGAACCTTGTCAGTCTGCATATTCAGAACCTCAGCAATTTCTTCGGCACTCGGCTCGTGACCGTTCTGGTGCAGGAGCATACTTGAAACCTTTTTTACCTTGTTTATTGTTTCAACCATATGAACAGGAATACGGATTGTTCTTGCCTGGTCTGCAATAGCCCTTGTAATTGCCTGACGAATCCACCATGTTGCATATGTCGAGAATTTAAAGCCTTTGGTGTAGTCAAATTTTTCAACAGCCTTTATAAGACCGAGGTTACCCTCCTGAATAAGATCAAGAAACTGCATGCCACGACCAAGGTATCTTTTCGCAATACTTACAACAAGACGGAGGTTAGCCTCTGAAAGACGCTTTTTTGCGGCAACATCACCGTCAGAAATACGGATTGCAAGGTCAAGTTCCTCATCGGGAGTAAGGAGCGGAACACGACCTATTTCTTTAAGATAAATTTTTACAGGGTCATCAATAGCAATATTCTCGGTCATTGTTTCCGAGTCAACATCATCATCAACGCCGACCTCGCCTGACGCAATAGATGATAACTCAACATCGTCAAGCATAATATCATCAATGTTTTCTACGATTATAACACCGTTTGTTTCGAGTGTGTCATAGAATTTTTCAAGCTGTTCGGGGTCAATATCCATCTCGCCTATGGCATCAAGAATTTCCTTGTTTGTGAGCTGTCCCTTTGCCTTGCCCATTTCCATAAGATCTCTGAGAACTGTTTTTTTGTCCGGCTGTGCTGTATTAAGCATAAATAATTCCTCCTGTTATTTCTTTTTTTCCTTCATCTTTCGGAGCTGTTCCATAATCGTCTGTGTGTCCGCCTGTGCTATCTGTTCGGGCGTCATTTTTTCAGCCTCCTCGTCAAGCACAATAAGATATTCTTCCGCCGCCTGTACAGGATTGTTCTCCCGTGGGTGAGCGTTAAGAATTTTTGCTATCTGACTCATTTCGTCATTTGAAAATTCTCCGGAAATATCGGCAGGACTAATATCCTTTCCCTCCATAACCCGTGTTCTTATAATATCATAAACCTTACGGTTGAACGATGTTATAAACTTTTCGGGAGATGTTTTTGAACATATAGTATTTGCAATATCCGGGTTAAATATCACAAGGGCAATCAACGCCTCCTCGGCATTTGCCGCCCTAAGATTGTAGAATTTTTCCGTGTTGATTTTATCGTTTATTGCCGACATATTGTTGCGGATTTCACGCTGTTCTTTCTTTGCCGCCTGTCGTGTGTTTTGTCTGTTATATCGTGTGACCTGCTGTTGTATTGCACTCTTTTCAACATTAAGTTCCTGTGCAAGAGAAGAAATATAAATATCCTGTTCTATGCTGTTGTCGAGCGAAGCAATAATTTTTGACGACTCAGTAAGAAATTCAACACGCTGCTGTGTTATATCTGTATTATAGTTCATTCTTAGCTTTTGCAATCTGTATTCAACATCATTTCCGCATTTGTCAAGCAACATTCTGAAACGGGTACTGCCCTGTTCGCCGTGTGACTTTATGTATTCGTCAGGGTCTTTGCCGTCGGGAACAGTAAGAATTTTTATATTAAGTCCTGTCGGGCGAAGAATTGAAATTGCCCTTGCGGTTGCCTTCTGACCTGCCTCGTCGGCGTCATAGCATATTACAACCTCGTCGCAGTAGCGTTTTATGATTAACGCCTGTTCCTGTGTGAGTGATGTTCCGAGAGTTGCAACGGCGTTTTCAAAGCCTGCCTGATGAAGTGCGATAACATCCATATATCCCTCAACAAGAATAAGCTGTCCGTTTGCCTTGTTTTTTGCAAACTGCAAAGCGAACAGATTCCGGCTTTTGTTGAACACAGGCGTGTCCGATGTATTGAGGTATTTCGGCTTTATATCCGACATTATTCGACCACCAAACGCAATTACATTACCACGCAAGTCAATTATCGGGAACATAACCCTGTCCGAAAATCTGTCGAACGGATTGCCGTTTCTCGACTCGTTTGCAAGGTTGGCGGCAATAAGTTCGGTACCGCTGAAACCCTTGCTTTTCAGATAATTAACCAGTTCAAATCTTGACGGCGGCGAATATCCGAGTCCGAAATGAATTATTGTTTTTTCCGAAAGCTGCCGCTTGCGGAGATAGTCAAGTGCTTTTTGACCCTGAGGTGTATAAAGCTGCTTATGATAAAATCTTGCTGCCTCACGGTTCGCCTCATAAATGCGGTTTCTCAGCCGTGAAAGTCCCTCGTTCCTGTTTTCCTCGGGAACAGTCATTCCCGCTCGCTGTGCAAGAAATTTTATTGCGTCAACATAATCAAGATTTTCTATTCTTTTTATGAATGTTATTACATCTCCGCCTGCACCGCAGCCAAAACAATAGAAAAATCCGTTTTCCTGTGAAACGCTGAACGACGGTGTTTTCTCACTATGAAACGGACAAAGTCCGACCATATTTCTTCCGGCTTTTTTTAAATTTACATAAGACGAAACAACATCAACAATATCGGTTCTTGATTTCAGCTCCTGTATAAACTCGTCAGGTATCGACAATCACTGTCACCTCCTTTTATCAGTGTGGAGTTTGGAGTGTGGAGAGTGGAGTTATATTTTCGCAACTCCACACTTCACTCTGTTTAATTTATTCTCTCTCCCCATGCACGAGGGACGAAAATACTGTTGAATTTTTCGACAGCATAGTGGTCGGTCATTCCCGCAAGATAATCGCACACGGCACGCTCAACGGATTCTTTTTGTGCCGTGCGTTTGTTTTCGTCGGGCAGTAAATCCGGATTTTTTACAAAGTATTCATACAAAAGCGTCATAAATTCGGGAACCTTGATTTCTTCGTGCTTTGCATAAGGGTTTGAATAAACGCTGTCGAACATAAATTCATACAGACGGTCAAAAGCCTCCTGAACACCACTGTCCATTTGCAGTGTGCCGTCGTGCGAATTTTTTATCAGCGACAGAACGAGTGTATTTATTCGTGAATTTGTTGTGTTGCCGAGAATTTTTGTAATATTATGCGGAATATCGTCATTTGTGATTACTCCTGCCCTTACTGCATCGTCAATATCGTGATTTATGTAGGCAATTCTGTCGGCAATACGGACAATCTGCCCTTCGAGAGTATCCGCCTGTCTGCCTTTTGTATGACACAAAATGCCGTTGCGTGTTTAGTAGGTAAGGTTAAGCCCCTGTCCGTCTTTTTCGAGGACATCAACAACCCTGACACTCTGTTCATAGTGACGGAAACCTCCCGGAACAAGCCTGTTCAACGCTCTTTCTCCTGCGTGACCAAAGGGAGTATGTCCCAAATCGTGTCCGAGAGAAATCGCCTCCGTCAAATCCTCGTTAAGCATTAAGGCTCTTGCAACAGTTCGTGCAATCTGTGAAACTTCAAGCGTATGTGTAAGCCTTGTTCGGTAATGGTCACCCTCAGGCGACAAAAACACCTGTGTTTTGTGCTTTAACCGTCTGAAAGCCTTACAGTGAATAATTCTGTCACGGTCACGCTGAAAATCAGTTCTTACGGTGCATTTTTCTTCATCTTTTAATCGTCCTTTTGAATTGACCGACAATGCGGCAAAAGGCGACAGTATTTTTCTTTCAAGTTCTTCACTTCGTTCTCTTAAATTCACGGCTATCACCTCCGCCTGTTTTGCCTTGTATTTATATATACGCAAAAAAACCTTTTACACCTTTATTTATTTTTGAATTTTTTATTTTACCGTCAAAAAGTTTCCTCCCGACTTATCATACGACAAGTCGGGAGGAACTTACAAGATTATTTATATTATATAGGGGGATTGCAAGGTTATAATTCTGCCTGTGCAGTTATTCATCAATCATAGAATCTTCTTCAACCATAGATTCCTGACTGTTTTGCTGCTTTTCAAAAAAACTATCAGAAACACTGCAAAATTCCTTGTATTCTTCATCTGTAAGATTAACGAAGCATTGAATCTGCATCATTGAGTAAGAGCCGCCCTGAGCATCTTCAAATTTCTGCATAGGCATTCCTTCTGCATTTATAGTAAAGCTGACCATATATACATTATCCTTTGACATATCACAGCCCTTTTGTGCCGCATCAGTAAGAATTTTAACAGCCTTTTCCGCATTTTCAAAATCCTTTGCACTTAAATCACTCACTTCGTCAATATTATAATATATACCGTTGTTGCTTTCCATACTTGCTGTATTTATTTTGTCAACATCTATGCCGAAACTGCTGTCTTTATTTATGCCTGAAAGTATGACATCAGCCATATCACTGCTGAGAGGCTTTTGGTATTTATTCATTATTTCAATAACTGTTTTATATGTTCTCGGTGTAAATTTCTGACTGATATAATATTCACCGTAAAATACATCAACACCTGTATAGCCTTTCAGATAAATATGAAACTTTGATATATTGTTCATATTGTCAATAGGATTATATCCGCATGATATTTGTTTATCTTCATTTGACAAAGACACATATTCATTACGGAAGGTCTGCCATATTTTCTGCATTTCTTCATTTGTACACTGACTGCTGTATATCGTACCTGAATAATCGGTAATATATACTTTTTTTACCTCGTCATTTTCCGGAAGTACAGTATTCATATCAGTAAAGTTTTTGTCACTGACTATCAGATTGTAAATTTTATCATCAACCGATGTTCCTGTATTGGTCGGATTATCATTGCCGGGAACATATACTTTTCGGGTGATATTTTGTCCGTTTTTGCAGTGGAATGTAACTTTATAAGTTGAATAATAGCTGTATGAACCCGAATACAAACTGCCTCTCTCTTTTAATGTCTTTAAATTACTGTAAAGAGTGTCACTGAAAAGTTTAATAAGCTCTTCGTTTTCATAATCAAGGGCTTTTGCCTTACATTCCTGATACATTTTTACACTGTAACTATTATTGTAATATTCATCAATATATTTTACGGAAACCGACTGTATATCCGACTGTACAGGAACAGTATTCATTATCGAATTGCCTATTGCCTGACTGCCGAATATAAATGCAAAATCAAAAGTAACAACTATAAGATAAAGCGGAATTGCATACAGAAGTTTTTTTGCACTTTTTGTTGTGATAAACTCGTAGACAAAATATGCGATAACTGAAATTCCGATACCAAGTACCAACTCACCTGTATTCAAATGTTCCTTTGAGTCATTCAGATTTAGTTTTAACGACAGAGGATAGCATATCAGCAAAGTCGGAACTATTCCGATTAAGCTGCGGACAATATGACGAACACCCTTGAACGCAACCGCACTTTCTGCCGATTCGGATTTTCTTGCACGATGTATGAAAAATCCTCCGACAAAATACACAACAGCCAGAATAATGCTGTACAGCATTATTCCCCAGTCAGTCAGAAGTTCCGAATAAGGTACATTCGATTGAAACGGAATAAACAGTATATTGATATACGGTCTTAAAAGTGGTATTGAATCAACCGAAAAAACCGGTACAGCTGAACTTAATGCTGACACAAATAGCGAAATTATAAGTCTTGGTACAAACATCAGCAAAAGGAATGTAACAATGTCAGAAAAGAAATTTCCCGAAAGTCCCATCGCAACCAAAGCTATCGACATAACAAGAAATGACACTATGAATGAACTGTAAAGTGCAATCCATATAAAATAAGGTGTTATCATTACATTCGGTGCAAAACTATATAAAATATATGACGAAAATGTCGAAACAAGCATTATAAAAATGCACCATACCATTGTCGCCGCCGCATATGTAATATATACACAACTCCTGTTAAGCGGCACAGAATGATAAAAGTCAGATGAATTTCTCTTGTTCATAAATCCGAAAAGACCCAGAACAAAAATTGCAGGTATAAAATAGAACATCGAAAATATCGGAAAAACAAACTCGTTGACGGTAACAGCGTGAAACGAGGCTTTCAATCCGTTAAGAATCTGCATAAACGGACTGAAACAAGCAACAATCACAGCAACAACAGTCAGGCATATACCTAAGGTTTTTGTCTGCTTAATGCCTTCCCACATCAGCGAAAGGCTGAAATACTTATTTTTCTTCATCTGTCTTTACCTCTGCTTTCTCAGAATCACTGTCAAGAATATCGCTGAATTCATAACCCAGAGCACCTGTTTCAAATATGAACACTTCTTCAAGTGACAGCGGCAAAATATCAAACAGCACAGGATTTTTTGCTGTAAGTTTTGCTTTGACTTCTTCCCTGTCGCCACGAACAATAACATTAGATACCTTGCCTGTCTTTTTGAAATCAAGCAATTCAATTCCGCTGTCCGTAAAGAGTTTTTTGTCGTAATCGTCATTGAATGCAACCTGCACTTTGAACAGCGATGTTTTGAGGTTCTGCACATCACTCTCAAAAATTATTCCGCCCTTATGTAAAAGAGTCAGCTGGTCGCAGGTATCTTCAAGTTCCCTCAGGCTATGGCTTGTGATAACGGCTGTTGCTTTTCGTTCGCATATATCGTCAAAGATAATATTCTTTACAAGATTTCTCATAACGGGGTCAAGACCGTCAAATGTTTCATCAAAGAAAAGATACTTTGTCTGACAGGACAACGCACAAATTATCGCCGCCTGTCGTTTCATACCCTTGCTGAATCCCGAAATTCTCTTTTTCGGGTCAAGACCGAATTTTTCCGTAAGTGTGTTGAATCTTTCAAAGTTAAATTTCGGATAAAACGCACTGTAAAACTTCGCCATTTTTTCCATTGTCGCAAGCTGAATGAAATACAGTTCATCAGGCACAAGAACAAAATCCCGTTTTGCCGCCTCGTTTTCCCATACAGGCTTTCCGTCAATTTCAATCTCGCCGCTGTCGGCTTTATAAATTCCTGTAATAAGCCTTAAAAATGTACTTTTTCCTGCACCGTTACTGCCGACAAGACCGTATATACAACCCTCAGGGATTTCGCAGTTCATATCTTTAAGTGCTGTAAAATCTCCGAATGTTTTTGTAACATTACTGACTTTAATCATATATTTTTCCTCCGTATAAAATTGTTTTTGAATTTACTGCTTTGTCTGGTTGGTATGGTCTGCTTTTTTCAGAGTGTCGTACAGTTCCTTGTACTGTTCTGCTGTAAGGTTGATAAGATAATAATTAGTTTCGCCCTCCGAATACATAAACTTTTCTTCATCTTCTTTATTTTCATAACTGTTGTACTCGGTATAAATTTCAACTATAAATGTTCTCTTATCTGCAAGATTACATTCTCTCTGTGCGGCGTCAGTAAGGATTTTAACCGCCTTTTTGACATTATCAAAATCAGCGTTACCGACCTGAAAATCGTGCGGAAATTCTGCATAGTCATCTTCCGTCAGAGTACCGTTATATACCTTTGATATATACTGACTATCGGGTATTGTCACACTGATACAATTATTACCGTGTTCATCACTGTAATAAGTGTCATTGTTTATGCTAAGGTCATCACAACCGTCCACAGCAATATTCTCCATTGACACAGTAAAATTCTTTTTTGTATCAATGCCCGACAGCACTGTTTCAAGCTCCTGACTGCTGTTGTCAGTTTTGTATTGATTGTACAAATCAGATAATTTTTGCAGTGTTTTCGGGGTTTTGTCTGCGGACATACGATATCGGGAATAAAAGGTGTTTGTTCCGAGATAACCGTATACGCCGATACCAAGTACATCATAGTTATTATAATAATCAAGATTAAGTTCTGACTTATCGTCAGTTGAAAGTGCGTTATATTCTTCTTTATAGATTTTCCACAATTCTTCCAGTTCATTTTTTGAAAAATCTCTGCCGATTGCATCATTAAAATAAGAGCTGACACTGATTTTGTTTATTTTATCATCGTCAGGAAGCTTTGTCTTTGCATTTTTATAATTATCATTGTTCCTGATGAGTTTTTCAAGCTGATTGCTTACCTGTCCGTCTTGTTCAGTGAAATAATAATCCATATTCAGAATATATACCGTTCTCTGAACATCGTTTCCGTCTTTGCAGTGGAAAGTAACATCGTAGCTATTAACACAGTAGTGTGTATTTTTTAGTGAATTGCTGTATCCGTAATACCTGTATTTGTTGAATGTTCCCTCCTTAATGTACTTTACATCATCGGCAAGAGAAGAACAGAGAATATCAATCGTTTCTTTATCCTCATATTCACACTTTGCAAGTGAATATGCACTGTATGATATTGCATCTTTTGGTTGGTCGTAATCGTCATAATTTCTATAACCGTATTCTACTGATACCGATTTTACTTCTGATGAAGCTGGAACATAGCCTACTATTGAATTGCTTATTGCGTGGCTGCCGAGTACAAATGCAAAACCAAACACTACAACTACAAGATAAAGCGGAATTGCATACAGAAGTTTTTTTGCACTGCGTGTTGTTGCAAGTTCATACATGAAGTAAACAAGCAGGGAAACAACAACGCCGACAATAATTGGACTTGATGAAAGGTCTTCCATTCTTGCTGCCAGCGGATAGATTATAAGAAAAGTCGGAACAATACCGAGCAAAGAGCGTACAACATGCTGAACCCATTTGAATGATGAACCTGTTTCAGCCGTTTCGGATTTTCTTGCCCTGTGAATAAAGAAACCGCCGACAAGATAAACCGCCGCAAGAATCAGGCTGTACCATATTGTAGCGGAATCAATTTCCCACGAATAAGCACCTGCACGAACCCACGAAATTGGCAAAAAGATTATATTGCAGTTGACATCAGCAAGCGGTATTGAACCGATTTGCACAACAGGTGCGGTAAGCTGAATTGCTGAGGTAAACAAAGCAATAATAGTTCTCGGTACGAACATAAGCAGAAACATTATTGCAATATTTGAAAACGCCGTACCTGAAAGTCCCTTTGCGACAAGTGCTATTGACGCAATAAGCAGCATAAGAACAAAGGTTGTGCCTATTGTCATACCGATAAAC
>JBJFIB010000097.1:0-2497 GCA_051894195.1 Acutalibacteraceae bacterium
TAAAGCCACTGGACTTTTCTGGATTTTCCGCCTTTGTGTATGCTGTCAACAAAAACAATCGGCGAAAATACAGTTTTGTCTTTATTCATGGTTATTTCTACATTAAACATACCGTAAATTTTATCGGCAAGTTTTTGGCTCTTTTCTTTTTCAGCAACGGACATAAGAATATCCTCGTAATTCTTTACTCCCCATGTTGAAAGTATATCTACGGCTATTTCACGCATTGAGGCTTTTTTGGATTTAAGCATTTCAAGAACATCTTTATCATAGTTTTTATGGCGTGAAATAATTTCAATCAACAATGCACGCACTTCTTTTGAATTATCCTTACAAAACGCAAGTAATTTTTCCTTGTTGCAGTCATCTTTATTTGAAAGTTCAAGATAACGCAGGTACGCTTTTCTTGTAAATACCAAGCCGAATTCACAAGACGAATCATAGTCCAAAGCAAATTCAGATGAATGTTTATTCATTTCCTTTGCAAGCTGTTTTTCCATTCTGAGCTGTTCTTTCTCGTCATAAGTAAGCTCACAAATCTGCTCATATATTGAAAAGCGGAATGAAATCGGCACTTTTTCCGACGCAAGACTTGAAACAACCTGTTCAAACAAAAGCTTATTATCCTGTATTTTATAGTTTACAACCTTTACGCACTGAATTGATTTAATTGCAATATATCGGTTTCTGAATTTTGAATTGTGCGAAAGACAATAGTTTACAAGATTCTGGTTCATATCGGTTCTTGTATTATAATTATAACAAGTGGAAAGATCAGGCAGTATATCTTTAATATCCGACATAGTTTTTTCGCCACGAAGATATGCCATAACCTCATCTTTGTATTTGTTTGTGTATTGTCTTTCAAGATATGTTGCAAACTGCAATATATCCTCATCAATATTGACATTGTATTTTTCAATACTTTGCGGATTGTAGGTTTTCAGGATTTTATAAAACTGTTCGTAATCGTTACACACAACAATTTCGTATGAGGCTTTTCTTGTTGACCTCATTGCCGAAATATACTGTTCGGGATAATTTTGTGCGGCATATTTCAGGAACAGTCTTGATATAGGGTTGATAACGCCGTCAGAAGAACAGTGGTTTGTTACAATCTCTTTTATAAAGTCTAAAATCAGCGACGGTTTATTTTTTAAATCAGTCAAATCGGCAAACACATCTAAGTTCTTTTCCAGATATTCCTTTGATGTATTATTCAGTATTGCTTTGAAAAACCAGACTTCCTTGCGGTTTACCGCTTGTCTGAGTACGGTCTTTATTTTTTCACTGTAATGTACCGCCTTAAAACACGCTGCTGTAATTATCAAATAGGTTTCTTTATAGTTGACATTTTGATTTTCAGCACACTCATAAATAACATCACAGGCATAATTTATGCTTTCATTGTCAATGGTCGGCTTGTTGTTTAATGTGTTTAAGTAGTTGTATTCAAGAGCGAGAGAAAGAAGAATTATCTTTGAATATATATTCTGAGAGTGACAGAAATATTTTCCGGCTCTGAATACTGTTGACGGATTCTCTTCCGCAATATCAAAGAGTTTCGCATTATATACGGAATCATATGATTCTTCGGCAATTAAAGCCGCTACTTTCGCCTCAATCTCATCGTCGGTATAAACCATTGAATAAGCGTGACGCATAATTTTTGAAAGACTTGTATATTCCGTGATAAATTCATAGGCGAAATTATTAGAAAGGAATTTTACTATTGTATTTCCGCCAACTGCATCAAGAAACAAAATATAGCGGTCACTGTATTTCAGATATTCCTTTAAATTATATTCACAGTATCCCATAAAGTTTTTTGAATCGAAGCTTACACTTAAATAATCAGAATCTGACAAATCCTGATTCACGATATTTTTCAGAAGTTCGGTATCAGGTTCTTTGCTGAAATCAAAAAATTTCTCTGCAATCTTCATATTTTCGGGTAAAATTTTCATTTTACGGAGCATATTGAAGATTTTTTCTTTCATGGTACTGTCCTGGTCTGCCTGTTTGTTGTTAAGTAAATCCATTTTACTTTTCCCCTTTAATTATGTCTTTGTTATGCTTTCTATCTGATTTATTATTTCGCTCAGATAGCGTGGGCTTATTTTATCGGCTGTTATTGTTCTCTGTTCATCAGGTGCATCATATTCGTAACTGCCACGCTTTACTGTACCCGGTTTGTAGAACCTTATGTTCTCTATTGTAACTTCTTCATCGTCACCGCCTACATACATTCCCGAAAAATTGAGTTCAACCGCATTTCCGACAAGGTGAACCTGATTATCTTTATCTTTAATGCGTTTTGTAATATCCTCACGGTAGAATGTACTGAAACAGCCTGCGTCCTGAACGGAACCTTTGTACCACCCTGATTTTGTCATTCTGCCGAGAAGTGTCATTCCATTTATTTCTCTGCCGTTAAATCTGTTAAAGTCAAGCTGACCGATTTCGTCCTCTTTGATACGGTAAACTGTCCTTTCAA
>JBJFIB010000098.1:0-12336 GCA_051894195.1 Acutalibacteraceae bacterium
GAACAGGAAAATCCTGTTTCAATACACAAAGCAGAAGGCGGCGGATATAATGTAACTTTCCGTATTACTGACGGTATGCGTGATTTGATGTCGCTGACATTATTTGTTCCGGATCTTTCTGAGGCAAACGCCGTAAAACGAAATTTTCATAATAATCCCGAGAGAATGTATTCAATTATACTTGCGGCTGTTATAGGTGAAAAAGAAATGATTGACGAGGCATTAAAGGAACTGAACAAATGACAGATATTCTTTGCAAAATAAATTTTGATGAGGTAAATTATTTCTATAAAAGTCCTTTTGCGTTGGTTGATTACAGTATGATGCAGAGTTTCAGCCTTATTAAAAGCAGTGTTGAGGTTTTTGCTTATTATGGAATTGTGAGTTTCAGGAGTTCTGATATAAGGGATTTTTTTCAGGAATTACAGCTTGTTCAGAAAAAAAACGGCAGGGTTTTTGTACCCTCTCCAAAAAAGGTTGACAGCGTGCTTGAATGTTGTATGTCCGACTCAGAAAACACAATCTCATATTCCGACGGATATTATAATATCGAAAGCTGGAACACTGACGGCTACAAATACGAAATCGCCTCTGCCCGTGAACAAAACAGAATCTGAATTTATATATAAATTTTTTCTTACAGCTGTAACCCTTTTTTTGAAATAACATAGTATGTAATGTAACCAATCAAAAGGAGGAAATTTCTTATGTGTAACAATTTCTTTGGTGGTAACAGCTGTGCTTGGATAATTATCCTTATCGTTATTCTCGTTTGCTGCTGCGGTAACAACGACAACGATTGCAGATGTAACGATTGCAGATGCAACAACTGTGACAACAACTGTGGCTGCGGATGCTGATTACTTTAAAAATTTAGCTGATATTCCTTAAAAACAGATACCGTCTGTCAGATTTTCGTCTGTCAGACGGTATCGCATTTTATACGATAATATTAAAAAAAAGGTCTGCATTATAGATAAAATAATAGTATATTATATATAATAATTCTTATAAAGAAAATTATATTTATATTTTATGATATAATATAATATTATATAAAATAATAATAAAAGGATGTAAAAAATGGATTTTAATCAGTGCTTTGATATTTTGAAAAATACTTTTTGTATTCTTGACTTTTCTGATGTCGGAACGGATTTTTCGGTTATTATTTATATCACAGATAACGACGGTGGTTATATATATATCGCCTCTGTTGACGGCGAAATGATAATTGAACCCGTAAAACACGACAGTGCAAATCTTTTTATTAGTATTTCAAAAGAAACATTTGAGGAAATCTGTCAACATCAGCTGGATCCGTTTAAGGCTTTTACAACGGGACAAATCAAGGCAAAAGGAAATGTTTCCCTTGCCTTTTCGCTTTTTAATAAGTTGCAGTCATAAAATGAAAGGTGATGAAATATGGCCACCTCGGCTGAAACCAAAAAAGCTCTTTCAAACGCATTAAAAGATTTATGTATGGATAAAGAATACAACGATATTTCCGTTTCGGAGATCACATCATTATGTCATCTTAACAGGCAGTCCTTTTATTATCACTTTAAGGACAAAGACGAGCTGCTTTACTGGACATATGAAAATAACGATTTTGGTATTCTTTCAAATAATCTTAATCAGCAATATAACAGTAAATTCCTCTATTTACTGAAAGCTATGGAAAACGAGAAGAATTTCTACATAAATACATTAAAAAGCGATTTGAAAATCTTTCAGCAGTTTCTTTTCAACAAAATCAATAATATGTTCTCAACGCAAATTGACTCAATGGATAAAAACAATTCGTTATCAGAACAGCAAAAATCATTTCTGGCAGGTTATTACGCTTTTGGCTTGTGCGGAATAATCGTAAAATGGGTGTATGACGGTATGAAAGAAAACGCCGAAATGGTTTATTCTTACATTCGCTGTCTTGACTTACAGTCTGTATTTGATATTTACTTCAAAAACAATTTTAACGGTCAGCGGTAAATTAAGACAATTATATCAATATGTCTAATGACAAGTATAGTCTGATATTTTAAACTAAATACGGATAATAAATATTTAATTTTATAAAACAGGAGATGAAAGATATGTCAATTTTCTCAATGGACGACTTTTACAAAGGAGATTGCTTTAACGCCTACAAATACTTCGGTGCACATCCGGTTTCAAAAGACAGAAATGACGGCATTGTTTTTCGTGTATATGCACCTGCCGCTTACTGCGTTGATGTAATAGGTGACTTCAACAACTGGCAAGGCTGCGTTCACAGAATGAACAAACTCGACGGCGGTGTTTTTGAGGTTTGTATTCCTGAGGCAAAAATCGGACAGCTTTATAAATTCCGGATTTATCAGAAGGGTGGCGGAATTGTAGATAAAGCAGACCCCTATTCATTTCATAATGAATTAAGACCCAACACAGCCTCAATCATCACTTATGTTGACAACACTAATATGTTTCACGATGAAGAGTGGATGAACGAACGCACAAAATGCTTTGACGAACCTCTGAATATCTATGAACTTCATCTTGGTTCATGGCGTAAACCTGCAAACAAATCAGAATTTGACGGCGGAAGTCAATGGTACAGATATGACGAAATTGCCGAAGACCTTATAAAATATCTGAAAGAAAACCATTATACACATCTTGAAATTATGCCTCTGGCTGAATATCCGTTTGACGGTTCGTGGGGTTATCAGGCAGCTTTGTATTTCTGCCCTACTTCAAGATACGGTACACCGGAACAGCTTATGATGCTTATTGACAGATGCCACAAAAACGGTATAGGCGTTATAATAGATTTTGCTTTCGTACATTTTGTAAAAGACAGCTATTCTCTCGGAAATTTTGACGGCACCGCTCTGTATGAATATCCGTCGTCAGATGTAAGTCAGAGTGAATGGGGTTCTTACAACTTCAATCTTTCAAAAGGTGAGGTTCAGAGTTATATTATGTCCTCGGCGGCATTCTGGCTTGATGTATATCATTTTGACGGAATAAGAATGGACGCAATCAGCAATGCTATTTACTGGATGGGTAATAAATACCGTGGTGTCAATGAACGCTCCGTTCAATTCTTCAAAAAGATGAACTACAACCTGCATATTCAGTTCAAGAATTGTATTCTTATTGCAGAAGATTCCTCCGATTATCCGGGTGTTACTAAGCCGTCAGAATTGGGTGGACTCGGCTTTGACTACAAGTGGGACCTCGGCTGGATGAACGATACTCTGGAATATTTCAAGCTTGACCCGTTTTTCAGAAAAGACAACCACAACAAACTTAACTGGTCAATGGCTTATTTCTATAACGAAAGATATATTCTTCCGTTTTCACACGATGAGGTTGTACACGGAAAGGCAACTATCGTTCAGAAAATGTGGGGCAATAATTATGACTATAAATTTGCTCAGGCAAGAACTCTCTATGCATATATGTTCACTCACCCCGGTAAAAAGCTGAACTTTATGGGCAACGAACTCGGTATGTTCAGAGAATGGGACGAAAACAAGGAACTTGACTGGTCACTGATTGAACAGTATCCAAAGCACAATGCATTCCATGACTTTTTCAGGGATTTGTGCGGACTTGTTACACAAAATTCTGCTTTCTATGAAAAGGATTACGACAAGGACGGCTTTATGTGGATTGATGCAACAAACAATGTTCAGAACATATACTCATATTATCGTATGTCTGAAAAGCAGAGTTTTGTTGTTGTTTGCAATATGTCACCTGTACTTTTTGAGAATTTCCGTTTGGGACTGAAAGAAAACTGCACTCTTACCGAAGTGCTTAACTCTGACGCACAGTGCTATGGCGGTACGGGTATATTGAACAAACACAGAATAAAATCCGAACCGATACCCGAAAGACATTTTGATAATTCTGCACTTATTACTCTTCCGCCTTTTGCAACTTGTATCTTTAAAGTCAAAGAAAAACCGCTTCCAAAAAAATCAGCCAAAAAATCAAAAAATGACAAACAAACCGTTAAAACAGACACGGACAAAGCAGAAACAGAAAAATAATATCAACACGAAAGGGTTAATTTTATGAAAGTCAATGGTGAAGAAAAAGACCTTAAAACTCCGATAACGCTTAAAGAATATCTTACATCTGAACAATACAATCTTAACCACATAGCCATTGAGCTTGACGGCGAAATTATAAAAAAAAGCGATTATGACAAGGTTATGCTGAACAACCAAAGTCAGCTTGAAATCGTTCATTTTCTCGGCGGCGGCTGACAGCGGAGTGCCTCCGCTGTCAATTTGCGTTCAAAGTAATTGTTAAAATCAACTTTATTTCCGCAAATCAAATTAACGGCTTGCACAACTCCTCACTCCTAACTCAAAAATGCGACAGTTTTTGACTGCCGCATTTTTTATATTTCCATATATTTCTGATAGGTCGGGATAAGTCCTACGCCGTCTTTGTTAAAACTTGCTCTTTTCTGAAAAACTCCCGGAAAACAGTTTCCCTCAATGATTACGGGGCCGTTTTCGCTGATTGCAACATCCCAGCCGACATAGGCTACCTGCGGAACAACTGTCGCCGCTTTTTTTACGAGTTCCACTGCCTCATAAAACATAGGAACTTTAAATCCGACTATATCTTTTTCTGTAATCGGGTGTTTTGAATAAAGATTATCGTTTTTATCTATTGCAGGAACAGTAACAATGCCGTTATCATCAACGAATGTGTACATACCTCCGTTTGAAAAATTGTCGATAACTCCCCCGTTGCCCATTTTCAGAACAGCTTCAAGAAAACAGCCCTTGCCGTTTTTACAGAAAGTAAACATACGCATTGTGTTTACTGATTTGCTGTAAAGTTCATTCAAGTCCTTATGCTGTTTTACAAACGATTCAACAAGATACTGATTTTTTGATTTAATCTGATTATAAATTCCGTCAATATCGCTGTCCGATGAAACTGAATATTTTTCGACGCCGTTGCCACATTCACTGTCAACAGGTTTTGCGATAATATCGGGATTTTTTGCAACAAATTTTTTGAATTCTTCAATATCTGCCGTTTTCATATCAAGCCAGTCACGGTTAATGTACTCGGAAAAGATTTTGTTAAATTCTATTTTATCGTTAAAAATGTGAAAATAATTTTTATCATTGTATTTTTTGATTATGGAATTATTTTTTCCACGAGTTAGATATGTGTTGCGTTTATCCTTGTCGATATTATAAAATTCAAATTCCTGATAATCATAATAGCCTGCCTGATATTTCAAACCACAGCGTACCATATCCGCAAGAATATAAATATAAGGTTTATCGGCTTTTACTGATACGGATTTTGCTATTTTAAACATATTAAAATAATTAAGTTTTACAAGCCTTGCAAAAAGATAATTGAATTTTGCCAAATCTGTCACTTCCAATTCAACAGCAGTAAGCGTTTACAATGTTATTATACAAATATTTTACATAATTATTTTATAATTATTATTATTCTGTTTCAAGACTAATAAACTACAAAAAGGTCATAACATCAGTATTATATAATATTTATTATGCCTACTCATAAAAAAACAGTCCTCCCGAAAGGAAAGACCGCTTTTTTGTATTTATGATTATTTAATTTTATCAGTCGTTGCCAAGGCACTTAACCATAACGGCTTTTTGTGCGTGAAGTCTGTTTTCAGCCTCTTCAAAGATTTCGTCTGCATGAGCCTCAAAAACATCTTCTGTAATTTCTTCGCCTCTGTGTGCCGGCAAGCAGTGCTGTACCATTGCATCAGGCTTTGCAAGTGACATAAGTTCGGCGTTAATCTGATAGCCCTCAAATGCCTTTTTACGCTTTTCAGCCTCGCCTTCCTGTCCCATTGACGCCCATACATCAGTTATGACAACATCAGCGTCAACAACAGCCTCTTTTGGTGTGCGGAACATAGAGAATTTATCGCCGTACTGTTTTGCAAAATCAAGGACATCTTTATGGGGTTCATAACCCTCAGGACATGCAACGGAAATTGACATTCCTGTCTTTAATGCACCTACAATAAGTGAATTCATCATATTGTTGCCGTCACCGATAAATGACATTTTAAGACCATCAAGTTTGCCTTTGAATTCACGGATTGTCATAAGGTCAGCAAGAATCTGACATGGGTGACAGAAATCAGTAAGACCGTTAATAATCGGAATACTGCCGTATTTTGCAAGGTCTTCAACCTCTTTTTGCTCGAATGTACGAATCATAATTCCGTCAAGATAGCGTGAAAGAACTCTTGCTGTATCCTGTACAGGTTCGCCTCGTCCAATCTGCATATCTCTTGCTGAAAGGAATATCGGCTGTCCGCCAAGCTGGTACATACCTACTTCAAAGGAAACTCTTGTTCGTGTTGACGCTTTTTCAAAGATAAGTCCAAGTGATTTTCCTTCAAGGTGTTTATGCGGAATACCATGTTTCTGCTCATATTTGAGCTGGTCTGCAAGATTGAGAATGTCCATTACCTCTTCTGATGTGAGGTCAAGCATTTTAAGAAGATTTTTCATTTAATTAAGCCTCCATTACTTTTTTGAGAACCGCAAGTCCCCTGTCAATTTCTTCATAAGTTATTGTAAGCGGCGGAAGAAGTCTGAGAAGATTTTTTGCCGTAAGAATAAGCAGTCCGTTTTCAACGCATTTCTTTGCTATTTCTTTTGCGTTGTCTTTTTCGGTTACAATGCCTATCATCATACCCATACCACGAATTTCTTTTACATTACCGATTTTTTCGAGTTCTTTTCTTATGTATTCGCCCTTTTCACGAACTTCCGCAAGAAATTCAGGTGTTGTAACCCTTGAAAGAACCTCTTTTGCCGCAGCACAGGCAATCGGATTTCCTCCGAAAGTCGTTCCGTGAGAGCCTGCCGACATAACATCGGCAAGTTTTTTGTCACAAAGACAAGCACCAACAGGAACACCGCCGCCAAGCCCCTTAGCTGATGTGATGACATCAGGCTGTATGCCGTAATTCTGATAGCAGTAAACTGCACCTGTTCTCGACATACCTGTCTGTACTTCATCAATCATAAGGAGAATGTCTTTTTCCTTGCATATTTCTGCGACAGCGTCAACAAATTCCTGAGTCAGCGGCATAACACCGCCCTCGCCCTGTATAAGCTCGATAAACACTGCACAGACATCATCTTTTATGTGTGCTTTGAGGTCGTCAATGTTGTTCGCCTCGGCATAATCAAAACCCTCGGTGAACGGGAAAAAGTAGTTATGGAAAACATCCTGTCCTGTCGCCGCAAGAGTTGTAACAGTTCTGCCATGAAACGAATTAACAAGAGTCACAATTTTTTGTCTGCCTTTGCCGTATTTGTCAAAGCTGTATTTTCGTGCAATTTTTATAGCACACTCGTTTGCCTCTGCACCTGAATTGCAAAGAAATACCTTGTCAAAGCCTGTGAGTTCACAGAGTTTTTTTGAAACCTCTGTCTGTAAAGGCGTATAATAAAGATTTGAAATGTGCTGTATTGTTGCCGCCTGAGTTGAAACAGCCTTTACCCAACCGTCATCACAGTAACCAAGACAGTTTACGCCTATACCGCTTGTAAAATCTATATATTCCTTGCCGTTTACATCTTTTGCGACAGCACCTTTACCGCTGACGATAGCGGCGTCGAATCTGCCGTATGTATGCATCATATACTGCTGTTCATCGTTTTTTATTTCTTCAAATGTCAAATTTATCACTCCCGAATCAATAGAACATTGTTCCGATACCTTCATCAGAGAACATTTCTATCAGAATTGAATGTGGAATACGCCCGTCAATGATATGGGCACGCTTAACTCCTCGGCGGACAGCCTCAACACAGCAGTCGATTTTCGGAATCATTCCGCCTGAAATAATGCCCTCTCGTTTGAGTGACGGAACTTCGCTGACATTTACAACAGGGATAAGCGTATCTTCATCATCTTTATCCCTGAGAAGTCCTCTTATATCGGTCATAAGAATGAGTTTTGCCGCTTTGAGTTTTGCGGCAATTCTTGCGGCGGCAAGGTCTGCATTGATATTAAAAACATCGCCGTTATATCCGCCGGCAACAGTTGAAATAATCGGAACATATCCGTCTTTGGTTGCGTTTTCGATAACTTCGGTGTTTACCTCGGTGATTTCTCCGACATAGCCAAGATCCTCACCGCTTATCATTTTTTCAGCCATAATCATACGACCGTCAAGTCCGCAAAGTCCTATTGCCTTGCCACTGTGTTGTTCAAGCATCTGCACAAGGCTTTTGTTGACCTTTCCGGCAAGAACCATCTGTACAACATCAATCGTTTCTTTATCGGTGACACGCAGTCCGTTTACGAACTTGCTTTCTTTTCCGATTTTTTTCAGCATACCGCTTATTTCAGGACCACCACCGTGAACAAGCACTACATTTATTCCAACAAGCTGCAAAAGCACTATATCACTCATTACTGCGTCTTTCAGCTCATCATTTATCATTGCATTTCCGCCGTATTTTACGACTATTGTCTGACCGGAATATTTCTGTATATAAGGAAGTGCCTGTACAAGTACCTTTGCACGATCCTGATTTGGAATATTCTTCATTTTTTACATCTCCGTTTATGAAATTAGCTCCTGTAATCTCCGTTAATCTTTACATATTCATAGGTAAGATCACAGCCGTAAGCCTCAGCCTCCCCGTTTCCGTCGCCAAGCTCAACGATAATATCTATTTCGTCCTCGATAAGAATTGTTTTCGCGATTTCTTCGGAAAAATCAATTCCTGCACCGTTTTTGCAGACATCAATTCTGCCTGCCTTTGATGCAAAGGCAACCGCTACTTTGTTTACATCAACATCACAGCCTGAATAGCCTATTGCACAGAGAACACGACCCCAGTTTGCATCTGCACCGAACATAGCGGCTTTGAGAAGACTTGAACAGATAACAGATTTTGCAACACCCTTTGCGTCTTTTTCGGTTTTTGCACCGCTTACCTTACAGACAAGAAGTTTTGTTGCACCCTCGCCGTCTTTTGCCATCATTTTTGAAAGTTCACGGCATACTGCGGTGAGTGCATCAAGGAATGTTTTGTAATCATCGTTTTCTTCGGTAATTTCGTCATTACCTGCAAGACCTGACGCCATAACCGCAAGTGTATCATTTGTTGATGTGTCGCCGTCTATGCTTACCATATTGAATGTTTTGTCAGCGGCGGTTTTTACAGCCTTTTGTATCATTTCTGCGGAAATTGCGGCGTCTGTGGTGATAAAGCAGAGCATTGTCGCCATATTAGGATGAATCATACCGCTACCCTTTGATATACCGCCGATTTTTACGGTTTTGCCGCCGATTGTGGTTTCAACGGCGATTTCTTTTTTTACTGTATCGGTAGTCATAATTGCCTCGGCGGCATTTGACGCACCGTCAACAGAAAGCTGTGAAACAAGCTCATCAATACCGTTTTCTATCGGTTCTATCGGAAGAATCTGTCCGATAACACCTGTTGAACCGACAATTACATCATCGGCACTGATACCGAGTTTATCAGCTGTAAGAGTACACATTTTTTCGGCTTTTAAAACGCCGTCTGCATTACAGGTGTTGGCGTTTCCGCTGTTTACGATAACAGCCTGTGCAATACCGTTTTCAAGGTGCTGACGGGTTACCGTTATAGGTGAACTCTGAACAAGGTTTGTTGTATATACAGCGGCGGCGGTACATTTTTTCTCACAAAAAATAAGTCCGAGGTCACGCTTGCCTTTATTTTTTCTTATACCGCAGTGAATACCCGATGCTTTAAAACCCTTGGCTGATGTTACCGAACCGTCAATGAATTTGTATGTCATAGCTTTATTCCTCCAAAATTACTTGTTGCAAATTTTAAAATGCAGGCGGCACAATTACAAGACCTGTTGTTTCGTCAAGTCCGAAAATAATATTCATATTTTGTATTGCCTGTCCTGCCGCACCTTTAACCATATTATCAATGGCTGAAATTGCAACAAGTGTATTTGTGCGTGTGTCGATATGAAGTGATATATCGCAGAAATTTGAATATTTTATGTTGTGAATATCAGCATTCTGTCCGTCAGGAAGAAGTCGGACGAAAAACTCGTCTTTATAGAAGTTTTCATATTCTGCTCTTATTTGTTCCTTTGTAACGCCGTCATTAAGATGTGCATAACAGGTTGACAGTATGCCACGGTTTACAGGAAGAAGATGCGGTACAAAGGTTATTGTAACCTTTTTGCCCGAAAGTTTTGAGAGAGTCTGTTCAATTTCGGGGGTATGTCGGTGTGAGGCTACCTTATATGCGTGGAAACCCTCGTTGAGTTCGGGGTAATGATTACTTTGTGACGGTTTTCTGCCTGCACCGGTTACGCCTGATTTTGAGTCAACGATAATTCCCTCAGTTTTTACAAGTCCTGCCTTTACCGCCGGAGCAAGTGCAAGCGGTGCACCCGTTGTGTAGCAACCAGGATTTGCAATAACCTTTTTGCCCTTTATATTATCCCTGAAAAGTTCGGGAAGTCCGTAAACAGCACGCTGATGAAGTTCTTTGTCGAGAAATTCACCATTGTACCATTCCTTGTAGTCGTCCTCGTTTTCAAGGCGGAAGTCTGCACCAAGGTCAATGAATGCTTTGCCTGCCTTGTCGCACTGTGCGGCAAGCTCCTGTGAAAGTCCGTGCGGAAGTGCCGCAAAGATTACATCACTCTTTTCGACAACCTCGTCTTGTGACTTGCACTCCATATCACAAAGCGTATTATATGACGGATAAACCTCGCTGAGTTTTTTACCTTCAAAGCTGACTGAGCTTATTGCAGCAATTTCTGCCTGTGGGTGAGTAAGAAGAATACGAACAAGTTCTGCACCTGCATATCCTGTTGCACCGATTATTCCAACTTTAATTTTCATTTTCTTTCCCTCTTGCCTTTTTATTTGGTAATTTTAATCTTTAATCAGATTTCTTACACGCTTAACCTGTTCAATTACATTTGCACTTGCCGGTCCGCCGATAACCTTTCTGCCGTTTACGCAGTTTTCAAGAGATATTGCGTCATACACTCCCTCGTCAAAGGTATCACAGACTTTTTTATATTCTTCAATCGGAAGTGTTTCGAGAGTAAGTCCTTTTTCAATACAGAGTGCAACCAATGTTCCCGTTGCCTTGTATGCGTCACGGAAAGGAAGTCCTTTTTTAACAAGATAGTCTGCACAGTCGGTTGCATTGATAAATCCGTTTGCGGCGGCTTTTCTCATATTTTCAGGAATGACTTTCATTGTTTCAATCATAGGTGTAAAGGCTGTAAGGCACATTTTGACGGTATCAACGGCATCAAAAACAGCCTCCTTGTCCTCCTGCATATCCTTGTTGTATGCAAGTGCAATACCCTTCATAACCGTAAGCAAGGTCATAAGGTCGCCGAAAACTCTGCCCGATTTTCCACGGACAAGCTCCGCAATATCCGGATTTTTCTTCTGCGGCATTATGCTTGAACCTGTCGAAAATGCGTCATCAAGTTCAATAAACTTGAATTCCCACGAACACCACATAATTATTTCTTCCGAAAAGCGTGAGAGATGTACCATTATTATTGAAATTGTGCTTGCAAGCTCCATACAGAAATCCCTGTCTGAAACACCGTCAAGGCTGTTCTGAGAAATACGGTCAAATCCAAGAAGTGATGCGGTTATGTTTCTGTCAATCGGATATGTCGTTGTTGCCAATGCACCACTGCCGAGCGGCATTTCGTCCATATGTCTGTATGTGCATTGAAGTCTGTCAACATCACGCAAAAGCATTTCGACATAAGCCATAAGGTGATGACCGAATGTGATAGGCTGGGCTCTTTGAAGATGTGTATATCCGGGCATTACGGTTGAAGAATACTGTTCAGCTTTATCGCAAAGAACAGAAACAAGCTCTTTTACCATTTTTTCGATATTCTTTACTTCCTTTTTGAGATAAAGACGGATATCAACGGCTACCTGGTCGTTACGGCTACGGGCTGTATGAAGCCTTTTGCCTGTCTGTCCCAGACGCTTTGTAAGTTCTCCCTCGATAAATGTATGTATATCTTCGGCATTCGGGTCAATCTGAAGTTTTCCGCTGTCGATGTCGGCAAGGATTTCTTCAAGTCCCTTTACAATAGCCTCTGACTCACTTTTTTCGATTATACCGCACTCGCCTATCATTGTTGCGTGTGCAATACTGCCCTCTATATCTTCACGGTACATACGGCTGTCAAATGATATTGACGAATTGAAGTCGTTTGTTTTTTTGTCGATTTCCTTAGAAAAACGCCCTGCCCACAATTTCATTGTAGTCACTCCTGATTTTTTATTTT
>JBJFIB010000099.1:0-2477 GCA_051894195.1 Acutalibacteraceae bacterium
AAAATACATTCAAAGGAGGAATGTTGACTGTGGAACTCACAGTTAAATCCGTTGTAAAGAGCTTTGGCGAAAAGGAAGTTCTTAAAAATATCAGCTTTTCGGTACAAAGCGGAAAAGCACTCGGACTTCTCGGACGAAACGGTGCCGGAAAAACAACAACCATCAGAATTATTATGGGAGTATTCTTATCCGACAGCGGCGAGGTTCTTATCGACGGTAAACCGATTGACCGAAGTAAATTTCAGATAGGCTATCTTCCCGAAGAAAGAGGTCTTTATCCGAAAAAGATTATCACAGAACAGCTTATGTATCTTGCAATGCTGAGGGGATTGTCAAAAAAAGAGGCAAAAGATGCCTGTGACCACTGGCTTGAAAGAATGGGTATGAGTGAATACAAAAACAAAAAGCTTGAAACTCTCAGCAAGGGCAACCAACAGAAAATTCAGCTTGCTGCAACGCTTATGTGCAATCCTGAACTTGTAATACTTGATGAGCCGTTTTCGGGACTTGACCCTGTTAATGCTATGTTACTCAAAGATGTTATCAAAGAAATGATTGAAAGCGGTTCAATAGTAATTTTTTCAAGCCACCAGATGAACTACATAGAGGAATTTTGTGACTCTATTGCAATACTTAACGGCGGAAAAATTGTTCTTAACGGCAGAATTTCCGAAATAAAGAGGCAGTATCCCCGTGACACAATCGCAATAACCTCACGACAATATGACAAAATCGCATCTTTTGTTATACAGAAAACACCCGACTGCATTGAGAGTGCAAGCGTCAGCAAGGACGAAGAAAATACCGTAATAGTAAAGCTGAAAAATGCCGGATTTAAAAACCGCATTATGACAGCACTTGCCGACAACGGCTTTGATGTTGACTGCTTTAAGGTTTGCGAGCCGTCACTCAATGACATCTTTGTTGAATATACGGAGGACGGAATATGAAACATATTTTTCAGGTATTTAAGTTTGAGTATCTTTCGTGCATAAAAAATAAAGCATTTATCGCAGTTACAATAATTCTTATTGCAATGATACTTCTTATGTCGTTTCTTCCTGCCATAATTATGGGTATCAGCTCTTCATCAGGTGAAGACGGCGAAACCGGCGAAAAACCTGTTATTGCAATATGCAATACTGCATACAAGGACAGCAAGCTGATAAAAGACGAATTTTCAGCAGGCTATAAGGACTATGACATCAAAATAACTGATGAAAACACCTCTCAGATTGAAGAAAAGGTTGACAGTCAGGAATATGATTTTGCAGTTATTATCGACACGCCGCTGTCATATACATACATCACAAGAAATAACTCAATGTTTGACGAAACAAGTATGAATGTATCGGAAATCATTAAGTCAATATACAAAGTCAATGCACTTTCAGAATACGGACTTTCGGCTGAACAGGCAGAAAAAATATTAAATGTTGATGTAACCTCAAAAACCGTATCAACAGGAACAGACCAGACAAAGAACTATATTTCAACCTATGTTCTCATAATGATTCTGTATATGGCAATCATTATGTACGGTCAGCTTGTTTCAAACAGCGTTATTACAGAAAAAAATTCAAGGGCTATGGAAATGCTTATAACCTGTGCAAAGCCATCACACCTTATGTTCGGCAAGGTAATAGGCTCAGGACTTGCGGGCTTAACTCAGCTTGTACTTATCGCCGCTGTCGGAGTTGCGTCTATAAGCACAATAACAGCCTCATCTTTACCGAATGAAATATCATCATTCATTTCTTTCCCTGTTTCAACGGTGATTTATGCACTGATATTCTTTATACTGGGATATTTCATTTATGCGTTTCTGTTGGCGGCTCTTTCCTCTCTTGCGTCAAGGTCAGAGGATTTAAACACTCTTGTAACACCTGTTATGATTTTGTTTGTTATTGCATTTGTGATTGTAATTACCTCACTTAATTCAGGTTCTGTTGACAGTGTGCTTATGGTGGTATGTTCATACATTCCGTTTACTGCACCTATTGCAATGTTTGCCAGAATTGCAATGTCAAATGTTGCACTGTGGGAGATAATCCTCTCAATCGGCGTACAGGTTATTTCGATTTATCTTCTTGGACTTCTTGCATCGGCAATTTACAGACTTGGCGTTCTTATGTACGGCAAGCCGCCGAAATTCTCGGAAATATGGGGTCTTCTCAAAGAACAGCACAACGCAAACAAAAAAATTAAACAGTCGAATTAACTTTATATCCGCACAACTCTATACTAAAAGAATTCCCGATACGGTCAGAATGACTGTATCGGGAA
Source organism: Acutalibacteraceae bacterium (assembly GCA_051894195.1). Taxonomy (GTDB): domain Bacteria; phylum Bacillota; class Clostridia; order Oscillospirales; family Acutalibacteraceae; genus UBA1213. The sequence continues at coordinate 2,287 of JBJFIB010000099.1, forward strand.
TTTGTTTTTTTATTGAGTAATTGTTGTCAGGGCTTTGCCACGAACACCACAAGGGCTGCTCGCCCTTGACCCCGGCAGGAGTATGAACCCCCCTGCACTCGCAATTTTTATCCGTGATTTTTACGAGGAAAAGCATTATAAATAAAAATCAGATTTTTGCAAGTGCCTGTTCAACATCAGCGATAATGTCG
>JBJFIB010000100.1:0-2477 GCA_051894195.1 Acutalibacteraceae bacterium
TTATAAAAATTCTTAAAATTTCCTGATATTTTCTCAGAAAATACAAATACTAACTAAAAGGTGGTATTTGTATATGAAAAGGAAACTTGAATGTGATATTGCACTGTTCGCAATAGGCGGTATTGCATATGGACTGATTGAAATTCTATGGAGAAAATACACCCACTGGACAATGCTGATAACCGGCGGTGTATGCTTTGTTGTATTGTACAGGCTGTTTACAAAGGTCGTAAATGCTGCATTGTGGCAAAAATGTATAATAGGCAGCGGCGTTATTACGGCAATAGAATTCGTCGCAGGCTGTATAATCAATATCTGGGGCAAGATGAATGTGTGGGATTATTCGTCAATGCCAATAAATCTATGTGGTCAGATTTGTGCTTTGTACAGTGTACTGTGGGGGTTGTTGTCCATACCGATTGTTGCCATATGCAATATTATAAAGAAAAAACTTGATTTTTGAAATTTTTGCGGTATTGCAGAGATGTAATGCCGTATTTTTATTGACATATTTTATTATTTGTTTTAAAATATTTTATAGAAATTATATGATAAATTAAAGGAGTATCTCGAAAATGACACAGGGAAAAATAACAACCTTTGACCACCCGCTGATACAGCACAAAATATCAATCCTCAGAAACAAGGAAACAGGAACAAACGAGTTCAGAAAACTCGTTGAAGAAATTGCCATGCTTATGAGTTATGAGGCACTTCGTGACCTGCCGCTTGAAGATGTAGAGATTGAAACACCTATCGAAAAGTGCAAAGCACCTATGATTATCGGCAAAAAGCTCGCCATTGTTCCTATACTTCGTGCCGGTCTTGGTATGGTAAGTGGTGTTCTTGCACTCGTACCTACGGCAAGAGTAGGTCATATCGGACTTTACCGTGATGAAGTTACCCATATGCCGCACGAATACTACTGCAAGCTGCCAAGCCCGATTGAACAGAGAACAATACTTGTGCTTGACCCTATGCTTGCAACAGGCGGCTCGGCTGTTGACGCAGTAAACCTCATTAAACAGCACGGCGGCAAGAACATTAAATTTATGTCAATAATTGCTGCACCTTGCGGCGTTGAAAAACTCTCTCAGGCTCACCCTGACATTCAGATTTATGTAGGACATATCGACAGATGTCTTAACGAAAACGCCTACATCTGCCCAGGTCTTGGCGACGCAGGCGACAGAATTTTCGGTACAAAATAATTTATAAAAATTTTGAGCATATCAGCAACGAACGCTTTAAAAACAGGCGTTTGGCTGATATGCTCATTTTTTGACTGTATAACAAAGTATAAAGTGCGTAATATGATATTTTATCTTACAACGGAAGTATGTTTTTCACGCAGGTATGTGGATTCAAGGTCGGCAAGATGAAGTTTGACGGCTAACGGATATTTTTCAAAGGCGGAACTTATGGCAAAGCTGCCGCCTCTTGCAGAATCGTCAAAGCCACCCATATGCCATCTTATAGCCATAGCCTCCGTTGTTTTAAGACGGATAAAGCGTTCAATCAGAAAAACGGATTTTTCGCCGTGACCATAAGGAAAAAGGTCGTCAACCGAATAATAAGGCTGTTTTTCCCACTGACCTGTCTGTTCGTTCTTGACATTCCTTGTTGACACCTTATAGAATTGTGCCTTGCACAAATCGTGCAGTAATGCACATATTGCAAAACTCTCGGCATTGTCTGTTTCGGGATTGAAATGCTTTTCCATCATAACATTATACACACTAAGGCTGTGCATAACCAATCCCTGTTCACACGCACAATGGAATTTTGAACTTGCAGGAGCAGTGAAAAAATCAGTTTTTTTCAGCCAGTTAAGCAGCTCGTCTGCACCCTCACGCTTGATATTTTCGTTGTAAATATTTATAAAATCTTCTTTATATCCCATAAGTACAGCCTTTCAATAGATTTATTTAAGTTCATCATTGTAATGAGCACGCTCACCGCCGATGAATTTTGGTCTTGTTCTTGCACTTGTTATATTTGCGGAACCGATTTTTTTAACTTTAAGCGTCAACGGCACGGCAACTTCTTTGAGGTGCATACCGATAAGCACGCCGCCTATGTCAATGCCGGCATCAGCCTTTATGTGTTCTACGGCAACAGGTTCATTAAAGGTATTATATGCCGTTGTAGCGAAAGAACCGCCTGCCTTTGGCTGTGGCACGACATTTACTATCTCCCTGTTTTGTGCGACGGCAACGGCTTTTTCGGTTATTATTGCACGGTTGAGGTGTTCACAGCATTGTGCCGCAAGAAAAATTCCACGCTTTGTAAGTTCGGGATAAATGCCGTCAAATATAGCTTTGGCAATATCCACGCTTGATGCAGTACCTATATCCTCACCTGCAACGGTACTTGACGAACAGCCGACAACAAAGACATCTCCCTTTGTCAGCTTTGCCCTTTCGATAATTTCCAGAACAGCATCTCTTGATTGTTTCGTGATTTCTTCATACATA
>JBJFIB010000101.1:0-12205 GCA_051894195.1 Acutalibacteraceae bacterium
AAAATGTCTGAGTGTCTTTTCTTTTGTGCAAATTTTTATTTTTGCTCATTTATAGATCTTAATATAATTATATCACAGCAGTAAAAACAATGCAACGGGTACATTGTACAAATTATTACACACTTATTTATGCAAGATATTTTCGGAATTTTCGGAGTTGCACTGGATTTTCTTGACTGCAAAATTCCGTTAAAAAATATGGCACAAAGGTCATTAAATGGCTATTTTTTAATTTTTGTGATATAATTATCATAAAAATTAAAACAGGAGATGTTTAAAGTGGATATATCCAAGCTTTCTGATATTGAATATAAGTATATTTTTTCGGTTGATAATATTGAATCTGCGATTGAGTTGAATAGACAGCGTTGCAACGAAATAAAAAATATTGATTGCATTGAGGAAGAAAATAAACAAATGCTAATAAAACTAAGTAAGGATTTTGAGGAATTAGCATTAAAATTAAAGGTGAAACAAAATATAAAAAATAGCGATGATTTTGATTGTACACATCGGGCTTTGATAATTTGCAATGCTAAATTGGCTTATTCTTTAAATCAAGAAGAACTTAAAAACAAAGAATACAGTAAATTTTTAAAAAAGCACAAATGTATTGCTGAAAAAATTGACTGTTTTGATAAAATAAATTTCAAATTAGGAAACAGTAATTATTTAGAAGTAAAACTCAATAATTGGTTTACTATATTTTCAATATTATTCATAATAATTGTATTATCAGTTTCTTTGACAGTTTCCTTGATTAACAAAAGCGATTCTGGTAAAGCTATATCATCAATATTGCTTATGGTTTTTTTGGTTTTACTGTTATTCAAAAAGAAAAAAACAGATAAACTTATAAAGCGAGATTATATTCAACGAATTATTGGTAAAAACGAATATATATCAGCCAAAACCCAAGCAAAGTATGATATACACTTTTTAGGTACAATTAAAAATACATTGGAAAAAAAGCTATAATATTTCCCATCAATACTCCTGCCAATATCCAAAAATAAATGTGTATTCTTGCTGCTTTTTTGCTGTATGGGTTTATGATTTTTTCGGCGTTTGACAATGTACCAAAAAAGCATAATCCCATAGTTGTTACAAATGGCAGTAGCCCTGATATGCCTAAATCAAAAGATGAGATAATTACCAATATTACATCTAATATCATAACTATAACTGTATCAATAATATCTGAATATGCAGCTGCCTTTGATAAAATAATAGGAATAATTATTAGCTGTAATATAAATGAAATTATAAACAAATACATATAATTATTCTCTCCTTGATTGATATAATATTTTCGGAATTGAACCGACTAAACCTTTATTCCGATATAAAAAGCACGACCTTGATAATCGTGCTTTTGGTATTCTTATTATTGTTTCATTGCTTTGTAACAGAAAAGTGTTGCCCGACAATCCCCAAGACTGTCGTGTGCTGTATCGTCGCCCCAATCGTAGCCGTAGTAGTCGGCACAGGTCGTCAGCTTTTGCCATTTGTATTCTCCGTAATAATCGTTCCACTCGCCGTAAATCTCAGCAAAGTCACGCATTACATCAGCAATTTCCGTATCTTCTGCAATGTTCACACCTGCGACTTGTAAAAAGCCTAAATCATATTGCGTGTTGTAGCCGATGATTTTATGTACGGAGGATATTATCGAGTTGATTTCATTAAGTTTATCTTTGATAAACGGACAATCTTTGACCATTTCAGGCGAAATACCATTGACTGCCTGTGCCTGTTCCCATTCGGTGCAATTCTGCGGCTTGAAGTATTGATTATACAGTGTGTTACCATTATTGTCGATTATTGATAATTGCAATATCTCGTCACAGTCGCTTGACAAGCCTGTTGTTTCAGTATCAAGCACGATATAATTATCCATATTCTTAACCTCCTGTATATTGAGGATAGCGAAGTTTTATTGCTTCCCAGTAAAACGGGGCATATGGGCAACAGAATATCTCACTCGGACTGTAATACCTGCTCGGCAACTGTTCTTCAAAGCCGTCATCACCTATATATGTTTCACCCTCTGAGCAGTATCCGTTCCACAAGTTAAATGCAAGGCGTGTTGTCTTGCGACTTGTGCCTGTCTGCCAAGCCTGATACAAAGCTTCTGTTTTTATGCTGTTATCGGCAAAATCAAATATATCATTGATATGCTCAAAGCATACATTGTCAAGCGACAACAGGTATGCAACCGACTGATGATAACAGTCGGTTGATTTCATCATATTGATTGTTGCTTCATAATTCAGCTCGTGGTCGTTATCTTTGAATTTCATAATTAAACACCCTTTCTGTACACTTCAACTGCCTGTTTCTTGTTGTTGTTTACGAGGATATAATCAAGCTGTGATTCTGATATTTCATCATCAGGAATACCAAAAGACTTCAAAGCAAGTATCATATATCCCTTGACCATTTCCTCAAAATCGTCTTTTTTGTCTGTTTTACGGACAGGTTCAGATTGCTTTGCTTCTCTGACTGTATCATCTTCATCAGGAATTTCATTATCTGAAAGCTCCTCTGAATCTGACTCATAACCCGGTTCATAATCTGTATTGTTCACGCTGTCCGTATCATCGTCAAAGTTGTCATTGTCGATTTTCTTTTCGGTCGGATTTTCTTTGTTTGTTTCAACCGACCTGTTATAGAAGATATTTTCAATGTTATCTTCAAATTGAGTGTCGCCGTTGATGTCATCAGCCGCCTTATGCAATCTCTGTGCTGTTTCAAGCGTTAAAGCCTTTTCGGGTATTGAATTATTACTCATAAAGTCAACGATAACAAGCTGTTGTTCGTCAGTAAGGTATGACAGCTCAACGCCTGTCATAAAGGCTATTTTTTCGTTATCTACCCATTCCGTGAACTCATCAACAAGATATGTAAGACGGATATATCTGTATATCTGCTTGCTGTTCATTCCGTTTTGTTCGGCTATTGATGATACTGTTTTCTTGCCGAGTTTTTTCATCAGCTCTTTTTGTTCTGCATAGGCACGAGCATAAACAGACGGCTTATACTCGTTGTTTCTGTCTGTGTTTGTTGCGAGGATAATGTATCTTGCGATGTCGTCAGATACATTTTTTACATAGCAAGGAATTTCCTTTTTATCAAGAAGTTTGCAGGCTCTGAAACGGTGTCTGCCTGACAATATATTGTATCGTTCTCCGTTCGGAACTACAATAAGCGGTTCAAGCACACCTACATTATTTATACTCTCGGCAATCTGAGCTACCTTATCTTCATTTATCGGAAACGGTTGGTCGTCTATTTCATCTAACCGAGAAAGAGAAATATTGATGAAATGGCTGTCGTCTTTAATTCCGAGAAGATTACTGTATGCGTCTGAAACTGTCGGAATTGACTGTCTTTGTACATTAAGTATAGGTTTAGCCATTGTTATTATCCTCTCTTTCTATAATTTCATCGACTACTGCCATATACTGCTGACCTGTTACACTTTTTGCCTGTGATACAAGTGACTTGTGCGTGATAGACGATACCTTAACTTCATCACGATAGGCAATCTGATTTGTAAAAACAAAATCCTTGTAACTGTCTGTCAAAGCACTCATAATTTCCTTTGCGGAATTAGTGCATTTGTTGAACATCGTTACAAGGATACCGAGTATGTTCTGTCTTATGTCGCCGTTTTTTACTCTCTGCAATGTTGCAAGAAGTTGGTCAACACCCTCATACGCCCAATAATCAGACTGAACAGGTATCAGCACCTTATCACAGGCTTTAAGAGCGTTTGAAACAAGCAAATCAAGTGTCGGGGGACAGTCTATAATGATGTAATCATATTTATTGAAATAATCATCAGAAAAAAGACGGGCAAATACGCTTGTGCTGTCGCTGTCCGTGCCGAGTATTGATATAATTCCGGCAAGCATAAAGTTTGACGGAATATAATCAATGCTTTCTGTATCATTATGTCTGATGAAGTTATCAACAGGCTGTTTAACACCTGATACCGTCTGCCAAATCAGTTCTGAAACCGTAGGCTTGCCGTCCTGACTGTCATAACCGAGCCATCTGCTCAGATGACACTGATTGTCCGTATCGACAAGCAATACATTTTTGCCTTTGCGTACAAGTCCTGCACCGATGTTAATCGCTGTTGTTGTTTTTGCTACACCGCCTTTTTGGTTGGCAATCGCAATTACTGTTGTTTTTGTTTTCATAATTCTGTTCTCTCCTTAATTGATATAAATTTTTTATAATAAAAAGCCGATTATATTTATATAATCAGCTTTATTATTTAAAACAAAAATTGTAAATACTTATTTTTGACAATGTTAAACAAAAATATTTTTGTATAATGAACTTATTGTATATATATTGACTTATATTTTTATTAGTGATATATTACTAAATGCTTTCCGGAAAGTAATTTTTTTACTGGGGGTTATACAATGACATTTAGTCAATTAGCTGCTATATGGTATTCTAACAAAGAGTGTGAGGGGATATGTTACACATATCAACTGGAAATAAAGAATAGCATAAAACATCTTAACGAATTTATAGGTAACAGAGATATTACTACTATTAGACCTTTTGATATAGACAATATAATAGTATCAAGGGCTAAACACAATCCGAACACCGGCAAACCTATGAGCAAAAAGGGACTTAAAGATATATTAAATACGGCAAACTCTATTTTCGAGTTTGCCGTAGATAATGACTTTATAATAAAAAATCCTGCACGAAACAGGAAAATACCAAAAAACGCAAAACAAGAACAACGCAGAGCGTTGACTTGTGTTGAACAGCAGCTTATAGCCACTACTCCTCACAAATGCAAAACCGCCGCCTTGATTATGATGCTTTGCGGTTTGAGAGCAGGCGAGTTATTAGCTCTGCAATGGTCAGATGTTGATTTGTATAATCAGGTAATACAGGTTCATCATAGGGTTCAACGCACAGCTCCTAATGAATTTACTGTAACAAACGGAACAAAAAACGGTAAGTGCAGAAAAGTACCTATTCCCATTGATTTATCAATGTATCTTCAAAAGGTAAAAAACAACTGTAAGAGTATATATGTATGCCCAAAACAAGACGGCAATTTACATACTCCATCAAGTTGGAAATCGGCTTGGAAATCATATTGGCTTGAATTGAATTTAGCTGCTTTCGGTGGAAACAGAAATAAATTCGACTCAAAAGGTGTACCAATTATACTTGACAACATTACTCCACATATGTTAAGACATACTTATGCAACTTTGTTATATAAATCAGGTGTTGATGTCCTTGTTGCGTCCAAACTGATGGGACACAGTAATGTACAAATCACTCTTGATATATACACACATCTTGATGAAGAAAATGTCGATAAAAATATTCAGTGCCTGAACGATTATCTCAAAGATAATTTTCATCACAACTTTGATTTGTAATCAGCAGGTCGGGGGTTCAAGTCCGTCCACCAGCTCCACAAATAAGCCTATCTCATTCAGGTAGGCTTTATAATTCGGGAGAGTTCCAGAGCGGTCAAATGGGGCAGACTGTAAATCTGTTGCTTCGGCTTCGGTGGTTCGAATCCACCCTCTCCCACCAATATCAAAAACGAAAGGTAAACGCCTTTCGTTTTATTTTTTGTATGCCGGACATATTTTAACGCAACTGATAATAAATGCAAAGTTTACTGATATATTGTTGCTACAAATATTGCTATATGAAATAACCGCTTTACCGGAAAGTTCAGCGGTTATTTCTTTTTATAGTTTGAAATATCTCAATAAAATTACAGCCGAGAAAAATCAAGTCTGTTTAAAGCCATGAACAGCTTCCCTACCTTTTGATTATCAATGTCGGATTTTATTTCTGAATATTCTTTTGATATTCCTCAGCTTGCTGCTGCCAGTATTTTTTATCTTCATCTGTAATCGGTCTTATCACTCTGCACGGATTTCCTGCCGCAACAACATTGTCCGGTATATCCTTTGTAACAACAGAACCCGAACCGATAACTACATTGTTGCCTATTGTAACGCCGGGATTTATAACGGAATTTCCTCCAATCCATACATTGTCGCCTATATGAACACTAAGACCGTATTCAAGACCTGTGTTTCTTATTTCAGCGTCAATCGGGTGATTAGGAGTAAATATACATACACGGGGACCTAATAATACATGCTTACCTATGTGAACCTCAGCTACATCGAGTATAATGCAGTCAAAATTCGCATAAAAATAATCGCCGATATAGACATTGTTGCCATAATCACAGTGAAATGGCGGTTCAATGTAAATGTGTTCGCCTGTGCTGCCAAAAATTCTCTTTAAAAGCTGCGTGCGATATTCACGCTGTTCGTATGTTGTGTCATTAAAAATACGCACCAGTTTTCTCGAATTTGCGGCATCATTTCTGAGTTCATCGTCAGTCATATAGAGTTTTTCGGCAAGCATAAGTTCTTTTTCTGTCATTGTCAACACTCCCTGTTCTGATTTAATCAGATAATTATAAAAAGATTATACAAAGGATACGACAAATTATCAATAGCATTATAATATTATTTTTGAACCGAATATCCATTTTTTACAAAGAAAAATATATCATATAATTTTATTTTTATATTTTATAAAAAAATTTTTAAATACTCTTGACATATCATAAATGCAATGCTAAAATGTTATGAAACTAACTGTTAGCATAATAACAAAACAAAAAGGAGATGCTTTGATGGAGAATGAAAAATTCATCGGAAGAGAAATACGAAAAACCGATAATATGCTTAAACGAATTCACGCAAATTCTGAATTGCATAAAAAAATTCAGAATATCACAGGTACAAACGGCTGGATAATCGGTTTTTTGGCGGATAATTCCGACAGGGATATTTTTCAGAAGGATATTGAGGAGATTTTTTCTTTAAGACGCTCAACCGTTTCAAATATGGTTCAGCTTATGGAGAAAAAGGGCTTTATAGCAAGAGAAAGCGTTGACTATGACGCAAGACTCAAAAAATTGGTGCTTACGCAAAAGGCTCTCGAAATTCATAAGGCCGTACTTGCAGATGTTGCGGAAAACGAGAAAAAACTGAAAAGCGAAATTTCAGAAGAAGAATTAAAAACATTCTTTGATGTTATCGGAAAAATACAGAAAAATCTTGAAACATTGACTTCATAAATGTTTATTGCGGCAGTTATAATATTGCTTTGCAGTTATGTTTAAAAATTCAACGATAAGGAGAGAACAAAATGGTAAAACAGCTTTTGAAAAGTGTGCGTGAATACAAAAAAGTGTCAATAATGACTCCCTTGTTTGTAATCGGTGAGTCGGTTATGGAAGTTCTTATACCGTTTTTTATGGCTGATTTACTCGATAAGGGCATAACCGACGGAAATATGAACTACATTCTTAAAATGGGACTGATACTCTGTATTTCCGCAGTAATTTCCTTGCTTTTCGGTGCATTGGCAGGAAAATTTGCCGCTGATGCCTCAGCAGGCTTTGCAAAAAATCTCAGAAAAGATATGTTCTATAAGGTTCAGCAGTTTTCGTTTTCAAATATCGACAAATTCTCGACTTCAAGTCTTGTAACAAGAATGACAACTGATGTTACAAATATTCAGAACTCCTATCAGATGATTCTTCGTCTTGCGGTAAGGGCACCGTCAATGATGATTTTTGCTATGATTATGTCATTTACGGTAAATGCACAGCTTGCGTGGATATTTGTTGCGTGTATTCCTATTCTTGCGATTGCATTGTTCATCATTATGAAAACGGCAAACCCGATTTTTCAGCGTGTATTTAAAACCTACGATAAACTTAACAATGTAGTGCAGGAAAACCTCTACGGCATAAGAGTTGTAAAATCCTTTGTGCGTGAGGAACACGAGGACGAAAAATTCAACAACATATCGAATGTCATTTATAAGCTTTTTTCAAAGGCAGAAAAAACACTTGCATATAATGCTCCCGTTATGCAGTTATGCGTATATGGCTGTATCATAGCAATTTCGTGGTTCGGTTCACAGCTTATTGTCGGCGGAAGTATGACGACAGGCGAGCTTATGAGTATGATAACTTACACTATGCAGATACTTATGAGCCTTATGATGCTGTCAATGGTTCTCGTAATGATTACAATGTCAAAAGCCTCAGGCGAAAGAATTGCTGATGTTCTCTCGGAAGAAAGCGACATCACCGACAACGACAAACCGATATATGAAGTTAAAAGTGGCGATATATCCTTTGAGAATGTCAATTTCAGCTATGCAAAGGATATGAATAAGCTGTGCCTCAAAGATATAAATCTTGATATTAAATCAGGCGAAACCGTCGGAATTATCGGCGGAACAGGTTCATCAAAATCAAGCCTTGTACAGCTTATTCCCCGTCTTTATGACGCAACCGACGGTCGTGTGCTTGTAGGCGGAATTGATGTAAAGGACTATGACCTCAATGCCCTGCGTGACAGCGTTGCGATGGTTCTGCAAAAGAATGTGCTGTTTTCGGGTACAATAAAAGAAAATCTGCGTTGGGGCTGTAAGGACGCAAGCGACGACGAACTGATTCGTGCATGCAAACTTGCACAGGCTGACGACTTTATTCAGCGTATGCCCGATAAGTACGATACCTATATCGAACAGGGCGGCACAAATGTTTCCGGCGGTCAGCGTCAGCGTCTTTGTATTGCAAGGGCATTACTCAAAAAGCCGAAAATACTCATTCTTGACGACTCGACAAGTGCCGTTGACACAAAAACTGACGCACTTATCCGCAAAGCCTTTGCAGAGGAAATTCCCGACACAACAAAAATTATCATCGCACAGCGTATTTCCTCAGTACAGGACGCTGACAAGATTATCGTTATGGACGGCGGAAAAATCAATGCCATAGGCACCCATGATGAACTCCTTAAATCAAACAGGATTTATCAGGAAGTTTACTATTCACAGCAGAAAGGAAGTGACATCAATGGCTGACATCAAGAAGAATATGCCGCCGAAAAAAAGCGTTAAAAATCCCGCCGGAACAATAAAAAGACTTCTCGGCTATATTGGTGCATATAAGGGAAGATTTGCTGTTGTGCTTGTATGTATTCTTCTGAGTGCATTGGCAAGCGTTGCAAGTTCACTTTTCATACAGACGCTTATCGACGACTATATTACCCCACTTCTTAAAGTTGACAATCCTGTATTTGATGAACTTTTAAAGCTCGTATTTGTTATGATTGCCGTCTTTGCAATAGGTATAGCGGCAACATGGCTTTACAACAGAATTATGGTTACAATCTCACAGGGCATACTCAAAAAAGTAAGAGATGATATGTTCAGCCATATGCAGACCTTACCGATAAAGTACTTTGACACGCATACACACGGCGATATAATGAGCCGATACACAAATGATACGGATACACTCCGTCAGATGCTTTCACAGAGTATTCCACAGATGTTCTCGTCAGTAATAACGATTGTTACCGTACTCTGTTCAATGATTACGCTGAATATATGGCTTACTGTTGTTGTGCTTGCTTTTGTTGCGTTTATGGTGCTTATAACAGGCAAAATCAGTCAGAAAAGCGGCAAGCACTTTGTTGAACAGCAAAAGGATTTAGGCTCGGTAAACGGCTATATCGAGGAAATTATGAACGGTCAGAAAGTCGTAAAGGTTTTCTGTCACGAGGAAGAAGCCAAAGAAGAATTTGACCGCAGAAATGAAAGTCTTTTTGAAAATGCCGCAAAAGCCAACAGCTACGCAAATATCCTTATGCCGATTATGGGCAATCTCGGAAACCTGCAATATGTACTTCTTGCAATTATCGGCGGCGTTATGGCACTCAACGGTTTTGGTGCCGTTACTCTCGGAACAATCGCCGCATTCTTACAGCTTTCAAGGAGTTTTACTCAGCCTATCGGTCAGATTGCACAGCAGATGAACTCAATTATTATGGCTCTTGCCGGTGCGGAAAGAATATTTGAGCTTATGGACGAAGAAAGCGAAAAAGACGACGGCTATGTTACACTTGTAAATGTAAAATACGACAGCAACGACAACCTTGTTGAAACAGACGAAAACACTCAGATGTGGGCATGGAAACACCCTCACAGCGACAACACCATAACCTACACAAAGCTAAACGGTGAAATTGTTATGCACGATGTTGATTTTGGGTATGAATCCGACAAGATTGTACTTCACGATGTTTCGCTTTTTGCAAAGCCGGGACAAAAGGTTGCCTTTGTAGGTGCAACCGGTGCAGGCAAAACAACAATAACTAACCTCATAAACCGTTTTTATGACATTGACGACGGAAAAATCCGCTATGACGGCATTAACATCAACAAAATCAAAAAAACGGATTTACGGCGTTCTCTCGGAATAGTTCTTCAAGATGTACATCTGTTTACAGGCACTGTTATGGACAATATACGCTACGGAAAACTGAGTGCAAGCGATGAAGAATGTATTGCCGCCGCAAAACTTGCCAACGCTCACGACTTCATTACAAGACTTCCTGACGGCTATAACACTGTTATTACAGGCGACGGCGGACAGCTTTCACAGGGACAGTGCCAGCTTATTTCAATAGCAAGAGCGGCAGTAGCAGACCCGCCTGTTATGATACTTGACGAGGCGACATCAAGCATTGACACACGAACAGAGGCACTCGTTCAGAAAGGTATGGACGGACTTATGTACGGCAGAACAGTATTTGTTATTGCACACAGACTTTCAACCGTTCAGAACTCAGATGTAATTATGGTACTTGAACTCGGAAAAATTATCGAGCGAGGAACTCACGAACAACTTATCTCACAAAAAGGCAAATACTATCAGCTTTATACAGGTGCATTTGAACTTTCGTGATTTTAACAAAAATTTATCCCCGACAGACAGCCTGACCGCTGTATGTCGGGGATTTCATTGTGCATATCGCAAAGTCTTAAAAGATTGATGTCGTTTGTCTATTCAGCTATTTATATTGTGGACATTAGTAAGATTTAGTAATCAAGAAATCTTATTTCCGGCTTTGGAATATTTTATTGCTTCCTTGCAATATACGGACTGATTGATAATCCAGATTAAGCAGACAACAAGCGAAGGTAAAAATCCTATATTAAAAATCAATGCACAGATAGCAAGTACAATGGCAAGAAGTGTACAAACAGTGTTGGTTGCATTATAAGCCTTATATGCACACTTTCCAATCAAAATCTTCTCAGCCTCGTCACAGCTATCCATCCATTTCTTTTGGAACTTCATATCATAGACTGAAACGGCAGTTTTTTCGGGATTTGTTTTCTTTGCTACATCCACACATTTTTGCTGGATAATAATTGATTCAATCAGAATACCGAAAAAGGCTACAATGCCAACAAAAAACGGTAAGGTATTTTCTTCGTTTTCAAAAGCAGCAAAACCGCCGGAGTATGATGCAGCGATAAGAAAATAAGAAGTAATAAGGGCGGCACTCGTAATCCAGATTATGACAGAGATTTTTTCATCAACGGTATCGTAGATTTCTTCATCTTCGCCGTCCCATACGGATAGTAACTTTTTTGCTTTTTTATAGAGCGGAACAGAGATAATCGGCAAGATAATTGCTATCGCCAGCATAAGCCATGGTGCAATATACATTCCAAACAGTTCTCCCACGCTTTTCATACTTCCCGACAAAGCGTCAAGACCGTATTTTGCAGACAAAAAACCTATTCCACCGCCAATAATTGAGCAAATTACCATTATGATTATAAATTTCGGCATTGCCTTACGATTTGCTTTCTTGATTTCATTATTATTATCCATTTTCAGTTTCCTCCTGTAAATAAAAAATTTCTTCTACCGTGACACCACATACTTTTGCAATCGTCAGTGCAAGGGTAACAGATGGTGAATAATCACCTCGTTCAATAAGGCTGATTGTCTGCCTTGATACACCACATAAGCGACCCATTTCCTGTTGATTAACATTTAGTGCGGCTCTGCGTTCTTTCAAACGATTTCGCAGTATCATAAAGCACCTCCTTATGACAACCTCCTTTGTCTTATTGACAACTATCATTGTCATTTTGCATTATACTCTTGTCATTCTTGTTTGTCAATAGGTTTTATAAAAAAATTATTAGGCGAGAAACTCACGAACAGCTTATCTCACAAAAAGGCAAATACTATCAGCTTTATACAGGTGCATTTGAACTTTCGTGATTT
>JBJFIB010000102.1:0-2439 GCA_051894195.1 Acutalibacteraceae bacterium
TCAGACCGTTATGACACAGTGCGAACTCTGGACAGACAATGTAATGGATATTTAAAAACTTAATATTATCTTTTCCTTTTGACTGTATTTTTTCTGTTCAGAACAATATCAATCTTTTCTTCATCACAATCTTTAAAGGCAACATTGTAATCTTGTGTGTTTTTATTAAAAGCCGCAAAAAATTCTTTCGTGTCCTGTTCAGAATATAGTTGTTCAACCTGATTTTTGGTAAGTGTCCTGTAACGCATTTTCTGACCGCCAAGTAATGCCTCTGACTTCAATCTTGTGTTCACTTTTGAATTTCGGCTGACCGAAAAAACATCTTCTTTATTTTGTTTCTTTTCAGGATAAAGCAAATTAAAAATATACTCTTTGTTCTGTGGAAGAAACGCAAGGCGAATTTTACCGTCCTTTGTTGGCAAGGCAACAAATCTGTACTTTTCTCCGTTCAACTTTGCAAGCTGTTCTTTGTCAATTATAAGAAACTCAGGCTTTACACCAAGTTGTTTTGCAATTTGTTTTAGATTGTCATAATCAGCCAATGAAGTATAGTGTTTGTTGTGACTTTCAAGCAAATGTATGTCTTCAACTTCCAAAGCTTTTTGTCTTTTGCTTTGACAGTTACAAGAGCATATCCGTTATAAAGCCTTGTTGAAAAGAAAAAAGGATAGGCATATAACTTTGGCACGGCCGATAACGCAAGTTTTACACGATAATTTTCACCTTGTGCCGAAATAAGATTTTTATATGGAATATTGCCTGCAATAAGGCACTTATTTTCGTATTTTTTAAGCTGTTCCTGTATGTTCGGCTTACAGGTTTTATAGGATTTCTGTTTACAATGTTTATGCAAGGAAAAATATTTTTTATCAATCAGTTTTTTTGGATGTCTTCTTATCATAAGTCTTAAAATTATAAGCAACAAAACAAAAAACGGATTATTTGAATTTTTGATAAGTTTCTGAAAAATCTTTGTTTCATTGGCTTTGACAATCGGAGGATTTTTCCTGAAATAATCGTTCTCGTATTTTTCAAATTCAGTGCGGAACGATTTCTTTTTTGTAGTAATCTCCGAATTGCCGTGATAATGTGTCTGTTCTGATTTTCTTTTTCTCCCCGATTTTTTGGAATGTTATATTCAAGTCAGTGTAGCGTGTTATCAAAAATTCTTTATTTTTCATAAACAAAACCATTTTTTGAGTTGCATATCTTTGTAGCTTCATCAAGTGCCTTGCATAAATCTACTTTCCATGATTTTCCCTGTTTGGCAAGTTTTTGAGTTATCTGGTCAATACCTTTCAGTCCTGATTCATTTTCAATCACCGACAATCCGTAAGTTTTGCAAATTTTATCGTTTTCTATATATGCCGAACCCGCTGTTTGCTTTTCAAGATTTTGTTTTTCCTGATATTTTTTCAAATTTGAAAATGTATTGCCTATAATGGGAATTTCTCTTTTGCTTTTTTCAAAGTCGTCATACCAATGCCGTTTCTGATAGCCAAATCAAAAATTTCTTTTGACGGTGCATCATCATTTTGCAGAATTTCCGTAAGCAAATCGCAAGCGTTTTTAAAATCTGTAACGGTATTATTGCCTGATAAATCTGTTGCTTTTATATCAGACAATCCAATCCATTTTACAGCACCATTCTCTAACGCAGGAACAATCTTTTTATGACGAGGGCTTAAATCCTGAATACTTAAACTCCACATGGTTTAATTATCCAAAAGATGATAAAGGGAAAATATCGGATATAGAAATCAACAAAATTCTGTTGAGCGAATATTCTTGTATAAAATCATATTTCAATAAAGTGCTAAATGAGGAAAAAGCAACAGATATAAACTGGGGAAGAACTTTGAACACTAAAACAGAAAATATAGACGGTATTTCTTGTCAAGTTTTATCCCCTACACATAGAGTGATGTAGTATATTTTTTTCTCGAAATGTTCAAGCCGGATATACTCTTTAAAGTATGTAAACACTGCGAAAGAATATTTCCTTGTTTTTACCATAAAAATGTACAATTTTGTGAGCGTATTGATGAAAATCGTAACGAAACTTGCCAACAAATAAAATTCTGCCACGATTATATGGAATACGATCCAGATGGTGTTAGTACAAGACAAATGATAATGGATATGTACAACAAAGCTTATAGACGACAGAGAAGACGGGTTGATCGCCATAATTTAGAAATAAACAAATTTTGGATTTGGTCAAAAAAAGCTCGAAAACAGCGTGACTTATGCTTAAAGAGAAAAATAACAATAAATGAATTTGAAGAGTGGATAAAAGAAAACGATAAAAACTATGATGAAGAAGATTAAAAAGTCAGCAATACGGTAAAGCGACTCCTTGACTCCTTGTTTACTATCAGAAAAAGACAGTGTAAAATAAAGTGTGTAAGTAGAGGATTATCCCCGACTTATGCACTT
>JBJFIB010000103.1:0-2429 GCA_051894195.1 Acutalibacteraceae bacterium
TACACAAACAGCAAACTGGTGGCTTACACAAAACTCAGTCCGAACCATTCGGGATTGAGAACCCATTCTATTGACCGCATTTCTCCGCACTGCGTTGTAGGACAGTGCTCGGTTGAAACACTCGGAAATATTTTTGCAGACAGAAACAGGGAAGCGTCGTCAAACTATGGCATAGGCTCTGACGGCAGAGTCGGTATGTATGTTGAAGAAAAGGACCGTTCGTGGTGTACTTCAAGCAACTCAAACGACCAGAGAGCCGTCACTATCGAGTGTGCCAGTGACACAACAGAACCTTACACAATGAACAGTGCTGTTTACGAAACACTTATCAAACTTTGCACAGACATCTGCAAACGCAACGGAAAGACAAAACTTCTGTGGTTTTCAGATAAGGACAAGGCTTTGAACTATGTGCCAAAGTCAGACGAAATGGTATTGACGGTACATAGGTGGTTTGCCAACAAAAGCTGTCCGGGCGACTGGCTGTATGCAAGACTGGGTGATCTGGCATCAAGGGTTACTGCTAATCTCGGAACTTTACAAAACACAAAGCCGACATCGTCAAACAAAACGCTCTATCGTGTACGCAAGTCGTGAGAAGATGTAAAATCGCAAAAGGGTGCTTTTTATGATTTGTCAAATGCAAAGAAATGTGCAGACAAAAATAAAGGGTATTCAGTTTTTGATGAGAACGGAAAGGCGGTTTACACATCAAAATCATCAAACACAAAATCCGTTGACACGCTTGCACGAGAGGTTATTCAGGGTAAATGGGGCAACGGAGCAGAACGAAAACAGAAACTGACTGCTGCTGGATATGATTACGATGCCGTGCAGAAAAGAGTAAATGAACTGATGAAATAACATTTTATGAAAAGTCGTGAGCGTCTGGTTAAACAGCCAAATGCTCACGGATTTTTTATTATTTGAAAGAGGTAAGAACAATAACGGGTGTTATGAAAGATTTGATTATTAATGGTAATATGATAGATAAGTTTAAAAATTATCTACGATTGCAGGAGAAAAGTCAAAATACTATTGAAAAATATATGCGTGACATTAAAATGTTTTGGCGTTACATTGGCACGCAGTATGTTACAAAAGAACTGGCAATAAAGTATTTGACACTTAGTGCGTACAATAGTGATTACAGCAATCTTACATTTTTGAAGAAAAAGAATATGCCAGGTAAGGGATTTGTTCATAGCAAATTGCAGTTAAATTGTTATCTAAAAAAACTTGATAAATGGGATGAAGAAGAAATTCGTAACAGAGCTGATTATTTATTTGACAGAGCTTTAAAAATATGACCAATGCCAGCTACTGAATATTCACCTGACAACAAGGAAGATATTATTTACTGGGATGATGAGGAGTTTGATTTTTCTAACAAAAGAATAATCAAGATGACTCTATTTGGGGATGAGATAGCTACCACCGATGTTACCGATGCTTACAAAAAGATTCATTCAGCAGTTTATGATTTTGATCCTGCGGAGTATCTAAAGGTTGTTAGTACTGTTTCAGATGAAAAAAGCATTCGTTCTCCCTATATGGTAGCAAACGGAGTATATATAACAACAAATATCAGTTCCAAAGTAAAAATGATTAATGTGCAGAAACTGTTTGAGGCTTTTGGCTTTGAGTCAAAAGATTTGATGTTTGAGGTGCGGAATATACCCAAATCTATGAAGTTTGATATCAATGATGAAAAAACATATAGTGCTTTGAAAGTCGGAGAACTTGCAAAAAAACTCATAGGAAAAGCCTTGGCTGATAAAAAATTAACCGATGAAGAAATAATATTACTGCATGATAAAAACTATTCAAAATGTCTCTTCCCTAAAAACTATTATCCCGTGCTCGCAGATAGTGCGGATGCACATCAAGGAAATAGCAAAACCTCTCGATACTATAAAGATCCAGTAATTGTTGATGGAAAAAAAGTTTTTATTTCAACTCAATGGTTTGAGGATGACAGAGATAATCTTTATGAGTGGTATAGAAACCATTCATAAAGAAGCGGACGATTTGATACTATATTGTACACTTTAGGTAAGTTGCTCATTAGGGCGTGTCTGAAAAGAAAAAATTGCACAAAGAAAGCAAAAGTGGTAATATAAAAGCAAAAAAGGAATAAATAAAATGACAATAAGACGATATGAGATGAGCGATGAACAATGGGATAGAATAAAAGATATGTTTCCAAGAGCCAGAACAGGCAGACCCCCAAAAGACAACAGAATTATGTTCAATGCAATACTGTGGATAGCAAGGAGCGGTTCAGCCTGGAGAGATTTGCCTGAAAGATACGGAGCATATTAAACTGTTTACAGCCGTTTTTGTAAATGGAGAGATGATGGAACTTTGCTGAAAATTTTTGAAGCATTGAATCAAGATGCTGATTTTGAAAATCTTAGTATAGACAG
>JBJFIB010000104.1:0-2410 GCA_051894195.1 Acutalibacteraceae bacterium
TGTTGAGGTTGAGCCGTAAGATGTGAGTGTTGTCCATGAGCTTGCCGTTGAGTGCTTGCACAGGAACGAATACTGATATGGCGTTGTACCGTTTACAGCCTTGCCTGTAATTGTTACAGAGTCGCCGTAGTTGATTGTCGTTTTGCTGATTGTTGAGTTATTCGCAAAATTTATATTAACGGTGAGTGTAAAGTCTTTTGTGACCTCTTTGCCTGTTGCGTCTTTGATTTTTGTGCGGACAGTGTATTTGCCTGATTTTGTCGGTTTCCAGACTCTTGTTGAGGTTGAGCCGTAAGATGTGAGTGTTGTCCATGAGCTTGCCGTTGAGTGCTTGCACAGGAACGAATACTGATAAGGCGATGTGCCGCCTGAGGCTTTTCCTGTAATTGTTATTGACTCGCTGTAGTTTATTGTTGTCTTGCTGAGAGTTGAATTGTTCACAAGTGCAGGATTTACCGTGAGAGTAAAGTCCTTTATAACTTCCACGCCGCTTGCGTCCTTAACTTTTGTGCGGACAGTGTATTTACCTGTCTTGGTAGGTTTCCACACTCTTGTTGAAGTCGTGCCGTATGATGTGAGGGTTGTCCAAGATGTTGCCGTTGAGTGCTTGCACAGGAACGAATACTGATAAGGCGATACACCGTATCCTGCTTTACCTGTAATTGTCAGTGAATCACCGTAGTTGATTGTCGTTTTGCTTAGTGTTGAGTTGTTGGTAACCGGTGCTTTAACTTCAATCGAAAAATCCTTTATAACTTCTTCGCCTGTTGAGTCCCTGACTATTGTGCGGATAGTATATAATCCCCATGTTGTTGTCGGCTCCCATACCTGTGTTGACGGCATACCATAGTCTGTTAGAGTCGTCCAGGCTATTGCTGTACGGAGTTTATACATAAATTTGTATTCATAGGGAGCTTCGCCGCCTGATGCCTGACCTGTAATTGCTATCTTTCCTCCAAAGGAAATTGTCGTACCGCTGAGTGTTGTGTTATTTGTAAGTGGTTCTTTAACGGTAAGTGTAAAGCTCATCGTTTTTGTTGTTCCGCTG
Source organism: Acutalibacteraceae bacterium (assembly GCA_051894195.1). Classification (GTDB taxonomy): domain Bacteria; phylum Bacillota; class Clostridia; order Oscillospirales; family Acutalibacteraceae; genus UBA1213. The sequence continues at coordinate 1,049 of JBJFIB010000104.1, forward strand.
CCGTCAAGTGCCAATACCAAAACCTTATATTCGCCTGCCTTAGTTATCTCAGGCAGTGTTACAGTTGAATTTATACTGTATGGCTGAACGCTTGTATAATTCATTGACGATGACTCTCTCATTGCAACTTGAAACTGATAATAATATGTATCGCCTAATGTACCGCCTGTTGCACCGCAATAAACAGTCACAATATCGTCTGTGAAAACAGTAGTGTTACTGATTTGAGAACAATTATACATACTTGTGTCATAGGATATATTCTTTGATTTTGCGTATGTTTCAGCGTATGAATCCGTATTACAATGAATTGTAAGATTTGCACTGCAATCCTTGAATACATCATCGCCTATATATTTAACTGTTTTTGGAATTGCAACGCTTTCAAGTTTTGTACAATTTCTGAATGCAGCATAATATATTGATGTAACAGTGTCAGGAATTACCATATTTTTAAGAGAAACACAATTCTCAAACGCCGATGGGTATATCCCTTCAAGACCTCTGCCTGTTATGACATCTTCAAGCTGAGTACAGCCATAAAATGCATTCATACTTATTTGTTTAAGTCCTTTGCCTGCTACTACTCGTTTCAGTCCTGTACACGAGCGGAATACTGCACCACAAATATTTTCTACACTATCGGGAAATGTAACGCTTGTAAGCTCAGTCATGCCGGAAAACGCTTCTTCACCTATTATCGTAACATTTTTTCCGTTAATCACGGACGGAATTACAATATCCTTGTCACTTCCGTTATAGCCTGTAATCGTCAGTGTTCCGTCATAGCTTTCCGTGTACTTAAAGCCGTCTGCCGTAACTCCTGCATCACCCTCAGCCGCACTGACCGTTGTATTTAAACCTAAGTACGAGCCGACACCTGTCACAGCACAGCCGAATGTCATACACACCGCAAGTATTGTTGCGAGGATTTTCCTTGATAGTCTTTCAAGTTTCATAATAATTTCCCCCTTTTAATTTTAAAATAAAATATACCTTTCCGTATTATAATTATACCTTATCATACACAAAATTTCAATAAATAAAATCAATATTTCAAAAGAATTTTATTCAATAATTTTGAGAATATACTGTTTATTAACGCAAAAAGTACAGACACCGAAAAATCCGATGCCTGTACTTATGAATTATTTAATTATCCGGCTGTTTAAATTCATTTCACCGTAAGAGTAAAGTCCTTGATAACTTCCTTGCCTGTTGCGTCCTTAACTTTTGTGCGGACAGTGTATGTGCCTGATTGTTTCGGCTGCCATACTCGTTTTGAAGTTGTGCCGTAAGATGTGAGGGTTGTCCATTTTGTTGCAGTTGAGTGCTTGCAAAGGAATGTGTACTGATAAGGTG
>JBJFIB010000105.1:0-2396 GCA_051894195.1 Acutalibacteraceae bacterium
TTATGAAAACAGGCAAAAAATATTATTCAAGGGTTCAGTTCTATGCCGTACCGAATCTTGAAAACGGTGAACTTGTTTCTGTTTATTGCGTTGCACTGATTTTGAAGCATAAGGAAAGAAACGGATTTATCGACGAAATTATGCAGGGTTATGACACAATAACAGGAATGTTGAATTTTAACGGTGTAAAGGAAGAAATCAACGAATATATCCGTAATTACCAAAAAGACGGAAATTATATTCTTCTGAATATTGATGTTGATAACTTTAAGAATATCAATCAGTGTATGGGTTATCATTTCGGAAATGCTGTTCTTAAAGGAATTGCGGACAATATCAAAAAGTCAGTACCTGAAAATTCCATAACAGGTCGGGGCGAAAACGACAACTTTGTTGTTTTAATCAAGGATATATTCAATCCTGATGACGCTGTGACCTTTGCTGAAAATATCATTAAATCAGTAGCCGGAAAATACTCTTTCAGAGGCAAGGAAATCAATGATTTGTCGGTGAGTATCGGCATTTCGTGCGGTATATCGGACAACGAAAGCTTTGAAATGCTTTATGAAAAAGCCCGTCTGGCAGCAGATACAGCACACAAAAGCGGAAAAAATGTCAGCCTTATGTATGACGGCACAATGAACCAGAACTACGGTCTTAAAAAATATTCGGCAATAGTCAGGGAAGAGGAAAGGGCAAACCTCATAGATTTTGAAAAGAGTTTTGTACCTGTTGTCAACTCAAAAACAGGTAAGATTATTTCCTATGATTTTATAGAAATATCAAAGGATAACAAAAACAAATTCAGCTTTGACGAAATGTATGACTCCCTTTATTACACAACAAATGTCACGGCGTTCAGCCTTAACAGTATGAAGCGGATTATTTCGTCGGTTTATGCACTTGAACAGGAGGGAATAAATTTCCCGCAGATTTCGATTATGACAATGTTCAGCGGTTCTGACACCGAAAAAGTCATAAAGGCTATTGGGGAGATTTTCCTTGAATTCCCGATAAACTGTCACAAAATATGCATAAACATCACTCAGGATATGCTCAAAACGCTTAACCTCAAAGGTCTTGAAAAATTCATTGACGCTATGCGTAATTACGGCTTTAAGGTCGGCGTGTATAATGTCGGAATGAACTCAATCAACACAAAGTGCTTTACCAAAAGACTTTTTGACAGGGTGATTTTTGCGAATGCATTTCTTGACGATATTGAAAACGGAACATATCCGCTTGAACTCATAACATATATGATTGAATATTTTTCTCGTCTTGGTACGGAAGTTTATATGCCTATGGGTGTCAATGAAGAACTTGTTGAAAGAATCAAGGATAGTATATCCGTTCCTTTCGGAATTCCTCAGCGTGAACTTATTGCTTTTGATACTTTCAAGAAAAATATGCGAATGGCGTCTATTGCACCTGTCTATCCTATACTCAGCCACGAAAATATACACCCTGTTCTCAGTGAAAAAATGTATGATGAAATTCTTGTACAGATAAAATCATTCATACTCGAATGTACGCTGAGTACAGACACGGCGGTATTTTCAAATTCGTTTGAAAAATTATACGGCTATATTCCTCAGCAGAACGATTTTTTGAAAAACATCAGAAACTCAGGTTTTGTACATAATGACGATATAAACAAATTCCTCGAAAAAATAAACAATTCACGCTACAACGACAGTGATGCGGAATTTTTCGTGCGGATTTTCAGTCAGAAAACAGAAAATTATGTGTGGAACAAGATTCGACTTGTATGCGAGAGGAATTCATCAGGTGAAGCCACAAAGACCGTTGCAGTCTGCACGGATATATCCGACAGACAGGCTGACGCAGATTTTGATATATTACGCAGTAAGAATACAGCCTTTATATCGAATATTTACCGCAAACACGCCGCAGAAAATATCATAAAAACTTTTCTTGACGACGAGGGCAAAAACGGCAGTCACGCACTTATTGTTGCTGAGATATGCGGCTTTGATATACTCGAAAAAACTCTCGGAGCGGTTTTTGCTAATGCTGTTGTAAAGGAAATTTCAGTCAAAATCAGGGAATTGTTCTGTGATTTTGATATAATCGGCAGTCACAGCGGAAATCAATTCCTGATTTTCGTAAAAAATACAAACGATATTCAGAAACTGACGGAAAAAGCCGGACAGATTTGCTCAATTATAAACAATAAATATAATTCCGATTCAGAAGAAATAGCTATTTCCGGCAAAACGGCAATAAGCCTTTATTCACAGGACGGAACATCTTTCTCCGAGCTCTACAACAACTCACTGAATAAATTGAAAGCTGAAAATTGAAATTTGAAAATTATTGAAACCGACATTGTAAAAATTACAGTGTCGGTTTTATTTCGGCTATAAAGAAAC
>JBJFIB010000106.1:0-11652 GCA_051894195.1 Acutalibacteraceae bacterium
TCAATATACAGAGTTTTTATGTCCGTCAGTATATTGTCGTTTATGTGCTGCTGAAAAATACAGAACGCATATCCGCACACCTCGTCGTTTTCATCAACGGCAACAAATACAGGTCTGTTGTCATCTGCAATAATTTCTGAAAGCTGTGCGTCGTTATACTTTCGGCAATCCGCTTTAAAAAGGTCAGGACGACCATTGTGGTGAACCGTGAGAACCTGTGAAAGCAAATTCATTATTTTATCTTTGTCCTTTATTTTTGCACGCCTGATATTCATTTTTATTCCTCCTGAAATTCATCAAATTTTTATTCTTCAAAAACAAACTGATAAAGCCGCTCTTTTTCATAGTCCATATCGTCTATTGTAAGAACCTGTGCGTCACCTACCCATGTGTTTGAGAAATTGTCACTGCCGGGAATACTCAGCTCCTCTCTTTCATATCCGAGATACGAAATAAGTCCCATACCGAGCGAGATAACATTTTCTTTTGACATATCTGTTGTAATAAGCGGTGCAATTTCATATACAACACGCATAAGCGTAAACGGATTGCTGGATTTAAGCTGTGCAAAGATAGTATTGATTACGATTCTCTGACGGCTTGTGCGGTCAAAGTCTGAACCCGCACTGTCACGGTCACGGGCATACCATAGTGCCTGACGACCGTTAAGATGAACCTTTGCAACCTCGTCGCCGTTATCGTTTTCATAGAATGTATAATCGTCAACATTCAGTTCGTGCCGTGTTTCAACCTGCTTGTTTTTCCAGCATTGCCAGTTGATATAGTCAATTTCATCGGCAGTAAGTTCAAGGTCTATTCCACCCATAGCGTCAATTATCGCAGTGAAGTTTGAAAAATCAACCATAGCATAATTGTCAATTTTTATGCCGAAATTATATTCAATCGTTTCAACCGCAAGAGCCGCTCCGCCGTATGAATACGCCGCATTAAGCCTGTCCTCGTTGTAGCCGGGAATTGTGAGATAAAGGTCACGCAGAAATGATGTTTGTTTGAGTTTATGGTGCTTTTTGTCTATTGACAAAAGTATCATTGAGTCGGAACGACCGTTTTCGTCCTCAGCGTGATTATCTGCACCGAAAAGCATAATATTCTGCACATCAGGTGAACTTCTTAGTTCCCCTGTTTGCGATTCAATCGACGCTGTGTCGGGACTGTCGCCGGAATAGTTTATGCGGAACACAATCAGTGCAACATATCCGACCAATACAAGCACCAGCACAAGAATTATAATCAAAATGGCTTTTAAAATTGTTTTGCCTTTTGAGCGTTTCTTTTTTGGTTTCTGAGTGCGTGTTCTGTTGGATTTTTTGCCGGAATCAGAATAAATATCTTCATACTGACTGTCATTTTCCGAATTGTAGCCGTCTGTGCCGTCATCATAATAATTATCATTATAGTTATTATTTTTGAAATTGTTGTTATAATTATTTTCTGACATATAAAACACCTCATTATAACCGTATAGCATTAGTGACAGGTGTTTTTTTGCACCTGTCACTAAATGAATTGAGTTTAAAATTTTATTATAGTTTTATCCTGCATAGGAAATTTCACTGTCATCAGTCGTTTCTTCCTGAACCGTACTTTCGGATTCCTGATTTTTCGGCTGATTTTCAAAAACATAATCCGCAACCTGTGTTCTGAAACTGTCCCAATCATATATCACTATACAGTTGACAAGATAACCGTCAATATAAATCGGATTGTTTGAGTCGGAATAATAGAAATCAGTTCCAAGACTTGAAAGCTCGGGTGCCGACTTTGATTCTATTTCATAATTAAGATACTTTGTTATATTTGTTGCAAGAGAAGTTATCTCTGATGTTTTGAGATTTGTTGTAATCATAGGACCTATCTCATATATTATCGAGAGTATCTGTGTAATATCGGCTGATTTCATTTTGTTGATTATAACGCCAAGAACATTTCTCTGACGCTCTGTTCTTGTATAATCATCACCGCTGCATATACCGTCTTCGCCTCTGTTTCTTGAATGCCACAATGCCTGACGACCATTGAGGTGTACTGTCGCAACCTGTTCGCCGTCGATGTTTTCGTGGAAAGTGTATTCGCTGAGTTTAAGCTGTTTTTCATCTTCGCCCACATTATTCAGCCAGTAGTATTTAAGATTTTCACGGACATATTCACGCTGTTCGCTGCCGACAGTATTCTTGTATTCTTCCTGACTGTTAATCCAGTACTGCCAGTTTATATATTCTATTTCGTCGGCAGTAAGTTCAACATCAATGCCTCCGAGAGTATCAATGATGTTTTTAAAACTGCTGAAATCAACAACGGCATATCTGTCAATCTGAATACCGTAGTTTGCCTGTATGGTATTTACAGAAAGGCTTGCACCGCCGATTGAATAAGCCGCATTAAGCTTATTATTCTGATAGCCGGGTATCTCGACATAGGTATCACGCATAAATGAAAGAAGTTTCAGCTTTTTGTGGCGTGTATCAATCGAAAGAAGAATCATAGTATCGGAATTTCCGCTGTCGCTGTCAGCCCTTGTATCTGCACCAAAAAGCATAAGGTTCAGTATCATAGGGTCATTAAGAAGTGTGCCGTCATAGGTATTTGTCTTTGGCAGTGACGAATCAGAAACTGTACTGCCCGGAACACTGCTGTGAGATGATGTAGTGGTTGACGGTTCGAGCGTTTTATAGTTTATGCGGTTAAAATAAGAATAAGCGACTATACAGCCTGAACCTACAACGATAAAAATTATGCCCAGAACAACCGCCACTATGTTAATTGCTATTCTCTTTGCGGAAAGTTTAACGGTATTCTTCTTTGCCATACGCTTAGGGGCATTTGACGCCGACGCTATTTTAACCTCGGTATTGCTGTCTGTCTTATTTCCGGTTTTTTTATCTGTTTTACCGGTTGGCGTATTGTCTGTTGTGGTTGTTGTTTTATTTTCTGTATTTTTGGGTGAGTTGCTGTTATAAAAAACTATATCATTATTATTTTTTTCCTTGGGAGTATCTTTGTGATGTGCGATGTTTTTCTGTTCTCTATTGTCATCTGACATATAAAAATCTCCTTTGCCTGATAAAAAATACCAGCGAAAATAATATATTCATTAGAACATTATATATTATAAATCGACTTTAAGCAAATAAAATTAAAATAAATTCAAAAAATATGTCGTTATCAATAGATTTTAGCAAAAGAAAAATATTATATTGTACAAAATTCGATAGCTTTTATGTGTCAGAGTGCGATATTCTGTTCGTCAAGGGAAAGGCTGTATGACGGCAAAAAGTCCGAAATAAATATTTCAACCTCTTTCATACCGCAGTTTTCAAGCCATTTCATAATTTCTTCTTTTGCCTTACAGAATTCATTATTACCCATTTGTTCTTCTTCAATGCATTTTATCAGTGCTGACAGCTTGTCGGCAGCCTTGACAATTTTTTGTATTTCCTTGTCATTTTCTGACGGGATAATAAGTTTTCGGTATTCATCACGCATATAATCAGGCAGAGTTGACAAAAGCTGATTTGCCGCCTCATTTTCAATATTTGCATAAGCATTTCTTAAAGTTTTGCTTGAATATTTTATCGGTGTAGGCAAATCGCCTGTGATGATTTCCGTACAATCGTGAAAAAGTGCAACGGCGGCGGCGTGTTCAACGTCAATATTCCCTCCGAGCTTTTTATTTTTTATTGTTGCAAGAGCATGTGCAAGCATAGCAACGGTAAGACTGTGTTCACTTATATTTTCGGTTCTTGTATTATTCATAAGCGACCAGCGGTTGATATACTTCATTCTTGACATAATCGCAAAAAAATGATTTTCACTCATAATAAATGTACCTCTTTTTGTATTCTTAATTTCGTTTTTTCTTCACAATTCTTCCGCTTTAAAGGTCGTATATCCCTCATAATAGTAGCTGTGGTCAATGCCTTTCATATAGACTTTACGGCTGTTAATTTCATCAGTGAGTGCGTTTTTCAGCAGATATTTTATTTCAGTATCTTTAATCGGACTTCTCTCCATTGCAAGCAGATAATCCTCTTTATCAACCTTACTCCAATCAACAACCATTCCTATTTCGGTTTTAAGTATATGGTCAAGCCAGATGCGTGTACTGCGACCGTTTCCCTCTCTGAAAGGGTGAGCAACATTCATTTCAACATATTTTTCAATTATTTCATCAAAATCCGACTGCGGCATTTTTTCTATATTTTCAAGAGCCGCCTTCAAATACATAACAGGTGCAAAGCGAAAATTGCCCTTTACAAGATTTACAGTTCGTATTTTTCCTGCAAATTCATAAATATCCTCAAACAGATATTTGTGTATAAATTTAAGAGTTGAAAATTTACCCGCCTCAAAATTATTCAGAAGATTTTTTTCAAATAATTCTTTTGCCTTTTTCTTGCTTATGCGTTCTTCCTCACGGGCAAGTTCGGCGGAATTGTCTATTCCGAGTTTATTTTCAAGCATAAAAACACCTCATATCCGATTAACTCTATAAAAACCCATTACATAATATCACAAAAAGCCGATTTTTTCAATAATTCCAAAAACAAAATGGTGCAGTCCGTAAATTCAGGACTACACCGCTTTTTTATATATTCATCGCCGCAAGAGCCGAAAGATATTCCAGCGTCGGCACAAATTCACTTGTACAGGATTCACTCTCAAATATTTTTTCTCCCTGTTTAAAAGCAAACACCTTGCACATAGGCAAGCCTTCCCAGTCGTTATCGAGAGGTTCTGTGGAAAACAAAAATCCGTTTTCCGTGTGTTTGTATGAAAGAGTATTGTGCATATTCTTGTGGATATACAGCACATCACCGTCAAAAATCATAAGGTTCAATTTATTTCTCGGCGAAAGATTATGTGCAAGAATATCAACAATATCAAATCTCTGTTTTTCGTCAAGCTCGCCGCACTGAGAAATCTTATAGTTTACAAGGTCAAGAAGATACAGGAATATCCTCTCGGAATCAGTATCGCCGTTCTGGACATTGAGATATTTCATCAGCTTGTTTCCGGAATAAATCGTACCGTTATGAATCAGCGTCCATTTTCTTCCCGAATTGTCAGCAGCTGAATAAGGGTGACAGTTTTCGGGTTTTTTCTTTCCTACCGTTGCAAGTCTTATATGTGCAAGAAGATTTTCCTGTGGTAATGTCTGTTCTATAACATCATTTATAATATTGCTTTCAACGGCGGAAACAGGTTCTTTTATAATCTGAATCTGCCCGTTGCAAAACCGCATAAGTCCCCAGCCATGCGGGTGTCTTACGCTGTGACTGTAAAAGATTTTAAGATATTCCCTCAAATCATATGCTTTTGAAAGGCTTGCTCCGAAAAGCTCACACATAAAGTTTATCTCTCCTTGGTTACTTTGCTTGTCATTGTAGTCTGAAAATCGTTTTTATATAGTTCATAAACCTTGTCTGAATATCTGTTGTTGCCGGCTAATTTATTAAGCTGGAAATCAAGAATTTCAGAAATTTCATCATAATTGTAATTTCCGACAAAATATTGTTTCATATCGTTAATAATATCTTTTGCCGAATCAATTATATTCTTTCCGTCAATTTCAGTTTCTGACAGGTCATATACTGCCGCTTTTTTATGATTTTCAAATGCTTGTTTCTGTAAATCGGCGGTAAATTCAAAATCCGCAAGTGTACTCAGATATATCAAAAATAAATATGCAAATTTCAAATCCTCCGTAAATACTCCGATTGGCGACAGAGGATTTATATCAAACATACGCAGTTCAATATGGTCTGCACCATTTTTCTGCAAAGAGTCAATGTCATTTGTACCACAAGGCTTAATTCTTACAGGAACATAAAGTTCTGATGCTGAAATAATAATACCTTTTTCGATATAATTCTTAATGCTTTCACAGTATGAATCAAGACTGCCATAATCAAGAATGGGTACAAAATTATTCCAGTAGCCTTTTGTACTGTTCCGCATAGAGGATTTTCCGTCAAAAGCTGTTCCCGACTGACCGTCACCCTCAAAAGATTTATCATAAACAGGACTTGCGGCAGTAAGAAGAACAATAAGCCAGCTGTATTTTGTCGTCTGCTTTAACAGGTTCATATAAAAATCATTTTTGCTTTTTCCGGTATTATAAAAAGACAGATTAAAATGTATTCCAGAGTAAAGCATTATTCTTTTGCCGTATTTCTGTTCAAGGTAACATCTGTAAGTATGCTTTGAGCTTTCTTTTCCGTCAAACTTTGCAACAGGAATTTCATCTTCATTTTCAATATGCGGCGGATTACTGTTCAGCCACAGATATTCACCGTTTTTATTGAGTTCCGATTCGGCATTTTGTGACAATTCCGAAAGACTCTTAACGGCATCATCAATACTATCGCACACGGGAGTGATGATTTCAAGCTGATTTTCGCAAAAATCCCTTGAAAGATTATCGTCTTTGAAAGGGTGCATAGTCTGTGCAAGTTTTCCGTTTTTGTCCACTCTGAGAGTTTCCCGTTCAAGTCCGAACTTTCCTTTAAATATATCAAAAGTCAATACAATCACCTGTTTTTATAATTTACCGTATTCTTTTATATAATAGTCCATAGTTTTTCCGCTTTCAAGACCTTCAACCATTTCTTTTGCGGGATTTGTCAGTCTTTCCGCACGCTCATACAGCGGATTAAGAAGTATTTTTTCACCGTGTCCCCGTCTGTCAAGTCCTTCCGACGACATATCAAGTATTTCAATAAGTCTTGACTTCAAATCGGATTTATTTACAAACTCAGGAATTTCACGAAGTGAAAACATTTTTTTCATTTCGTCGGCACTGTATCCGTGAGTGTAAATAACGCTGTCTGTATCAAGAAGATTTTTCAGCTTATCAAGGTTTTCAATAAGTCCGATATGAAAAGCCGAAACTGTAAAGCTGTCTTTGACAGGCTGACAGCAACTGCTGCGAAACTCTATTGTTCCTCTGTAAGTAAGGTCTTCAAACTTAAAGCTGCGGAGATACTGCAAATCTTCAATATTCGGTATAATATCAATTTTCTGATATTGTTTTCCGTCGAAATATTCGCCCTCAACCTTTTCACGCTTTAAAAAATCGCTGATGGGAATCGGCGTGAAATTCACATATTTTCCGTTTCTCATTGTGCAGTAAATACTTGTGGATTTTATATATTCCAGAAGTTCATCAATATTTTTGAGTTCACTGCCAAACATTCCTACATTATGCGGATTGTAACCCTGCATACTGTGTTCCCAAAGCATATTTCTTGCACACATCAAGTCGGGATATTCACTCATATATGAATTTGCAAAAAGCAACGCTTTGTATGGTTCAAGCTTTCCAAATGTGTTTATTGTATCAATAAGACTGTCATAATAGACATCAAGCTGAACCTGTGACGCACTTGTAAAAGTTCCGAAATCAGGACGGTTATGAAAATATCTGTTCGGCTCGCCCTTGTGATTTTCATAGGTGTGAAGATAATGGAACAACATTCTGTATCTTTCATTCGGAATAGGCTTGTTGTGATTTATGTTATAATTCGGGTTTATTCCCATACCTGTAAGAGTGTAATTCTTTTTGCCAAGCTGTTCATTAAGCCAGTTATAATATTTTTCAAATCTGTCCTTTATTTCAAAAAGGTTCTCTCCTTTGCCCATAGAAAGTTCTATATTTGAATAAGAACAGTCAAACGACAGGTCATCGCCGTTGTCCTTTTTTATATAGGAATTTACATTTTTATCTGCGTCATAACCCTGCACTTCAAATCCGAAATGTTCCCCGAATTTTTTGGCAATTTCTATTGTTACATTTTCCTCAACAGGTTTTCCCGAAAGATTTACAACAGGCATTTCAATTTCTATTCCCGCACATCTTTCCCTGTCTGCTTTTGTCGGCTTGATATATTTTTCATATATTGCATTATCTATTTCACTCTGAATCATTTTCAATCCCTCATTCTTCTTTCACAATAAAGCGGCGGCTTTTTCAGCTATTTCAAGCATTTTTTCTCCTCTTTCGGTAAGGTTTGACATATATGTTATTACAAGATTTTTATTCGGATAAACAAGGCTTTTCTGTCCCAATTTTCCGCTTATTCTGAAACTGTCGTTATTTATCCAGATAAAATAGCCGTAACCGCCGTCATTGTTATCAATCTGTTTTTCCGTTGAGTGCTTTACCCAGCTTTCAGGCAAAATTCTTTCGCTGTTATAAACACCGCCGTCAAGATAAAGTCTGCCTGTTCTGCTCAATTCATCAACGGTAAGTTCCATTCCCGTTGCACCGTAAAAATGCCCTTTCGGACAGGTTTTATATGGCGGATTAGGAATATTAAGCGGCTGAAAAATTTTTTCATTGATATAATCATACAGAGGTTTTCTCACAGCATTTTCACACGCAACCCCGACAAGATAGGCAGAAATATTTGAATATGAAAATTTTGGACTTCTGCCGAAATCATTGTTTGACAAAAGCGAAAATTCAATCCAGTCCTCGCCTGACGGACGAAACGGAAAACCCTCGACCGACATTGTAAGAAATCTTTTTATTGTAAGTTTTCTGAAATTTTCAAGCTGTTTTTCACTTAACAGTTCAAGATATTTTTTCTCTAAATAATCGCACAGAAAATCGTTCTCGGAAATTTTCCCCTCGCTTTTTGCAATTCCGAAAGCCGCTGATGTTATTGTTTTTGTCGCCGAATAAATCGGATAGCGTATATCTTCTGCAAAAAACTTTTTATAAATAAGTTCATTGTTTTTATGAATTTCTATACCATAAACATCAAGCTGTAAATTTTGTATTTCTTTTTCAATAAATTCAAGCATAAATCTTTACTCCGTTTTATCCGAATACAAACCTGTTGAAATATAGCGTTCACCGCCGTCCGGCAAAAGCACACATATTATTTTGCCCTTGTTTTCTTCACGCTTTGCAATCAACTTTGCCGCCCACAAAGCTGCTCCCGACGATATTCCGACAAGTACACCCTCAGTTCTCGCAACAGTTTTTGCACTTTCAAATGCGTCGTCATTTTTCACGGTGATAATTTCATCATAAATTTCCGTATTGAGTATATCCGGCACAAAGCCTGCCCCTATGCCCGGAATTTTATGAGCCCCTGATTTACCCTCAGTAAGAACAGGCGAGTCGGCAGGTTCAACTCCGATAACCTTTATATCGGGATTTTGTGCTTTAAGATATTCTCCTACGCCTGAAACTGTTCCGCCTGTGCCTATTCCTGCAATAAAAATATCCACTTTTCCGTCCGTATCATTCCATATTTCAGGTCCTGTTGTTCTGCGGTGACACGAAGGGTTTACAGGGTTAGTAAACTGACTCGGCACAAAGCTGTTTTGTATCTGTTTTGCAAGTTCCACCGCTTTAAGAATTGCACCTTTCATTCCGTCTTTGCCGTCCGTAAGGACAATTTCAGCACCGTATGCTTTCAGAAGATTTCTTCTTTCAACACTCATTGTATCCGGCATTGTGAGTATAATTCTGTATCCTTTTGAGGCGGCAACCGACGCTAAACCTATTCCCGTATTGCCAGATGTCGGCTCGATAATAACCGAATTTTCAGTCAAAAGTCCCTGTTCCTCAGCCTCCTCAATCATAGCAGCTGCAATCCTGTCTTTTACAGAACCTGCCGGGTTAAGATATTCAAGTTTTGCAAGAATTTCAGACTCCAAAGCATTATTTTTTTCAAATTTTTCAAGTCTGAGCAAGGGAGTGTGACCAATCAAATCAGTTAGTTTTCTATAAATTTTGCTCACATTAACATCTCCTTATTTGCGACGATGCAGTAAATAGTGCTTAAAAAATTATTTTAATATAATTTCCTTGATAACATATAGTTTTAATAGGTTTTATATATTATATCATACCATTCTTATAAAATCAAGCCTTTTTGACATTTATCAGAAACAAACACATCAAGACAAATAATTTGAAAAGTCATAAATTTATCGTCTTAATTCTATTGAAAAGTCAGTAAAATCGTGCTAAAATCTTATTGAAAAGTCAGAGCAGAGGTGATTTTGTGTTATTCCGGAAAATTCAGACGCTGATTGAAACACATTTGAAAAGCAATACAAAAAAAATTTTGCTGATTGACGGTGCAAGACAGGTCGGCAAGACTTATATCATTCGTTATGTCGGACAAAAGCTGTTTGAAAACTTTATCGAACTCAATATGGTAGAGGATTCACTCGGTGACAGACTTTTTGCCGAAATAAAAACAGTCGAAGATTTCTATTTTCAAGTCAGTATGATTGCAGGAAATAAAATGAAACAAAAAGAAAATACACTGATTTTTATTGATGAAATACAGGCATATCCGCATTTGCTCACATTATTGAAATTCCTGTCGCAAGACGGCAAATTTACCTTCATTGCCAGTGGTTCACTGCTTGGTGTTACACTGTCACAGACAACTTCAATTCCTATGGGCAGTATTCGCAAAGTGCGTATGTTCCCTCTGGATTTTGAAGAATTCTTGTATGCAAACGGACTTGGTGAATTAGTAGTATCATCAATGCGTAAAAAGTTTGAGCATGAGGAAGAACTTGATGAACCTACACACAATAAGATAATGGATTTGTTCCGAAAGTTTTTGTTGGTAGGCGGTCTGCCTGATGCTGTAAACTCGTATCTAAATGACCGTAATATTCAGCTTGTGCGGGAAATTCAAAGCGAAATTCACGACTATTATGCCACTGACGCTTCAAAATATGACAACGAGAAAAAACTCAAAATACGCCGTATATATGATCTGATTCCGTCTAATATGGAAAATAAGAAAAAGCGTGTCATAGCACAAAGCATAGAGAACAAAAAAGGCAAGACCTTTGGTGATTACAGTGACGAATTTGAATATCTTATCAGTGCCGGTATTGCACTGAATGTTCAGGCAATATCTAACCCGATTTTTCCGTTGATTGAATCGACAGGCAAGAACCTGTTGAAATTGTATCTGAATGATGTTGGTATTCTGACAGGTATTTTGTACGGCAATAATATCCGTGCTGTTCTGAATGATGAAAACAGCATAAATCTGGGTTCTGTTTATGAAACTGTCGTTGCGAGCGAACTTATTGCCCACGGATATAAACTCTTTTATTACGATAACCGCAGTAAAGGTGAAGTAGATTATCTTATTGATGATTACAAAAATCTGTCCGCCGTACCTGTTGAAGTGAAGTCCGGAAAGGATTATACAGTTCACAGTGCCTTGAACACTTTTGTACAGAACGAAGATTATCATATCAAAAAGGCTTATGTGCTTTCAAACGAAAGAACCGTCACACACAACGGCAAAATAACATATCTTCCGATTTATTATATTATGTTTTTTCAGAATACACCTGATACAAAAGACCTGAAATTCTGATTACTACAATCAATAAATCAACCCTTTCTTTGATGCTTATATAACATCAAAGAAAGGGATTTTTTGATAGTTGTAAGATATATTTACCACATTTTTATTGAATTTTCCCGAGTTTTATATCATCAATCATCTTATCAATAAGCTGTTCCTGATAGCCGGCAAATTTTTCTTTTTTATGGCTTTGCATACATTAAAAAGGAGTGAATCGGTTACACTGTCAAGCTGAATAAGCCTTTCGTCAGTAACGGACTTGTCGGAA
>JBJFIB010000107.1:0-11602 GCA_051894195.1 Acutalibacteraceae bacterium
AAACTTACAAACAAACATATTACTTTTTTTGATGATTTCATTTTTTTATTCCCTCTTCATTTTTTCTGAAAATCACAATTATTATACACTCATTTTTTATTATTATCAAGAAAAATAACAAGGTTGTGATAATTTATAATTTTATTTTATATCGTTAGTTTTATGTGAAATAATAACAATA
Organism: Acutalibacteraceae bacterium; assembly: GCA_051894195.1. Taxonomy (GTDB): domain Bacteria; phylum Bacillota; class Clostridia; order Oscillospirales; family Acutalibacteraceae; genus UBA1213. The sequence goes on from JBJFIB010000107.1 coordinate 182, forward strand.
ACTAACGCTGCGGAAAATGACTTCCCGATAACAATAACTTCAAACGCAATTCGGGTGCGGCAGCTTGCCGCAAAAAATGCCCGTGACAAATAAGCCACGAGCATTAAAAGTTTTCATTCAGTTAATATTTTGGAGAATGACTGAGGGCTGACATCAACTCCTCACTCCTAACTCCTAACTGATTTAAATTCCCATTATGGAGGTCATTGCGTTGACCATTTTTTCTGAAAGGGAAACAGCCTCTGCGTCGGTTTTTCCGACAGAAGTGATGTAAACCTTGATTTTTGGTTCTGTGCCTGACGGTCTTACAATGGCTGCTCCGCCGCCTTCGAGTGAATAGGAAAGCACATTTGACTTAGGAAGATTTATTGTTTCGGTCTTGCCTGTTTCGAGTGACTTTGTATAGGAGTTGAGATAGTCGGCAACATCGGTTACTTTAAAGCCTGCGATTTCGGTTGGGTGTGAATTTCTGAGTGATGTCATAATGTCGGACATCTTCTGCATTCCGGCAGCACCCTCAAAGCTGAAACTCTCGGTTCTGTTGAGGTAATAGCCGTATTCCTCATAAATAGAATTCATCACATCGTCAAGGCTCTTGCCCTGCTGACGATAATAAGCCGCCATTTCGCATATAAGCATAGATGCAACAACTGCGTCCTTATCTCTTACATAAGTTCCTGCAAGATAGCCGTAGCTTTCTTCAAAGCCAAAGACATATCTGTTTTCTTCGTGCTTTTGTTCGAGAAGAAGAATCTGCTCGCCGATATACTTAAAGCCTGTAAGAACATTTTTGAGTTCACAGCCGTATTTGTCGCATATTCTCTCAACAAGTTTGCTTGTTACGATAGTCTTTACTGCAACAGGATTCTGCGGTAATGTGCCGTTTTTCTTGCGGCTGCTGAGAATATAGTCAATAAGCATAATGCCTGTTTCGTTGCCTGACATAAGACGGTAGCCGTCCTTTACTTTTACGGCAATACCTACACGGTCACTGTCCGGATCGGTTGCAAGAAGAAGGTCAGGCTGTTCTTTTTCACAAAGTTCAAGACCGAGTGCAAGTGCCTCTTTTATCTCAGGGTTCGGATAAGGACAGGTTGTAAAGTTTCCGTCAGGATTTTCCTGTTCAGGAACAACAACTACATCTGTTACACCTGTTCTCGCAAGAATTTTTCTTACGAGCTTGTTGCCTGCACCGTTGAGCGGTGTATAAACTATTTTAAGACCTGAATCCTTGCATATTCCGGGATTTACGGACTGAGCCTGTACATTGTCAAGATATGTTTCATAAAGGCTGTCGTCAATCCACTCAATAAGACCGCTTTCGAGTCCCTGCTCAAATGAAACGAGTTTTACATCACCATTGAAATAGTCAACCTTTTTAATTTCGTTAAAAACTGCGTCTGCTGAAACATCAGTCATCTGACAGCCGTCACTGCCATAGCATTTATAGCCGTTGTATTTTGCGGGATTGTGGCTTGCGGTAATCATAATACCCGACTGACATTTAAGTTCACGAACAGCAAAAGAAAGAACAGGTGTAGGTTCCAGTTCCTTTGAAATATAAGCCTTTACTCCGTTTGCCGCAAGAACTCTTGCCGCCTCTCTTGCAAAAAGGTCAGCCTTTATTCTTGAATCGTGTGAAATTGCAACAGACGGGTTTTCGTACTTTTCATTAAGAAAATTTGCAAGTCCCTGTGTTGTACGGCGAACGGTATATATATTCATACGGTTTGTGCCTGCACCGATAATACCTCTCAGACCTGCTGTACCGAATTCAAGTTCACGATAAAAACGCTCATAGATTTCGTTTTCGTCGTCCTTGATTGATTTCAGTTCATCTGCAAGGTCAGCATCATCGTTTGCATTGTTTAACCACAAATCATAAAGTGATTTAATTTCCATAATAAAATCCCCCTAACAATTATCCTCACAGCGTATATAATAGCATATTTTTTTCTGCCTTTCAATAATTTGTTTGAATAATTATCCCTTTTTTCTTTTAAGTTTTTATGAAAAATTTTTTAATAACCGGATTAACGGAAAAATCTGACATAATGTTGAAAAATATATAGTAATTATTCATAAGAGCAAAATTTTACTTAAAAAACGACTGCAATCTCAAAAAAACGGGATTGCAGTCTTTTTTTAAGTGTTTTTGACTATAATTGCATATTGTCCTTGTTCTTTATATCTTGCGTCAACAATGTTTTTTTTGCATTTTACCGTTTTTCCGGTCATAGAATCATTGAGATAATAATATGTGCGGTCATAACCAACCAACAACAAACAATGCTCATTTCCCAACCATTTATATAATTTTCCGTTCGGCAAATTCCACGAACTGCTGCCGACAATTGTCTGATACATTTCCACTTCCGGATAAGTTCCGCTTTCATTAACAGTATATGTCATAGTTGCCCATATCATAACAGGTCGGTTTGCTCTGAGTTCTGCACATAAATCAGAAATAGAAACTCCTTTTTTACCTATGGCTTTTTTTGTTTTCGGCAACATTGAATTTAATGTTTTCACCATAGGCTCCGCATAACAACCATAACCCGATGTTGTAGGGTGTCCAACGAAATATTTTCTCGGATCGTTTCCAACCGGTTTAATAAGTCCGAGTGAGGATAATTTTGATACTACTTTTGACGGATTTGTACTTACTTTGTTTGCTTCAAGTAACATAGCAGCAGCGGTTGCTTCACAGCCGCTTGGTAAACCGTAGCTGTATTGATTATATCTTTTTACATTTAAAACAGGGTAGCTTTTTCCTGCTGTTTCAGATGTTGAAGGACTGTTGCCGGAGGAACTATTGTAATATGCCTGTATTTTGTAATAATAAGTCTTATTTGTAGTTAATCCCGTGTCGGTAAAGGTAAATGTCTTATTACCTTTAATTGTCTTGATTTTTTTATATTCGCTGTTTTTTGATGCAGAACGGTAGATATAATAGCCTGATGCGTCCGGTGTTTTGCTCCATGTCAATTTCACTGAACTGATAGTTTCAGAAGAAACCTTTAAATTCTTCGGTGTCAATAATCTGGCTTTTGCAGATACTGATGAACTCATAGCACTATCATAATCTTTTTTGGCTCCGTAAGCCTTAACTTTATAGTAACAGGTACTTCCTGCTTTCAGATTATTATTTACATAAGATGTACTATTACCGTTTTTAACAGTTGCTATTTTTTCGTAAGTTCCTGATGAAGAACGGCGATAGATATAATACCCGTTGGCATCAGGAATTTTATTCCATGTGATTTTTATAGAAGTGACTCCTGCCGTTTCCGCATGTGCAACAGGACTTGTAAGAGAAACAACAACTTTACATGTTGCAGTTCTTCCGTTTGAGGTTTTTGCTGTAATTATAGCACTGCCTGCCTTTTTTGCTTTTACAAGTCCTGACCTTGTAACTTCTGCGACGCTTGTATCAGAAGAAATCCACGAAAATGTATCGGTTGTTGTTGACGGCTGCATATTTGCTTGCAATTGATAAGTTTCCCCCGACGCAAGAGAAATCTCACTTTTATTCATTGAAATAAATATGCATGGCTGTGTAACAGTAACAATACATTCGGCTGTAAGTCCGTTTACTGCTTTTGCTTTTATAACTGTTGTTCCCACTGACTTTGCAAATACAATTCCGTTTTGATTAACTGTGGCAATTTCGGGATTTTCGCTTATCCAGCAAATTGATAAATCTGATGTATTGTCAGGAGTGAGCGTTACTTTAAGGGAACGGATATTGCTTTTATCAATCCTGACAGTTCTGTAATTCATTGAAATCTTTTCCGGAAGAATTTCTTTTCCGGAAACAACGACTGTACAATTTGCCGTATCTCCGTTTGGAATACTTGCTGTAATGACAGCGGTTCCGTTCTTTCTGGCTGTCAGCTGTCCGTTTTTGCCGACAGAAACGACGGAAGAATTGTCACTTTTCCAGGTTACAACGCCAAGACTCTTGTCGTAATGAACATCTATTCTGAACACCTGCCCTGATATTACATTCACAGAGTCATTATCAAAAAAAATTGTTTGTCCGCTGTCGTCTGTATTTTCAGATTCTTCCTGATTATTTTCCTCAACCACAGACAGTTCCGTTTCACTTGCAAATACAGTTACAGAAACAGTTCCGATTAAAAGTATTGTCGTAAGCAGACCGATCATAAATTTCTTTAAGAAATTTTTTGTCATAGACATTCCCTTCTTATAAATTTTACATATTTATGCACCAATTAAATCCATCTGCTATTTCTTATAGCTATTATAATTATAGCATCATTAGTGAAAAATACAAGTATTTTATGTAGAATTTATAAGAAATTCACTAAACTTTTTGAGCTTTAAAATTTCTGAATTATCCGGAACAGATGAACACATCAATATGTATATCATAAGATACAAACAAATATGACTACAACACAATAAATTTTACTGCTCGTTTATATTATCTGATGTTAATTTTTCTTCCCATTCCTTTTCCTTAAAGCCTGTAAGCACAATGTTTTCAGTGACAATTATCGGTCTTTTTACAAGCATACCGTCTGTTGCAAGAAGTCGGAGCTGTTCTTCCTCACTCATTGAAGGGAGTTTGTCTTTGAGGTTCATTGACTTATACAACACTCCACAGGTGTTAAAAAACTTTTTAAGCGGCAGTTTGCTTTGTTCATACCACGCTTTAAGTTCTTCATAGGTTGGGTTTTGTTCCTTGATGTTTCTGTCGGAATATTCAACTCCGTTGTCATCAAGCCATTTTTTCGCTTTCTTGCAGGTTGTGCATTTCGGATATTCAACAAATAAAATCTCTTTCATATTTATGCTTACTCCTTTATGTTTTATTATAATTTTCAGGGATATTTGTATTATAACACCATTCATATTATTTTTCTATGAGTTTATTCAAAATAAAACCGGTAAATTCGTCAGCAGAACATATCTGTCTTAAAGTCAGTAATAAAGCCAAAAATCCGTAACAATAACTAAACAGAATAGCGAAAATATAGCGAATTAGCATATAGAAAATCTTAAATATAAAGTTGTATAATTATTATGAGTAAATGGAGTATAAATGCTCGGTAACACTATACTTCCTATACTGAAAATTTAATATTGAGGAGTGAAGCTTATGGCAAAAAAACTGACAAGCATCATACTTACTTTATGTATGGTGTTTACTGTGCTTGCAGTGGCACCGGTTTCACTGCAAACATCAGCGGCAACAAACACGGACAGCGGTCTTGCAAGTAGTGTTCAGAACGGTCAGATTCTCCAATGCTGGAACTGGTCTTTCAACAACATCAAAAGCAATATGTCAAAAATTGCCGCACAGGGATTCTCGGCAATTCAGACATCACCTATCCAATGCACTAAGGAAACAACCAAAGAGTATTATTCAAATATGAAAAACAGTTGGTGGGTTTACTATCAGCCAACAGATTTCAAGATTGAAACAAACTCTTACAACGCACTTGGTACGGCAAGCGAATTCAAGGCAATGTGTACAGAAGCACACAAATACGGCGTAAAGGTTATTGTAGATGCGGTACTTAACCATACGGCTAACAACGGCAGCAACACTGTTTCAACATTAGTTCCGAGTGATCTTCGTGACGATCCGAGCTGTTGGCACGATATTTCAAAGAACAGTTGGTACGAAAGCCGTTACGACATTACACAGTTCTGTATGGAAGGTATCCCGGACCTTAATACAGGCAGTACAAAGGTTCAGAATTACGCTATCAAATTCCTTAAAGAATGTATTGACGCAGGTGCTGACGGTTTCCGCTTTGACGGTGCAAAGCATATCGAAGTACCTACCGATTACAGCTATGCAAGCGACTTCTGGCCGAATGTTCTCAACGCAGTAACAAGCTATGCAAAATCAACAAGAAACTTCACACCATTTTATTACGGTGAAATTCTTGACGGTCCTTCCGGTTCAAACGACAAATCAAACGCTCAGACTGCTCTTGATTCATATATGAAGTATATGAGCGTAACACAGAGTTCGGTTTCAAACTCAGTCCGCAACGCTGTCAACAGCAAGAACGCACAGACCGCCGCAAGAGCCGACTTCTATTTTGACGACGGTTCACAGGCAAAAGGTACAAAGAGCGTTCTCTGGAATGAATCACACGATACATACATCAGCGGTTCATCAAGCGGTGTAAGCGACACGGTTATGAAAAAGACATGGGCTATAGTAGGTTCAAGAGAAGACGCCTGCGGTCTTTATATGGCTCGTCCGTCTGACCCGTCAACAACAAAACTCGGTGCGGCTGACGCTACCGCATGGACTGCACCTGAGGTTAAAGCTGTAAACTGGTTCAAAAACAACTATATCGGACAGAGTGAATATCTCTCTAATACAGACGCTATTGTATGTATTGAAAGAGGTACAACAGGTGCCGTTCTTGTAAATGTAAGCGGTACATCAACTTCTGCAACCGTAAACTCACATGTTCTTGAATCAGGTACATACAACGACGCAATAACAGGCAATTCATTCACCGTTTCAAACAACAAGATTACAGGTAAAATCGGTTCAACAGGTATTGCCGTTCTCAGAAAGAATGTTTCAAATTCAGGTTCAACATCGGGTTCGACATCAGGTTCAACATCAGGTTCGACATCATCAACAGGCAAGTCATGCACGGTTTACTTTGACAATTCTTCATACAAATGGTCAAATGTATATGCTTATATCTATAACGATGACGGCAGCAAGAAAGCTGCATGGCCAGGCACAAAGATGACACTTGATTCTACAACAGGTTATTACAAACTCAGCGTACCTGCTACATACGGCAACGGCAGAATAATCTTCACCGAAAGCAGCAGTGCAACAAAGAACAGATATCCTGCCGACGGACAGGACGGTATGGCTATTGAAAGCACAAACAAAATATTCAAGGAAAACCATTCCTGGACCGAATACACAGGCTCTACACCTACAATCTACTTCGACAATTCTTCTTACAAGTGGTCAAGCGTATATGCTTATGTCTATAACGATGACGGCACACAGAATGCTGCATGGCCGGGCAAGAAAATGACTCTTGACTCTTCAACAGGCTACTACAAACTCAATGTAAGCAGCTCGCTTAAAAACGGTAAGGTAATCTTTACAGAAAGCAGCACAGCTACAACAAACAGATACCCCGCTGACCAGCAGCCCGGTCTTGATATTAACGACAAGGATATGATATTCAAGGCAAGCAGAATGTGGTCGGAATATTCACCTACATCTAATGTCGGAATAGCACTTTGTGCAGACGCCGTCGTTGTACCCGCAGGCAGCACGGCAAAGGTAACAACATCAGACGCAAGCGGTACAGTAACATTTAAGTCGGCAAACACAAGCGTTGCAACCGTTACAAAGAACAGCAACTCTCAGGCAACAGTAACCGCCAAGAGTGCCGGAACAACAACCGTTACTGCAACAGACAGCACGGGCAATTCCGACAAAGTAACAATTTCCGTCGGTGCAAACGGCAGCATTAAGCTCGGTTCAACATCACTTTCTCTTGAAGTAGGCAAAACCGCTTACATAACAGAGAATTCTTCAAAAACTGTTACATGGACTTCAAGTGATACAACCGTTGCAACAGTTTCAAGAACCGACTCAACAAAAGGCAAGGTTACAGCTAAGAAAGCCGGTACCGCAACAATTACCGCAAAAGATACAAGCGGTGCAACCGCAACCTGCAAGGTAACCGTTACCGCAGGTAAGATTACACTCGGCTCAACATCACTTTCTCTTGAAACCGGCAAGACAGCCTACATAACAGAAGATTCTTCAAGCACAGTAACATGGACTTCAAGCGACACAAGCGTGGCAACGGTAACAAGATACAGTTCAACAAAAGGTAAGGTTACAGCTAAGAAAGTCGGCACGGCAACAATCACCGCAAAAGATTCAAGGGGTGCAACCGCAACCTGCAAGGTGACTGTAACGGCAGGTAAAATTACACTCGGCTCAACCTCACTTTCTCTTGAAATCGGCAAGACAGCATATATCACAGAGGATTCTTCAAGCACGGTTACATGGACTTCAAGTGATACAACAATCGCAACAGTTTCAACATACAGCACAACAAAAGGCAAGGTTACAGCTAAGAAAGCAGGCACTGTTACAATTACCGCAAAAGACGCAAACGGTGCATCGGCAACCTGTAAGGTCACCGTAACAGCAGTAGCACTTAAACTCGGCTCAACATCACTTTCTGTTGAAGAAGGTCAAATAGCCTATATTACCGAAAATGTTTCAGGTACAGTAACCTGGACATCAAGCGATACAACCATCGCAACGGTAACAGCATACAGCACAACAAAAGGCAAAGTTACAGGTAAAAAAGCAGGCACAGCAACAATTACAGCTAAATCTGCCGACGGTCAGACAGCTACCTGTAAGGTAACCGTAACTCCTGCACCGCTTAAACTCGGCTCGACCTCACTTTCTGTTGAAGCAGGCAAAACCGCTTACATAACAGAAAATTCAACAAGCACAGTAACCTGGACTTCAAGCGACACGACCATCGCAACGGTAGCAACATACAGCACAACAAAAGGCAAGGTTACAGCCAAGAAAGCCGGCACTGTTACAATCACAGCCAAAGCTGCTGACGGTCAGACAGCTACCTGTACAGTAACCGTAACACCTGTGACACTTAAACTTGGCACAACATCTCTTACACTTGCAGTCGGCGAAACAGCTTATATTACTGAGAATGTTTCAAGCACAGTAACCTGGACTTCAAGCGATTCAACCATTGCATCAGTTTCAAGATACAGCACCGCAAAAGGCAAGGTTACAGCTAAGAAAGCAGGCACTGTTACAATTACTGCTAAATCTGCCGATGGTCAGACAGCCACCTGCAAGGTAACCGTAAATTAAATTCCTGCTTAACAGCTTACCAACAATTAAATTCAACGGCAATCTGATTATTGATTAGCCGCTCACAAAGAAAGCACCAAGAACGGAATTGTTCCTGGTGCTTTCGTATTTTTCATAAAACAACTTTTCTGTATATTGTTTAATACTGTATTATATTATTACGCTTTTTAAAGGTAATGATTAGTGTCAATCCTGCAAATGCAGACAGATAAATCCAGATTTTCCAAGAGTCTGAATCTCCTGTTGGAGGAATATCACTATCTGTTTTTGTTGAGTTTGTCGGTTCGTCTGATGCTGAATTTGTCGGTTCGTCTGGTGTTGAATTTGTTGGTTCATCTGATGTTACATTGGTTGGTTCCTCTGATGCAGAATTATTTGGTTCAAACGAATTGGCTTCATCTTCTATTGTGAAACTAAAACGGTAAATTGCATCTTTTGAATCTACATCAAGTGTATGTTCACCTTCTTCTAAACTGAGCAAAAAGTCCTTTTCTAATAAGATTTGTGTTTTATCCTCAGAGATTTTATATTTATCTTCTTTAGCAATGATAAAGTTATCAGCACTTACTGAAATTAAATTTTCTATTATATTTTTTGAGATCGGAATCTGCATGTGCTCCATACTTTGCGACCATACAATAGCAATATCTTCTTCAACTACCTTTTTAACGCCTATACCTACACAATTATCACCGGTTTTAGGGTCTGCATGACCACTGTGATAATAACAAAGATGTATTTGGCTTGGGGAAGGTAATTTTCCCTTACTGATTTTTGAATTCTCTATTCCATAGCAATAAACCTGGTCAGCTTTAAATAAATATGGTTTATAAGTCAGAGGGTAGCTTTTTCCTGTTATTTCAGATTTTTGTTCATCAATAACGAATATGCAATTTTTTTCATTAACATTCGTTTTAGAAGTGAAATTTCCCTCTTTTTTAGAGAAGAATATATCATACAAGCTTTTATTCTCACCACTATAATCTTTTAAAATCATATTTAATTGATCATAATTGACTAATCGTGAATCGCCGCCTTCATATCTTATAAACGGTTTCCAAAAACTGTCTTTTACTGTTGTAGTATAATTTCCGGATTTATTTTTTACCTTTTTAAGTCCCTTTGCATTATTAAATGCCTTTGTATTTCCAACTCCGGCATTTTTATTTTCTTGAGGAATGCCTTGTGTGTTTGGAGTTTTATAAAAAATCATTTCGTGTCCGGGAACCCAGTAATATCTCTCGCTGTCATCGCGTTTAATAACCTCCCATTTTTTCATCAGAGCTTTAACTTGTTCAGCATATTCGTCAAGATGTTTTAATTGAGTGTTAATCGTATTCGTATTTTTTTGTTTGTCTTTTGGAAGATCTTTATTATATTCGTTTATTTTTTCAATTCTTGCTAAAAGCGAAAGTCTGTCAATAGTTATAGCAATAGAGAATGTACCTAAGGCTTGATTCTGAAAAGCAATCCATTCGTCATACGCCTGATTTTCCCAATGGTATTTGCGTTTTAAATATTGATAGTGGATTTCAAATATGTCATCATTACGGATAGTACCGTCTTTATAAGTAACTTCCATTTTATTAAGCAAAGCGTCGGCAAGTTTGTTTGTATAAAGATCAATATCTACATTCGCACTGGTCATGGTTTCCTTAGTCAGACCACGATCGAAAGTAAGAATTTGAACTCTGCTTTCAGCGGCTTGAGCAGATGTACATATATTATCTTGTTCGTCTTTGTCTACATCTAGTAATGAACTATAAATATCTGTTGCTTGCTTTGATTTAATAAGTTCTTGAATCTCACGAATAATTGAAGTTAATTCTCCACGCTCGATTTGATTTGAAAGATTATTCATACTTTCCTGAAGTTTGGTCTGACCGTCCATAAGGGTATCAAGTTTTGTCAATATTTCATCTTTAACTTTCTGGTCTTTAGATTTCAGACCAAGTACTTTTGAAACAAATTGTTTTGTAGCCCATGTAACAACTGTTTTAGGGCTAACACTTGATTCTAACGCAGAAACAAGATCGTTAATAATATCCTGGTCTCCGGAAAGAAAAGATAAACTACTTGAATCGGAATTTGCGTTTGCCTCTGTTAAATCATCATTTTCCGCAGAAACTATAAGACATGGAGAGAGCAGAACCGTTAAGGAAAGTATAGCTGAGATAAATCCCCTCAAAACTTTTTTAGACTTTGGTAACATTGCATTTACCACCTTTCAATAAAAAATAGTGAAAAATTATTATAATACTATTTCTTTTTTGAATAATGGGTGTCGGGGCTTTGCCCAAAACCCCACAAGTGCTGCTTGCCCTTGACCCCGGCACCCGCAATTTATATCCACGATTTTAATGAGAAATAGTATAATATAACCTGTTCGATAATCATTTACTGCCCTGTACTACTCATTTTACAGGCGTCGTCACCTTGCTTTCCAGCTCGCAATGTGTTACATCATTCCAATGACGGCGGATGGCAATATCAGCAGTAAGGTCAGTATTGTTATATGAAAT
>JBJFIB010000108.1:0-7967 GCA_051894195.1 Acutalibacteraceae bacterium
CGTTGACTGCGAAAAATCGCTGTATGATGTCTGCGATGATTTCACAGATGGTTTCAAGTTATTTGAAACATTTGTGGCTCAAAAAGGCATTGATATACAGAATTCAGATGTTGATACACTGAATGAACTTTGGAACGAATTTGCCAAAAAAAGAAAAAACATGGAGGAAAATCTAAAATGAACAAATCAGAACTTATTACTGCTGTTGCTGAAAAGGCAGAAATTACTAAGAAGGACGCTGAAAAGGCAGTTTCCGCTATGCTTGATACAATCATCGAGCAGGTAGCACAGGGCGAAGAAATCCGTATTGTAGGTTTTGGCACATTTGAACGCCACGAAAGAAAAGAAAGAACAGGCTGCGATCCTCGTACAAAAGAGAAGATCACAATCGCTGCTTCAAAGGTACCGGCATTCAAGGCTGGTAAAGCATTCAAGGATGCCGTTGATCAGAAATAATTTTTTAAAACCGGTCTTATTGGCCGGTTTTATTGTTTTAAAATCATTTAAAGAGGAGAGATTAACTCTATGCGACTTGATAAATACCTTAAAATTTCAAGAATAATAAAAAGACGCACGGTTGCAAATGAGGCTTGTGATGCGGGTCGTGTAACCGTAAACGGCAAAACCGCCAGAGCGTCCTATGATGTAAAAGTGGGAGATATTATCGAAATATCACTCGGTGCACACCCGATAAAAGCCGAAGTGCTTAACATCAATGAATATGCAAAAAAAGACGAGGCAGGTCTTATGTATAAAATCATTTCAGAATAACAGAATAAATTACCCGATTTCAGCATAAAAATTATTAAACTGATTTTATGAATGAAAGGAAAGTGCATACTATGCCGACAGAGGAGAAACACCCTGTCCGTACAAAGCACAATCTTATACTTGAAAACCGCAAGCAGCTTACGGTTTCGGGTGTTTCCGATGTTTCGGGATTTGATGAACAAAGCGTTGTGCTTGTAACTGATATGGGGGAACTGACCGTAAAGGGCAGTAAACTTCATATAAATAAATTCAGTCTTGAAACAGGTGAACTTAATCTTGACGGCGATATTTATTCTTTGACCTATGCCGAGAATAAACAAACAGAAGGCGGATTTTTCTCAAAACTGTTCAGATAGGAAGTGGGTATTTGGAACTCACACTCAAACAGCAGACGGAAGCATTTTTGTGGTCATTTGTACTGGGAGCGGTTATTGCTTTAATCTATATCATAATTGCTGTCATCAGGGTGATTTCAACTCCGTCAAAAATTCAGCTTTTTGTCGGAGATGTGCTTTTTATGGTTTTTTCAGCACTTCTTAATTTTCTTTTTGCAGTGGCATTTACTGAGGGAAATGTAAGATTTTATACAATATTTGCCGAACTTATCAGTTTTTTTATGATTTATTTAACGCTTGGCAGAGTTGCAAAAAAGACAGCGTATATTATTTTTCGGTTTATTTCAGCTGCTTTACGCAAAATTTCTTATCCTGTCATAAAACTTTTGACCGCTGTTTCATCTTTTTTACGGGAAAAATGTTTTATATTGTTAAAAAAAGCAAAAAAAATCAAAAAAGTACGCTTTTTTCCCTTGCATTGTCGATATAAGATGTTGTATAATGTTAATGATAAATCATCAGAACGATAGCGACATTTTATTAAGAAAGGTGATGACTGTATGCGTAAAAAATCCAATAAGGCAAAACTCTCAAAAAAATCAAGAAAAAAGAGTAACTGGATTTTATATATTGCGATGGTTGCCTTTTCTTTATATATAGTTGTTACTATTGTTAATCAGCAAATACAAATAAGTAATGCAAAAGCAGAACTTGAAGAACTGAATAATAAAATTTCTATTCAGAAAATCAAAAACGATGAACTGAAACAGGTTGCTGATGCTGTTGACAGCGATGATCTTGATTCTTTTTCTGATTATATAGAAAAGGTTGCAAGGGAAGATTTGGATTATGTAAAAAACGGTGAAGTTGTATTTATTAACATTGCCGGCGATTGAGAGGAGAAAGCGTAGTTAGTATGGGGCTTGAAGTGGGAATGATAGCAGAGGGTAAAGTTACCGGTATAACAAAATTCGGTGCTTTTGTCGAACTTGAAGGCGGAAAAACAGGAATGGTACATATTTCTGAGGTTGCTCCGACTTATGTCAATGATATTAAAGAATATCTGAAAGAGGGTCAGACCGTAAAGGTTAAGGTTCTCAGTATTGGCGAGGACGGTAAAATCAGCCTTTCTATAAAAAAGGCACTGCCACAGCAGCAACGCAGACCGTCATACCAACAAAATAAAAATTCTTCCTCACGCCAATCGGCTCGTCCGGGGAATTTTGACTGGCAGTCATCAAAGCGTGCTGAACCGACAAGTTTTGAAGATATGATGTCAAAGTTCAAACAGACCAGTGATGAAAAAATGTCAGACCTTAAACGCATGAATGAATCAAAACGAGGCGGATATTCAAGGCGTGGCGGTAATCAACAGAAACAATAAATTGATTTTTTCAGAGAGTCGGGTTCGGCTCTCTGTATTTTTTATAAAGGAAAATTTAATTATGATAATAAATGCTGAAATACATACAATGGACGATAAAAATACCGTAATAAAAAACGGTTATATACGCTTTTCTGACGGCAAAATCTCCGAAACAGGCGAGATGTCAGAACTCAAAAATATTGATACTGATGTCATAGACGCAAAAGGCAGACAGGTTTATCCCGGTTTTGTTGACGCTCATACTCATCTTGGAATATTTGAGGATTCCCTTACATTTGAGGGCGACGACGGAAACGAGGATACCGACCCGATTATGCCACAGCTTCGTGCCATTGATGCGGTAAATCCGTTTGACAGATATTTTGACGAGGCATTGTCGGCAGGCGTTACAACCGTTCTTACAAGTCCGGGCAGTGCCGACCCTATTGCCGGACAAATTGCCGCTATAAAGACTTTCGGAAAACGCATAGATAAAATGATTATCAAAGCACCAGCCGCAATAAAATTTGCACTTGGTGAAAATCCAAAATCCACATACAGCGACAAAGACCAATCCCCCGTTACAAGAATGGCAACAGCGTCCCTTATCCGTGAAACTCTTGCAAAAGCAAAAAATTATTATGAAGAAAAAAAGAACTATTCAGCCGACAAGGAAAATTATGATAAGCCTGAGTATGACGCAAAATGTGAGGCACTTATTCCGTTGTTCAAAAAGGAAATTCCGGCACATTTTCATGCACACCGTGCCGATGATATTTTCACGGCAATAAGAATTTCAAAGGAATTTGATATTGACTGTGTTATCGTTCATGCAACAGACGGACATCTGATTTATGATGAACTTATTGCTGACGGAATATCCGTTCTTTCAGGACCTTTTCTGACGGACAGAAGTAAACCGGAACTGAAAAATTTAACTCCAACATCTCCGTCAATTATGTCATCAAACGGAATCCAGACAGCAATCATAACAGACCACCCTGAAACCCCGATACAATATCTTCCACTTTGTGCGGCAGTTGCCGTCAGGGAGGGAATGGACAGAACACAGGCTTTGCGTGCAATAACAATAACTCCTGCACAAATATGCGGAATTTCCGACAGAGTAGGTTCGATTGAAAAGGGGAAAGATGCTGATGTTATTATGTTTGACGGCGACCCGCTTGATATTGTCAATAAACCTGTTATGGTAATAGCTGATGCGAAAATTGTCAAAAATTTATCGTTGTGATTTTGTATAAATTTAATTAGTAAAGTTTTAATAAAAATTTTACATAGGGTATTCCAATTTTTTGTTTATAGTGTTATAATATAGATAATCTCAGAAATGAGATTATCCAAAAACAAGGAGGCCCGATATTATGAAATACAACATTATAGGCAGAAAAGTTAATCTTAAAGACAATTTCAAAGACCGTGTTTACAAAAAAGTCGGAAAATTTGAAAAAATTTTCGGCGAGGACGCAGAAGCAACCGTTACAGTAACACTTGAAAAAAATCGTCAGACAGTTGAAGTTACAATCCGTGATAACGGTATGATGTATCGTGCAGAAAGTACAGCACTTGAAATGAATGACGCACTTGATGCAGTTGTTGATATACTCGGCGGTCAGATAAGAAAGAACAAAACAAAACTCAGCAAAAAGATTAAACCTGAGTCTTTTGAAGAATATTTTGCCGCTGAACCGACAGGATACGAAGACGATGCACTTGAAGACGAAGACTATGGCGTTGTACGCACAAAGACATTCTCGGTAAAACCGCTTAATGTTGAAGAAGCAATCTTACAAATGAATATGATAGGACATCAGTTCTTTATGTTCCGTAACTGCCACACCAACGAAATAAATGTTGTTTATAAGCGTAAAGACGGCACATACGGACTTCTTGAACCGACTGACTGATATATTAAAAAATAAAGTAACTTAAAAACGGCACTGTAACCGACGAATTTGTTGGTTACAGTGCCGTTTGGTTTACTGTATGAAAAGCAAACAAAAAAGGTAATAAGCAAATGCTTATTACCTTGAATGGTGGGAACAACAGGGCTCGAACCTGTGACCCTCTGCTTGTAAGGCAGATGCTCTCCCAGCTGAGCTATGCTCCCATATTAAAAAGCTGAGAACAGTCATAGGGTAAATGGTGCGGGTAACAGGACTTGAACCTGCACCTCCTTGCGAAGACTAGCACCTGAAGCTAGCGCGTCTGCCAATTCCGCCATACCCGCTTATCACGGACACCAGTTTTCCGACTGCTTGATTATTATAACAAAGCTGAATCAATTTGTCAAGCATTTTTTTAAAAAATTTTTTATTGATTGAATAAAAAACGATTTTTGCCGATTTTAATGTTTCATATAAAGAAATTTAAGAAGTTGCAAAAAATCTCTTGAAGTAACTGTAAAATAATGATATACTAAAATGTATGTTGTTACGCAAATCAGTGAATAATATATGTATTATTTATGGAGGCGTAACGATAATGAGCAAAAGTAATAATAAAAAAATTACGAATACCGTGTCTAATCCGTCCGAATATCCCGATGTACCCAAAATTTCTGTTCAGGATAACGGTCCTGTAAGTGAAAATTCATTTAATCAGATTATTGAGTCAGGTGCCGTTGTTTCCGAAAACGGAAAATATACAATACATTGTTTAACGATTATAGGACAGATTGAAGGTCATTATGTATTGCCGTCACAAAACAAAACGACAAAATACGAGCATGTAATTCCTCAGCTTGTTGCAGTAGAACAGGATAACCGCATTGACGGACTACTTATTATACTCAATACTGTCGGCGGCGATGTTGAGGCAGGACTTGCAATAGCTGAACTTGTCGCAGGAATGAAAAAGCCTGTTGTTTCGCTGGTGCTTGGCGGCGGACATTCCATAGGTGTGCCTATCGCTGTTGCGGCAAAGAAATCCTTTATTGCTAAATCAGCCACAATGACAATACACCCTGTGCGTATGACGGGTCTTACTCTCGGAGTGCCTCAGGCATTTGAGTATTTTCAGAAAATGCAGAACCGCATAACAAGCTTTGTGTCAGAACATTCTGATATATCGGAAGAACGCTATAACGAATTAGCGTCAAATACAAGTGAACTTGTTATGGATATAGGTACAATTCTTGACGGTGACGAGGCAGTTGATGAGGGACTTGTTGACAGTGTAGGACAGCTTAACGAAGCCATATCTGCATTATATGATATGATTGATAAAAAAAGAAATGACGAAAAAAAGAAAAACAAAAAAGACTCAGTAAAACCTAAAAAGCAATCCAAATGAATATAAATATTAAATGGCAGAGATATTCTGCCATTAAAAATTCCTCGGAGGTACATAATCAATGGATATTTTCAGTGCAATCTTACAGGGAATTATTCAGGGACTCACAGAGTTTCTTCCTGTATCAAGCAGCGGACATCTGGCAATAACTCAGCATATTATCGGTATGCAGGAGTCAAACCTGTTTTTTTCGGTAATGCTGCATATAGGAACGCTTGCCGCAGTTTTAGCAGTGTATTTCAAGCTTATAATCCGGCTTGTCAAGGCATTCGGATTTATGGTAAAGGACATATTTACCGGTAAATTCAAATGGAGCGAAATGGACGGCGACAGAAACCTTGTTATGATGATTATAATAGGTCTTATACCGCTGTTTTTGCTTTTTCTGCCTGTTCCGGGAACGGATATGAAATTAAAGGATTTGGCGGATAAATGGACATCTGACGGATATTTAATCATATCATCGCTTGCTCTCATAGCTACAAGTTTGCTTCTTTATATCGGAAACCGTGCAAACCATAAAACTGCTGAAAGGTATAAGGCAAAGGGACTGATAACCCGTGGCGGTGCAGGAAGAAAACGCTATAATGTTGTTGATGCGGTTATTGTCGGATTTGCACAATGTATGGCTGCAATTTTTCCGGGATTGTCACGCTCAGGTTCAACCCTTGCAGCCGGAGAACTCAGAGGAATAAACAAACAGACAGCACTTGATTTTTCATTTGTTCTTGGCATACCGGCAATTATAGCCGCAGCTGTACTTGAAGGAAAAGACGCACTTTTTCCGCCTGAGGGCACAGCTGTAAATATAGAATATTTTCCTGTTATTGTAGGAATGATAACCGCCGCTGTTGTCGGATTTTTTGCAATCAAGCTGTTCAAATGGCTGCTTTCAACCGACAGAATGTATATATTCATTCTTTATACAGCCGTTGTCGGCGGTGTTATGTTTGTGATAAGCATTATTGAATTGTTCCTCGGAACTAATGTTTTCACAGGAAACGCTCTTGTTTTTTAATTAAATAATCTGATAGGGCAGCATATAATTATATGTTGCCCTATTACTGTATTAAAATTCTATAAAATTTGGAGGTGCAATGATTTGGCAGCAAAAAGGACGAGTGAAACAAGCAAATCAAAACCTAAATCTTCATCACAGGGTACAAAAAAATCAAGTGCTAAATCATCTTCGACATCAAAAACATCATCATCAAAATCCAGACAGCGTCAAGAGGCAGAGTTGAATCTGAAACGCAATAAATTTATAAAAGCAACGATATTTTTTGCCATAACAATATTATTGACCGCTCTTTATATTATGCCGGGCGAAAAGCTATGGCTCGCACTTCATGAGTGCTATTGGGGATTTTTTGGTTTTATGGGCTTTGCCGTTCCGCTTATAACTCTGTATTGTGCTGTTCAGTTTGCGAAAACAAAACCGTCTTACAGGTTTCCTTTGAGAGCAATGTTTTTTGTACTTCTGACGATTGTTTTTGCTTCGATAGTGTACAGTTTCAGTTCTTTCGGACTTGATACAGAAAGCTATGGTGATGAACTTTCAAGATGTTTTACAGCTGGCAGTCAGTATCAGGGAACAGGCATATCAGGCGGTCTGCTTGGTATTGCTTTTGTAAAAATTCTTGGTTCAGCAGGTGCAGGTATAGTGTTTGTTATTGCATTTATAATTATTGCAACAATATCACTCGACGCATTTATAATAAACCTTTTTGATATATTCAAAAAACCTGTGCAGAAAGTAAGCAATCGGATAAACGAAAATAAAGAAATCCGCAAGGTAATTCGTCAGCAGGAAAATCAAATAAAACAAGAAATACAGCAAAAGGAACACGATGAATATGTTCAGCAAAAAATAAATAAGCATATGGATAAAGTCAAATCAAAAAACGGTGTTCCATCAGATTTTTGTCGTGTGGACAGTACACCTTTCTATGAACCGCAGACTGATAACCGAAAAACAGCAATAAATCTTGAAAAGAATAAAAAATCAAGGTCAAAAACCACCTCGGGCGATAAAGCACTTGATATGATATTCGGCTATGAAACAGAGGATACAGCTGTCAAAGCAAACGAATCTTCAAGCGAAAGTAATACTTCAAATCAAAACAGTAAAACACTTCAAGAGGACAAATCACAGCAAAATTCCGATACATTTGAATATATTC
>JBJFIB010000108.1:8067-11455 GCA_051894195.1 Acutalibacteraceae bacterium
AAAACACTTCAAGAGGACAAATCACAGCAAAATTCCGATACATTTGAATATATTCCGGAAGAACCGCCTGTATTTGCAGATGATATACAGTTTGATTCCTCAGTAATCAATAGTATAAGCGAAACAAAGAATACTCCACCTGTCAAGAAAAGCATTGATAAAATATCTTTACAAAAATCTGCTCAAAATAATAAAGACAGCAAAAACACTCAGCCAAAGGCAGAAATTGTTACTGTCAATGATAATCCGTTAGTTGAGGGTGAGTATGTAAAGCCGCCTGTGACCTTGCTTGAACCTCAGCCTGAGGAAGACGGACGAAATATTTCTCTTGAACTTCATCAGAACGGCACAATGCTTGTTGATACGCTCAAAAGTTTTGGTGTTCAGACTACTATTGTAAATATAAGTCGTGGTCCCTCGGTTACACGCTATGAGTTACAGCCTGCCGCAGGTGTAAAAATCAGTAAAATTACCAATCTTGCCGACGATATAGCGATGAACCTTGCCGCAACGGGTGTAAGAATTGAGGCACCTATACCGGGCAAGTCTGCTGTTGGTATTGAAGTGCCTAACAAAAATGTCAATATCGTAAGAATGAGAAATCTTATTGAATCACAGGAATTCAACAAAGCAAAAAGCAAGCTGACCGTTGCACTCGGCTATGACATTACAGGAAAAATTATTCTTGCTGACCTTGCAAAAATGCCGCATTTGCTTATTGCAGGTTCTACCGGTTCAGGTAAATCCGTATGTATTAACTCTATGCTTGTCAGCCTGCTTTATAAGGCGAATCCTGATGAGGTCAAACTTGTTCTTATCGACCCCAAGGTTGTTGAACTCGGTGTTTACAACGGTATTCCACACCTTTACCTTCCTGTTGTTACCGACCCAAGAAAAGCCGCAGGAACACTTAACTGGGCAGTTGACGAAATGCTTAAAAGATACAAAACCTTTGCTGAATACAATGTAAGGGATATGCAAAGCTATAACCGTCTTGTTGACAGAAAGAATTCAGAAACGGATGAAAATGACGCAAATATCGTTGACGATTCCGAGCGTTCTTTTGAAGAAGATGAAATGCTTGCACAGGCACAGTCCGAAATTGCAAATTATTCCGAAAATACAGAACGCCCGAAAAAACTCGAAAAAATGCCGCAGATTGTTATTGTTATTGACGAGCTTGCGGACTTGATGATGGCGGCACCGAATGAGGTTGAAGAATCAATATGTCGTCTTGCACAGATGGCAAGAGCCGCAGGTATGCACCTTGTAATAGCTACACAGCGTCCGTCTGTTGATGTCATTACCGGACTTATCAAGGCAAATGTTCCAAGCCGAATTGCTTTTGCGGTTAAGTCACAGATTGACTCCCGTACAATACTTGACGGCGGCGGTGCAGAAAAACTCTTAGGTCGTGGTGATATGCTGTTTTCGCCTATCGGAACAACCAAGCCTATTAGAGTACAGGGCTGTTATGTTGATGATACCGAAGTTGAGAACATAGTTGAATTTATAAAGAAATCAAGAGCCGTTGAATACGACGATAATATAATTGCGGAAATAGAAAAGAAAACTATTGCCGAAAATGTCAAAAGCAGTTCTGACAGCAGTGATGAAAATGTCGATCCTGTTATGGAAGATGCAATAAAGTGCGTTGTCGAGGCAGGACAGGCGTCAACATCTCTCTTGCAAAGGCGGTTAAGACTCGGCTATGCAAGAGCGGGCAGGCTTATTGATGAAATGGAGCAAATGGGTATTGTAGGTCCTCACGAGGGTTCAAAACCCCGTCAGGTTCTTATGACTCATCAACAATGGCTTGAACGCAATATGATGCGTTCGGACGATAATAATTAAGTTCTCAATACTGTATATATAACACAGCATTAAGATAAATAAATTTTAAAAAACGGAGGTTTCTGAATATGAAACGCGAAGGACAAATCAAAGTAGATTCGGAAAATCTTTTTCCGATAATAAAAAAATGGCTGTATTCCGACAAGGATATTTTCCTCAGAGAGATAGTTGCCAACGGCTGTGACGCAATCAAAAAGTATCAGAGTCTTTGCTCAATCGGCGAAACAGAGAACGATAATGTTAAGCCACGCATTGATGTAAAACTCGACAAAGCTGCAAAAACCCTTACTGTCAGCGATAACGGTATCGGTATGACAGAAGAAGAGGTTGAGAAATATATAACTCAGATAGCCTTTTCGGGAGCGAAGGAATTTGTTGAGAAATATAAGGACAAGACAGACGCTGACGCAGGAATAATCGG
Source organism: Acutalibacteraceae bacterium (assembly GCA_051894195.1). GTDB lineage: Bacteria > Bacillota > Clostridia > Oscillospirales > Acutalibacteraceae > UBA1213. The sequence goes on from JBJFIB010000108.1 coordinate 10,343, forward strand.
ACATTTCGGTCTTGGCTTTTATTCTGCCTATATGGTATCCGATACTGTTGAGATAGAAACCCTTTCGTACAAGGCTGACGCAACACCTGTTCATTGGCAGAGTGACGGAAGTAACACCTACGAAATTTCCGACGGCACAAGAACGAATCGTGGCACAACAATCGTTATGCACATTTCTGAGGACGGAGAAGAATTCCTTGATGAATATAAACTGCGTGATATACTCAGAAAATACTGTCAGTTTATGCCTTATGAAATATATTTCAATGCAGACGATAAAGCAAACACAACAGAAAACACGGAAATTTCCGATGATAAAGAAAAAACGGAAGATACTCCTGTAAACGATACAACACCTCTCTGGCTTAAAGCACCTAAGGACTGTACAAAAGAGGAGTACGAGGAATTTTACAAAGAAGTGTTTAATGACTTCAATCCACCGCTGTTCTGGATACATCTCAATGTTGACTATCCTTTTAACCTTAAAGGTATCCTTTATTTCCCGAAACAGACGGATAAACTGCAAGTTATGCCGGGTCAGATAAAGCTGTTTTCAAATCAGGTTTATATTGCCGATAATATCAAGGAAGTTGTACCTGAGTTTCTTATGCTGTTAAAGGGTGTAATTGACTGTCCGGACCTTCCGCTGAATGTTTCAAGATCATTCCTCCAAAATGATGCTGAGGTTGCAAAAATCTCAAAGCACATTACCAAGAAGGTTGCCGACAAGCTCACATCAATATTCAAGAACGAGCGTTCAGAATATGAGGGCTATTGGGAGGATATTGCACCGTTTATCAAGTTTGGCTGCATTAAAGATGAAAAGTTCTACGACAAAGTTAAGGATATTCTTCTCTTTAAGTCAATCAACGGCGAATACAAAACTCTTTCTGAACTGCCGAAACAAAAGGACAACAAGGTTTACTATGTTTCAAATCAGGATGTTCAGGCACAGTATATCAAGATGTTCAAGGATAACGGTCTTGACGCTGTAATTCTTGAACACGCAATAGATACACATTTCATCAGTTTCCTTGAATATAAAGAAACCGAAACAAAGTTTGTCCGTATTGACTCCGAGATTGATGACGCTCTTAAAACCGATGACAACAA
>JBJFIB010000109.1:0-2798 GCA_051894195.1 Acutalibacteraceae bacterium
ATATCAGATGATGATTATAATAATCTTGAAACTAAGCCGTCAAAAACAGTTGAAGTCAATAATGAAATATGGTATCTTGTCGAAATAAAGACAACTGACGAAAACGGCGAAATACAGTTTAGTGATATATCGGGTGAAAAATGCTGTATTATTGAAACAAAAGCACCTGACAATTATTATATTGATACGACTGCACATATATGCTATAATACCGACACTTCACAAATGATGAATATCACAAACAAGCAGGTAATAAATCTTCCTGATGTTGGTAATACAGGTAGAATAATATTTTTGATTGTGGGTGTATGTTTAATAACATTGTCGGCTGTTTTGTTTTATAAAAATCGTTTCGCAATTATCAACAGACTGAAAAAATAAAATATCGTATATTACTTTTAACCCTGTTTATAAATTTTTTCATAAACAGGGTTTATATTTTTCTCCTGTTAGTTATAATCTGCACTTTTATTTATTGATAATTTTTAAGTTTAACTTAATAAATATTTGATACATTTAAAAAAATTTATTGCTATAATTTAAGTACAATAAAAACAATAAGGGGGCAATTATGCAGGATAATAAATATCAGATTCAAAAAATGTTTTTTGCTCTCGGTACGGTGAACACGCTGACCGTATTTGATAAAGACAGCAAACAGGCTTTACAAAAAGCTAAAAAACGAGTTTCAGAACTGAATAATATGTTTTCTGTATTTGCTTCACAAAGTGAAGTATCAGTCATAAATAATTATGCCGGTAAAAAATCAGTAAAAGTTTCGGGGGAAACATTTCATCTCATAGAAAAATCTGTTGAATATTCGATATTAACAGACGGATATTTTGATATAACAATAAGTCCTGTTTCTATGCTCTGGAAAAAAGCCTTAAAAACAAAAACAATTCCAAGCGAAAGTCAAATACAACGGGCTGCCGGATATATAAATTACCGTGATATATTAACCGATAGTTGCAGTAACTCTGTTATGCTGAAAAAACAAGGTCAGCAGATAGACCTTGGTGCAATAGCAAAAGGATATGCCGCAGATGAAATAAGACGAATATTTACTGAAAACAATATTTTTGACGCAGTTATAAATCTCGGCGGCACTGTAATAAATATGGGACAAAGCCGAAAAGTCGGTATTCAGAATCCCTTTTTAAAAACAGGCACTCCATTTGCATACATAACCGTTCAGGATAAAGCAGTTGTATCGTCAGGACTGTACGAACAGAGTTTCACAAAAGACGGAAAAATATATCATCACATAATATCACCGAAAACGGCTTATCCGTCAGATTCTGAGCTTATGGGTGTAACTCTTGTCGGCGACAACGCAGAAAAACTTGACGCACTTTCAACGGCTGTATTTATTATGGGAACAGAAAAAGCGTTAAATCTTATAAATAAATTAAATATTGACGCTGTATTTATTACCAAAGAAAAGAAAGTCTTTGCTACAAACGGTTTGAAATCAAATCTCAAAATAATTTCTTGACAAAGGAGAATAGTATGGAAAATCAAAAACAAAACAGACGAAAAAGTAGACACATCTCAGTTATTCAGATAATCAGAGCTGTTATACAGATAGCAGCATTTATAGCAGCACCGGGACTTTTTATTACTGTATTTTCTTCAATCGGAGAAATATTCAGGTCGCTTATAAACGGACAGTTCAGCTTTGCAGAATATTCAGGCAGAATTATTCTTCTGGCGGCAGTGTTTATCGTGACATTTATATGGGGAAGATTTTTTTGCGGATTTATATGTTCCTTTGGTGCAATGCAGGATTTACTCTGGGCAGGAGGAAAACACATTAAACACAGACCAAAAATATCAGAAAAAGCTGACAAGAGTTTGAAGTTAATTAAATTTGGTGTACTTGTTTTTGTGATTATTGCAGTATGGACTTTTTCGTTAACTGACGGTATTCTTTGGAGTCCTTGGACAATATTCGGAATGTATGCAACAGTCAAAGGTTTTCCATCAGCTGAATATCTTCTGTCGCTCGGCGGTCTGTTGCTTTTGCTTATAATGATAGGCTCTGTTTTTATCGAAAGATTTTTCTGTAAATACCTTTGTCCTTTGGGTGCATTGTTCGATTTGGTATCTCATTTCCGCATATTCAAAATAAAAAAGCCTACTGAAAAATGTGGCGGTTGCAGAATGTGCACAAAACAATGTTCAATGTCCATACCACTTTATAAGTATGAAAGCGTAAATTCCGGCGAATGTATAAACTGTATGAAATGTACAGAAACCTGTCCACGCCAAAATGCAAAAGCCGATACGATTCCTGCTGTTTCAGGAACAATAGCTGCGGCGGCACTTGTAGGTGTGTACTATGTGGGAACAATACCCGCACTAAATAGCAGTGTTGATATGGTTCAAAATGATGTTTCAGAGATTTCAGGCACAGACAGCACAGGAAGATTCAAAGACGGCATTTACAGTGGCACAGGCAACGGATTCAGAGGCAATATTGATGTCACTGTTACGGTCAGTGGCGGAAAAATAACCGATATTACCGTAAATTCATACAATGACGACAAGGAATTTTTTGAAAAAGCAAAAAACAAAATTATTTCAGAAATTATATCCGGACAAGATACAGCTGTTTCAACAGTAAGCGGTGCAACATACAGCAGTAATGGCATAATTGAGGCGGTATCAAATGCATTGGAGTTACAGCTTATTCAAAACAGTACAAACGATTTTGAAAACAGCGAAAATTCAGATAATACATCAAAAGATACTTCTGAACAAAACGATACATCTGAAATCACAGAAAGCAGTGC
>JBJFIB010000109.1:2898-11153 GCA_051894195.1 Acutalibacteraceae bacterium
AGTTTTTCTCAAAAGCCAAAAGTTCTGTTATTTCCGAAATAATTTCAAAACAAAGTACAGCTGTTTCAACAGTAAGCGGTGCAACATTCAGCAGTAATGGTATAATTGAGGCTGTTTCAAATGCTCTTGAAATTGAATTTGAAAATCCTAACGCAACAATGGGAGGTCACCGTCACGGCAGACGCTGATTAAAGTAATTTTCAGTGGTTTTTATACAAAATTTACACTTAAATTATGCAAGATACATTTACCTTTCTACAAAATTATGCTATAATAAAACATAAACTTTTGGAATTAAATATATCTTGTCAGTAAATGATAAAATATACAAAGAAAAAGAAATTATAGCAGGAGGAATTATAATGAAACCTGAACAATTACTTGAACAGGCAAAAAACTGTCAGAATAAACTGGTGGAAACAAGACATTATCTTCATCAGCACCCAGAAACTGAATTTAATTTGACGGAAACAAAGAAATATATAAAATCCGAACTTGCCGCTATGGGTTATGAGCCAAAAGACTGCGGAAAATGCGGAGTTACCGTCACGGTCGGCGGCAAAAAGCCCGGAAAGGTATTTTTACTGCGTGGAGATATGGACGCCTTGCCGATAAAGGAAGAATCAGATGTACCGTTTTCGTCGGATAATGGTAATATGCATGCCTGCGGTCACGATATGCACGCAACTATGTTGCTTGGTGCAGCTAAACTTCTTAAAGATATGGAAGATGACATAAACGGAACAGTAAAACTTATGTTTCAGCCAGCCGAAGAAGTTTTTGAGGGTGCAAAGGATATGATAGGTGCAGGCGTTCTTGAAAATCCAAAGGTTGATGCTGCTCTGATGATTCATGTTATGGCTGGTATGCCTTTTCCGGCAGGAACTGTAATTGTTTGTGGCGGAGGTGTAAGTGCCCCCGGTGCTGATTTTTTCAAAATTAAAATTCAGGGTAAAGGCTGTCACGGCTCTATGCCAAACAATGGCGTTGACCCGATAAATGTAGCGGCACATATTATTACAGCACTCCAAGAAATTCATTCGAGAGAATTGTCTTTGAATGATGATGCCGTACTCACAATCGGAAGTATTCACGGCGGACAGGCACCTAATATTATCCCTGATACAGTCGAAATGGACGGTTCAATTCGCACCTATGATGAAGAAATAAGAAAATATTTAAAAAATCGTATGACTGAAATTTCAACACAAATAGCGGCGGCGTTTCGTGCAGATGCCGAAGTATCTTTCAACCGTGGCTGTCCTGTTTTGCTGAATAATGCTGACTTGTCAAAAGATGTAGCAAAATATACAAAGGAACTTCTTGGTGCAGGTAAAGCATTAACTCAGAGTGAACTTCTTTCTAAGTCGGCAGATTCAGGAAAACCTGTAAAATCAACAGGTTCGGAGGATTTTGCATATATCAGTCAGGAAGTGCCGAGTATTATGCTTTCACTTGCCGCAGGAGAACCCGAAAAAGGCTATGAATTTCCTCAGCACCACCCAAAAGTAAAATTTGATGAGTCTGTACTTTCAAGCGGAAGTGCCGTTTACGCATATACCGCTGTAAGATGGCTTGAAGAACATAAATAATATTTAATCAAAGCGGTTTCGGATTGAAAAATCAGGAACCGCTTTTCAATATACGAATAAAACAATCATTATAATATAAAAATAGCTTGACTTTATAAGCGATTTGTATGAAAATATAAAGGCAGGATTTTTGCCGAAAAATTAACATAATAAGGTTAAAAATAAGATATTTGACTTTATTATGTCAGGCAAAAATATAAGTTATTTAACTTTTCACTTGACATTGTTATGATAATATGTTATCTTATTATTACGCTATTACTTTACCACGATGAAGTAAATAAATTAAAAAGATTGAGGTATTTGCTAAATGAAAAAGTATTCAAAAATTACACCCGAAGGCACAAAGGATTTATTGTTTGAAGAATGTCTTGCAAACAGAACTGTATCGTCAATACTTGGCAATGTATTTTCACATCGTGGTTTTCACGAGGTTCTGACTCCCGGAATAGAATTTTATGATTTGTTTTCGGAGTCCATTTCCGGAATACCGATGGAATATATGTTCAAAATGAGCGACTCAAAGGGCAGACTTATGGTAATGCGTCCCGACTCTACACTGCCTATTGCCCGAATGGTAACAACAAGACTGAAAAATGAGCCGCACCCGTTAAGACTTTACTACAATCAGCGTGTTTACAGATATAATCCCGGACTTACAGGCAGAAGTAATGAAGTTATGCAGACAGGCATAGAACTTATCGGTGCAAAGGGCAAGCGTGCCGACCTTGAAGTTATTACAACGGCAATAGAGGCACTGTCAAAATGCGTACCCGATTTCCGTATCGAACTCGGACACGCAGGATTTTTCAAGGCTCTTGCACAGAAACTCCCCGTAAGCGACAGCGAGCGTGAAGATATAAGATTTTTTATTGAGTCAAAGAACTATTCGGCTCTTAACTCGGCACTTGATTCTCTTGAACAGACACAGGCAGTAAATGTAATCAGAAAACTCCCACGCCTTTTTGGAGGAATTGAGGTTCTTGATGAGGCTTATGCACTCTGTGACGATGAGGACGCACTGAAAGCACTTGATTATGTAAGGGAAATATACAACGACCTTTCAAAATATCATCTCGGTGACAGACTGATAATTGACCTCGGTCTTGTTCAGAGAAACGATTATTACAGCAATATCGTATTCAGCGGATATGTAGAGGGTTCTGGTGAGCCTGTTCTTATCGGTGGAAGATACGACAATCTTCTTGACAGCTTTGACGCACCTGCTCCGGCAATAGGCTTCGGAATAAATGTGGATTCACTTTCAAGAGTAATGCTCAGCAGGGGAAATATACCGCAGAAGAAACAGCCTGATGTTCTTGTACATAGTGTCAAAGGTTTTGAGATTGAAGCTATCAAATATAATGCAACACTTGCAGAGGCGAATATTCTTGGCGAAAACAGTGTTTTTGAAACCGAACAGGAGGCTCTTGAATACGCAAAATCAAAGGGAATCAAAAAGCTTACCGTTGTCGGTGAAGAAATTAAAACAATAAATACAGGAGTATAAAATATGAAACCATTAAGAATTGCACTTACAAAGGGCAGACTCGAAAAAGATACGGTAGGACTTCTTGAAAGTGCCGGATATGACTGTACATCAGTTCATGAAAAAGGCAGAAAGCTTATTCTCCCGATAGGCAACGGTGAAATCGAGGTTGTTCTTGCAAAAGCCGCAGATGTAATCACCTATGTTGAAAACGGCGTATGCGACCTTGGCGTTGTCGGAAAAGACACGATAATGGAAAACGGCAGAAGTTTTTATGAAATACTTGACCTCGGTTTCGGCAAATGCCGTTTTGCACTTGCAGGAAAAGCCGGAACAGACTTTTTCTCAGGCTATAACGAAAAAACTATCGCAACAAAATATCCTAATGTCACCCGAACATTTTTTGAGGGCAAGGGTATGGATATAAGAATAATAAAAATTGAGGGTTCTGTTGAGCTTGCACCGCTTTTAGGACTTGCAGACGCAATAGTTGATATAGTAGAAACAGGTTCAACCCTCCGTGAAAACGGACTTGTAATTATTGAAGATAATGTAGCACCTATTTCCGCAAGACTTATCGCAAATACGGCAAGCCTTAAATTACGCAAAGTGGAGATTGAAGAGCTTGCAGACAAAATGGAACAAGAAAGGGCGAAATTAAAATGATAAAGATAGTTAAGGCTGACGGAACATCAGAGGTTGAATTTCTTTCAAAGCTCAATGAACGCAGCAGAAATACAAATAAAGATGTAACCGCCACAGTAACGGAGATTATTGATAATGTGCGTGAGCGTGGCGACGAGGCAGTTCGTGAATATACAATAAAATTTGACGGAAAAGCACCCGAATTTTTTGAAGTGCCGAAAGACGAAATCATCGCAGCAAGTGCAGAGTGTGACCCTGAATTTATTGCAACACTTAAAAAAGCCGCTGACAACATCAGGGATTTTCACCAGCGTCAGAAACAGCAAAGTTGGCTTACAACAAAGGATAACGGTGTAATAATGGGACAGCGTGTTCGTGGACTTGCCCGTGTAGGACTTTATGTTCCGGGCGGCACAGCTGCATATCCGTCGTCAGTTCTTATGAATGCCATTCCTGCAAAAATCGCAGGTGTAAAAGAACTTATTATGGTAACGCCACCGCTTAAAAACGGAAAGCCTAATCCCGATATTATGGCTGCCGCAGCAATCGCAGGCGTTGACCGTGTATTCCTTATGGGAGGTGCTCAGGCTGTTGCGGCTCTTGCATACGGCACACAGAGCGTACCAAAGGTTGATAAAATTGTTGGTCCGGGCAACATATTTGTTGCTACCGCAAAGAAACTTCTTTACGGTAATGTTGACATTGATATGATTGCAGGTCCGAGTGAAATTCTTGTCCTTGCCGACGAAAGTGCAAATCCGAAATTCCTTGCCGCAGACCTTATGTCACAGGCTGAACACGACAGACTTGCCTCGGCAATTCTTGTAACGACATCACAAAAACTTGCAGAAGAAACAGTCACAGAACTTGAAAGACAGATAAAAACTCTCAGCCGTTCAGAAATCATCGAGGAATCACTCACCAATTACGGAGCAATTATCGTTTGTGACGAAATGGAAAAGGCTGTTCAAATGGCAAATGACCTTGCACCTGAACACCTTGAAGTCTGCTGTAACAATCCTATGGAATATGTCGGCAAGCTTGATAATGCGGGTTCAGTATTTCTCGGCAATTATTCACCTGAACCTCTCGGAGATTATTTTGCAGGTCCTAACCATGTTCTCCCTACAAGCGGAACAGCAAGATTTTTCTCACCGCTTTCCGTTGACAGCTTTGTAAAGAAATCAAGCTTTATCTACTACACGGAAGACGCACTCAGAAACGATAAAGACGACATAGTTCGTTTTGCAAATACCGAAAGACTTACAGCACACGCTAACTCAATCACAGTCCGTTTTGACAATAAATAATAAAATTCCGAAGGGGCAGGGCAGAGTGCCTTGTCCCTTTTGAATTTTTACAAAATAACAAAGGAGGAGTTTTTATGTCATATACACTTTGCGAAAAAGTCCGTGACCTTGAACCATATGAGCCAATCAGCGGTACATATCGCATAAGACTTGATGCAAACGAGTCTTTTTATAATATGCCCGATGAAATAAAAAGCGAAATTAAAGAAATTATCGACAAAACAGCATTTAACCGTTATCCTGACCCGTTAGCGTCAAATGTAATCAAAAGTTTTTCGGATTTTTACGGTCTTGATCCCGAAACAGTAACCGCTACAAACGGTTCTGATGAAATGCTTTATATTCTTGCGTCTGCAATGCTTCAAAGAAACAGTAAGGTGCTTGTCATTGAACCTGATTTTTCAATGTATCGTTTTTATTCTTCTCTTTCCGAAAATCAGGTAATAGCAATACAAAAGTCTGATTCACTTAAAATTGATGTTGATGAAGTTATAAAAACTGCAAATGACAATAATGTCGATATGATAATTTTCTCAAATCCCTGCAACCCGACAGGACAGGGAATAACAGCAGAAGAATCAAGACGACTTGTAAAAAGCGTAAATGCACTTGTAATACTTGACGAGGCATATATGGACTTTTGGAACCAGTCGGTTTTGCAGGAGGCGGCACAGTACGACAACCTTATTGTGCTTAAAACATCATCAAAGGCAGTAGGTTCGGCGGCAATCCGTCTTGGCTTTGCTGTTTCAAACAAAACTCTTACAAAAGCACTTTGTGCCGTAAAATCTCCGTACAATGTGAACACACTAACTCAGGAAATAGGCACCTGTATTTTCAGCCACAAGGAGCTTTTAACAGAACGCCTGAATACAATAATCAAAAACACAAAAGAACTTTACAGTGAACTGCTTAAATTAAAGAAAACATATTCATTACCATTCAATATATATGAACCCTGTACCAACTTTGTATATATCCGTACAGAACTTTCATATCCGCTCTGGCAGTATCTTCTTGATAACGGAATTGCGGTACGATACTTCAAAAATGACTCTGCTCTCAGAATTACCGCCGGCAGTAAAGAAGAAAATAATGAAGTTCTGCGATATATCGAAAAATATATTCTTGAAAAATATGTGTCAGAAAATCGTTAAAAATTTGACGAATTTGTAAAATTTCCGAAAAAACAGTAATATTACACCTTATTGATGTTTACAAAATTAAGGAAATAATATATACTATAACCTGTAATTACAGATATGAGGTGGTAACATATGAGAACAGCGGTTGTTGACCGACAGACCAAAGAAACCAGAATTCATGTTGAACTCAATCTTGACGGCGGAGAAACCTCGGTTGATACAGGCATAGGTTTTTTCAATCATATGCTTACAGCATTCTCGGTACACGGCGGATTCGGCTTGACCGTAAAAACCGATGGTGACCTTGATGTTGACTGTCATCATACTATTGAGGATACCGGCATTGTTATCGGCAAGGCTTTTGATAAGGCACTCGGCGATAAAGGCGGAATTGCCCGCTTCGGTTCGTTTTATGTACCTATGGACGAGGCACTCGGATTTTGTTCGCTTGATATAAGCGGCAGACCGTTTCTTGTGTTTGACGCTGAATTTCCCGAAGAAAAAATCGGTGCTTATGACAGCTGTATGACGGAAGAATTTATGCGTGCTTTTGCCTATAATTCCGGTATAACGCTTCATCTCAAATCCTGTTACGGAAAGAATTCACACCATATCACAGAGGCACTTTATAAGGCTCTTGCACACGCACTTCATTTTGCTGTTGCAAAGACCGATTCAGACAAGCCACTGTCAACAAAAGGTGTTTTATGATATTTGATATTTAACTGTTTTTTCAGAAAGGCTGATATATAATGATTATTTTACCTGCAATAGATATTAAGGACGGTATGTGTGTCCGACTTTATAAAGGTGACTATTCTACGGCTCATAAAGTTGCGGAAAGTGCAGTTGAAACCGCAAAGAAGTTTGAATCAGACGGTGCAAAATATATGCATATGGTTGACCTTGATGGTGCAAAAGACGGCAAGAGAGTAAATTCCGATGTGATTCTCGAAGTACGCAAAAACTGCGGACTAAAAATCGAGGTCGGCGGCGGTATTCGCTCAATGGAATCAGTTGAATTTTATCTTGAAAACGGTATCGACAGAGTTATTCTCGGTTCTGCCGCAATCAGAAATCCCGAATTTGTCAAAGAGGCAGTCAAAAAATATGCCTCAAAAATTGCCGTAAGTGTTGACGCTCTCAACGGAATGGTTTCGGCTGACGGCTGGACAGACACTTCCGAGATAAACTATATTGAACTGTCAAAGCGTATGGAAGACATAGGCGTACAGTATATCATCTTTACCGATATTTCAAAAGACGGAATGCTTTCAGGTCCTAACCTTACAATGCTTGACGAACTGAAAACATCAGTAAGCTGTAATATAATAGCCTCAGGCGGTGTTTCAAACCTTAAAGACATCATAAACCTGACTGACCTTGATATTTACGGGGCAATCTGCGGAAAATCAATTTACAGCGGTACGCTTGAACTCAGTCAGGCAATAGAGGTTGCCCATGCCGCAAAACATAACGGTAAAGGAGCAAATATATGAGCAAAAATTTTGATTTCATAGAAGACTATTTCAAAAAAGCTGACCTTCTTCCTGCAATAGTACAGGAAAAGGGAACAGGCGAAGTCCTGATGCTTGCGTATATGAACAGAGAATCAATGCGTAAAACCTTTGAAACAGGCTACACTTGGTTTTTCAGCCGTTCAAGACAGGAACTCTGGAACAAGGGTGCAACATCGGGACATCTTCAAAAAGTAGTTGACATAAAAGGCGACTGCGACAAAGACACACTTCTTGTAATTGTTGAACAGACAGGTCCTGCCTGCCACACAGGAAGTCACTCATGTTTTTTTAATAATATCTGGGAGGAGTATAACAATGACTGATAATCACAACGAACTTTATGACCTTTATCAGACAATTCTTGACCGCAAAGAAAACAAACAGGAGGGTTCATACACCTGTTATCTTTTTGAAAAAGGACTTGACAAAATCCTTAAAAAAGTCGGTGAGGAATGTTCCGAAACAATAATTGCCGCAAAGAACGGCGACAACAAAGAAACTGTTCTTGAAATTTCAGACCTTATTTATCATCTGTTTGTTATGATGGTAGAAGA
>JBJFIB010000110.1:0-2282 GCA_051894195.1 Acutalibacteraceae bacterium
GACACCGTTGACCTCGGTCAGCATAAGCTGAGTTTCTATATGGCACCTATGGTTCACTGGCCTGAGGTTATGGTTACATACGAAAGCACAGAGAAAATTCTGTTCTCGGCTGACGGTTTCGGAAAATTCGGCACAATGGACGCTGATGAAGAATGGGCTTGCGAGGCAAGAAGATATTATTTCAATATCTGCGGAAAATACGGTGCACAGGTACAGGCACTGCTTAAAAAAGCCGCAACTCTCGACATAAAAACAATTTGTCCTCTGCATGGTCCTATACTCACAGGCGACCTCAGCGAATATATCGGACTTTATGACACATGGAGCAAATATGAGCCTGAAACAGACGGTATCTTTATCGCTTATGCGTCAATTCACGGCAATACAAAAAATGCCGCACTTAAACTTTATGACATTTTGAAGTCAAAAACAAATCTCCCTGTTGCAATTACAGACCTCACAAGAGATGATATGGCAGAGGCTATTGAGGACGCATTCCGTTACAGCAGAATGATTATGCTTGCACCGACCTATGACGGCGGAATTTTCCCGTGTGCAAATGATTTTCTGCATCACCTCAAAATCAAGGGCTATCAGAAAAGAAAAGTTGCCGTTGTTGAAAACGGTTCATGGGCACCTATGGCAGCGAAAATTATGAAAGAATATTTCGGTGCTATGAAGAATGTTGAAATCAGCCCTGTAAGCGTTACAATCCGTTCAACAATGACGGAGGAAAACAAAAAACAGCTTGAAGAACTTGCTGATTCAATGCTGTGATTTTACAAAAATAACTTAAACGCACATTTTCAGCCGTTTTATGACGAAAATGTGCGGCAAATTACAGACACCATACGCTACAAATATGCTGTCTGTTTTTTTGTTTTAAAAAATAATCGAATATAAAAAAGGGATAAAAAAAGGGTAATGAAAATGTAAAGTCGTAAAAAACAAAGGAGGAATTATTTTGGAAGGCTTTATGAGTACGCTTGATTCTATTGTAAACACGGTCGATGATTTTTTGTGGGGACTGCCGATGATAATCATTCTGTTCGGCACACATCTTTTTATGACCGTAAGAACAGGATTTATCCAAAGAAAAACATTCAAGGCAATCAAGCTGTCGGTGACAAAGGAAAAAGGCTCAAAGGGTGACATTAGTCCGTTTGCGTCACTGTCAACGGCACTTGCCTCAACAATCGGTACAGGAAACATTATCGGCGTAGGTACGGCTATCGCACTCGGAGGTCCGGGTGCTGTGTTCTGGTGCTGGCTGACGGGTGTATTCGGAATTGCAACAAAATATTCCGAGTCGCTTATCGCCGTAAAGTACAGAGTGCAGACAAAAGACGGAAGAATGCTCGGCGGTGCGATGTATGCACTCGAAAGAGGTCTTAAACAAAAATGGCTCGGAATACTCTTTGCGGTATTTGCACTTTTTGCGTCATTTGGAATAGGCTGTGGCGTACAGGTAAACGCAATAGCGGAAGTAACAAAGACAAATCTCGGAATTGAACCGTGGATTGTAGGTATTGCCGCCGCAATTATTACCGCTATTGTTATTTTCGGCGGCGTAAAGGCAATATCAACTGTATGTGAAAGACTTGTTCCTGTTATGGCAATATTCTATGTTATCGGCTGTCTTGTAATTCTCAGCATAAATTATGATTATATTATTCCTGCAATCGTAACAATAGTTCAGATGGCATTCACACCCGGTGCGGCGGCAGGCGGACTTGTAGGTTCGGGTATTCTTATGGCGGCACGCTACGGAATTGCAAGAGGACTGTTTTCTAACGAATCAGGTATGGGTTCTGCACCTATCGTTGCGGCAGCGGCACAGACAAGAAACCCTGTAAGACAGGCACTTGTATCATCAACCGGAACATTCTGGGACACTGTTGTTGTATGTCTTTTGACAGGACTTGTACTTGTCAGCAGTATTATGAAAAATCCTGACATTGATGTATCAAACATAACAAACGGCGGTACGCTTACATCGCTTGCATTCGGACAGATACCTTATATGGGTCCGATTATTCTTGTTATCGGAATGATTACCTTTGCTTATTCGACTATTCTCGGCTGGTCTTATTACGGCGAGAGGTGCTGCGAATATCTTTTCGGTAAAAAAGGTCTTATTCCGTACAGACTTGTTTTCCTTGCAATTCTCGTTGTAGCACCGCTTATCACACTCGACATTGTATGGAATATTTCTGATATTCTCAATGCACTTATGGCAATTCCGAACATTGTTGCTGTGCTGTTCCTGTCAAATGAGGTTG
>JBJFIB010000111.1:0-2248 GCA_051894195.1 Acutalibacteraceae bacterium
CTCTGCCTTTTGTTATGCCCGTTTTTATTTTCTGTCGGGAAAAAGCGGAACCGGTTCCGCTTTTATAAATTACAAAGAAATGTATAGAAGGTGAAAAAATGAGTATATGGGATAAATACAAGACAACCGTGCGTACAAACATAGATTTACCGCCATCAGAGATTGCTACAGAAAGACAATGGCAACTAAAAGGCTATGTAGCGATTAACGATAAATGCGGTAAAATGCTATGGACTAACCGAAACTGCAAACAATCTTTACGTTATCTTCATATTAGCGAGGTCAGAACTATGACAGAGGACGATAAAAAAGCTATTGCAGAAATTGAGAATAAGAAAAAGCAACAGGCAAAGCAGAAATTGAAAAGCAAAAAAGCCAAAGAGCAAATACCCCAAAAAATAAAATCTCTATGCAGGTCAATAATTGATTTGCAATATCAAGCAATTAATGCGTCCACTGCCGATATAATCGTGCTTGATACCGAGACAACAGGAATTAACATACAAACGGATGAGCTGTTACAGGTATCTATCATTGACGGTGATGGCAATACACTGTACAACAGCTATCTGCACCCTTTGCGTAAACAGCAATGGCAATCTGCTGAACGAGTTCATGGTATATCACCTGATATGGCAGCAAATTCTCCGACAATACTCAATGAGGTTGCGAAGATGTATAAAATCATTACCTCGGCGAAAATCATTGTCGGCTACAACATCGAATTTGACTTAGGGTTCTTATCTGCTGTTGGTATTGATGTGCCTGATAATGCCGAAATTATTGATGTTATGCGTGTATTTTCAGAAATATACGGCGAGTGGAACGATTATTTCGGAGATTACAAGTATCAAAAGTTGACAACCTGTGCTGACTATTACAACTATGATTGGAATAATGATACCGCCCACGACAGCTTGTCTGACTGCCGTGCAACGCTGTATTGCTATAATCAAATAAAAGCTTGGAGTAGGAGGGTTGACAATGACAAACCTTGAAATCATTAAAAATATGAGCGCTGGGGCGCTTGCTGAATTTATTAACAATGCAATGATTTGCTGTTGTTTTGATGACTGTAAAATTTGCCCATTTAATGAAACCAAAATATACTATGGTTATTGTTGCGTTGCAACAATTGAGAAATGGCTTGAAAGCGAGGTGAAATAATGGATATGAGCTTTCTTCTGAAATCCAAAGACGAGATTAACGAATTAGCCGACAGCGGAATGTTCAATTCGATTATCGAGGGATATATTCGATTCGTATTTGCTGACCTTGAATTATCCGACAAGCTCAACGGCTACAGCTTTTCAAGATTATTTGACAGTGTATCTGCCGCCGATGCAAGGCGAATCGCTGTTCTTTCAGCCGGAATAAAAGCGGAACTGGTTCCGCTTTTACTCAAAGAATTGTTCGATATGTAATTTTTGTAATTTTTCAACTATTAGGTCAAACTTAAATTCTTTTAAATCGTTGTTTTTCTCAAGTTTGCTAATAATTTTGCGAATTGTATTTCGTGAGTTTTTAAGTATTGTATTTATCGACTTAATAAGTTTTAATGCTGGCTCGGTGTCAATATGAGTTTCTAATTCAGATTTAATAAAAAATAGTGGAGTATTAGGTTTTGCATCCCAATCAGAAATTATTAGCATTGTTGCGTTATACAATTGTTTTCTCGTAGGGTTCCATTTTTGAGCATTTGAATCAGGTTTATTGTTTTCAAAAGCATCGACATTATGACTGCTTATGCAATCAGATTTTAAGGGATTGAAAAGAATAGGAGGCTTTTTGCCAATCATTTTACATAATTCTTTAGCAGTTGGAGTCCCACAGTATATTATTTCCTCCTCTCCGCTTTGTTTATTGGTACACTTGAAGATATAATATGTATCTGTAATATCACCACCAGCATCGCTCGGTATTGTTTTGCCGTTAAGAAGCTTCATATGTGCTATCGGGATAATGTCATATTCTGATACAATTTGAATTCTTCGATTTTTTCCTCTACAGTTCAATTTTACTCACCTCTTATAAATTTTATTAAAGGAATGATAGCTTTGAATAATTTTGAAATTAGTGTACATAAAAAAGAAGATCAAATATTTCACATAAACAGATTAGAAGTTATTGTGAACGAAAAAGATGAAATAATAACCTTGTCGCAATCATTTTCGTGTGACCAACAAATTGCAGATGTTTTATCTGAGATAATAGATAGAATCATTATTGACAACGAAATAAAATCTTC
>JBJFIB010000112.1:0-10879 GCA_051894195.1 Acutalibacteraceae bacterium
TTTTAAAAAACTTTTTTGGCTCTATTTGCTTACCCCAACATTTATTATAGAGCCTATTTAATCAGTGTTTTCTTAAAGATCATATTTCCCACATCAGCTATTAAAGCAAAGCTGCTTTTGTTTATTATAAATAAATTGTTTTTAACTGACCCGTAACTTTGATATGTTTTTTGGTGTAAATATTTATGTTATTATACTATATTTTTCACACAAATTCAACGATAAATACAGACAATAAAATAATTATATTTTATTCGCTTTAACCCCATTTTTGTCATATTTTACAAAATAATGCATTTTTTCTGTGAATATCGACATATATATTTAGACAACTGAATGATACGAATGAATCATCACAACAAAACGCCCCCTGAGCAAGATATTATTTACTCAGGGGGACATATTGCACCTGATCAACAGGAATTTATAATTTTCTTTTATGAAAATGGGCAATCCATTATCGGACTGCCCATTGTTTGTGAATCAATTTTTATTTTTCGGTTTTTACTTATCAACGGATTTCATCGTCGGGAAAAGCAGAACATCTCTTATTGCCGGCGAATCGGTAAGGAGCATACACATACGGTCAATACCAAAACCGATACCGCCTGTCGGTGGCATACCGATTTCAAGAGCATTGAGGAAGTCCTCGTCTGTGTGGTTGGCTTCTTCATCACCTTGTGCAAGAAGTTCTTCCTGTGCCTTAAAGCGTTCACGCTGGTCGATAGGGTCATTAAGCTCGGAATAAGCATTAGCCATTTCCCAACCATTCATAAAGAACTCAAAACGCTCAACATATTCGGGATTGTCAGGTTTTTTCTTTGTGAGCGGTGAAATTTCAACAGGGTGATCCATAAGGAATGTAGGCTGAATAAGGTGTTCCTCAACGAACTGTTCAAAGAACAGATTGAGAATATCACCTTTTTTATGTCTTTCTTCAAATTCAACGCCCTTTTCCTTTGCAACAGCTCTCGCCTCGTCAAGAGTATGAATTTCATTGAAATCAACGCCTGTATATTTCTTTACGGCGTCAACCATTGTAATTCTTTCAAAGGGCTTGCCGAGATCCATTTCTATACCGTTATAGGTAATCTTTGTTGTGCCAAGAACCTCCTGTGCAACATAGCGGTAAAGGTTTTCGGTAAGATCCATCATTCCGTGATAATCGGTATATGCCTGATAAAGCTCCATAAGGGTAAATTCAGGATTATGTCTTGTGTCAAGACCTTCATTACGGAAAACACGACCTATTTCATAGACTTTTTCAAGTCCGCCGACAATAAGTCTTTTAAGATAAAGTTCCAGTGAAATACGAAGTCTGAGGTCTTCATCAAGTGCATTGAAATGTGTTTCAAAAGGTCTTGCTGATGCACCGCCTGCATTTGCAACAAGCATAGGAGTTTCAACCTCCATAAAGCCTTGTGTGTCAAGGTATCTGCGTATTGCACTGATAATCTTTGAACGCTTGATAAATGTATCCTTTACTTCTTCGTTCATAATAAGGTCAACATATCTCTGACGGTAACGGGTGTCAGTATTTGTCAGACCGTGATATTTTTCGGGCAGAATTTGCAGACTCTTTGAAAGTAATGTTACTTCTGAGGCATGAATTGATATTTCGCCTGTTTTAGTCCTGAACACTTCGCCTTTAAGTCCGACAATATCGCCTATGTCCATTTTCTTGAACAGTTTATATTCTTCTTCACCTATGCAATCTCTTGCAACATATGACTGAATAGTTCCCTGCAAGTCCTGAATGTGACAAAAAGAGGCTTTGCCCATTACTCTTTTTGACATTAAGCGTCCTGCGATTGAAACGCTTTTGCCTTCAAGTTCATCAAAGCTGTCTTTTACCTGCTGACTGTGATGTGTTACATCATACTTTGTTATACGGAAAGGGTCATTTCCGCTTGCCTGCAATTCCGCAAGCTTTTCTCGTCTTACTTTGAGCAGACCCTTAGTGTCCTGCTGCTGTTCTGTCTTTTCTCCCATTTATGTCTTCCTTTCAGATGTAAACAGTGATTATTTTGAAATTTCAAGAATTTTGAACTGAATTGTTCCCTCAGGAGTTTCAACCTCGACGGTATCACCTACTGCGTGTCCCAGAAGAGCCGCACCAACAGGAGATTCGTCAGAAATTTTTCCGTTGAACGGGTCAGCCTCTTTTGAGCCGAGTATCTGATATTCTTCATCTTCATCAAGGTCACAGTCGTGAACCTTTACCTTTGAGCCGACATGAATAGTTTCGTTTGTGAGTTCGCTTTCATCAATAACTTTTACATTTTTGAGCATAGCTTCGAGTTCCATTATTCTTGCCTCGATCATACCCTGCTCATCTTTTGCGGCATCATATTCGGCGTTCTCGGAAAGGTCGCCCTGTGCACGAGCCTCTTTCAGTTTTTCGGCGTTTTCTTTTCTTTTGACCGTTTTATAATATTCGAGTTCTTCTTCATATTTTTTCAGACTTTCGTCGGTAAGCACAATTTGCTTTGCCATAGACAAAACCACCTTTTTATCATAAATACTAATACCTAATATTATATTCAAGTTATGTTTTTATGTCAAGCAAAACAAATATTCATTTTTCTTCAAAATTATCAGTCCGTTTTATCAGACATACCTTGCGTTATAATTTTAATATTAAAACTTTAAAAATTTTGTATTGCAAAAAATAAAGCCGTATAATATATTTATATTCAAAGAAAGGGGCATAATTATGGCAGCTGAAAATCACAGATATATAGCTATCGACTTAAAGTCATTTTACGCCTCCGTTGAATGTATCGAGCGTGGACTGAACCCGATGACGACAAATCTTGTTGTTGCCGACAAGAGTCGCACAGAAAAAACAATCTGTCTTGCGGTGTCGCCGTCATTAAAAAGCTATGGTATTCCCGGTCGCCCGAGATTGTTTGAGGTTGCCCAAAAGGTAAAAGCCATCAATAACGAACGAAAGTACAAGACACCAAATCACGAATTTATCGGGAAATCCTATAACGACACTGTACTGCGTTCACTGCCCGGATACGCCCTCGACTATATTGTTGCACCGCCGAGAATGGCAAAATATATTGAGGTCAGCACAAAAATTTACGGTATTTATCTGAAATATATTGCACCTGAGGATATTCATATTTATTCAATCGACGAAGTGTTCATTGACGCTGCAAATTACCTCAGCACCTACAATATGACCGCAAGAGAACTTGCGATGACTATTATCAAAGATGTGCTTGAAACAACAGGTATAACCGCCACAGCCGGAACAGGCACAAATTTATATCTTTGCAAGGTCGCTATGGATATTGTCGCAAAGCACATTCAGCCCGACAAAAACGGTGTGCGTATTGCCGAACTTGACGAAATGTCCTACCGCAGACTTTTGTGGAATCACCGACCGCTTACGGACTTCTGGCGTGTAGGCAAAGGCTATGCAAGCAAACTCGAAAAAATCGGACTGTTCACAATGGGTGATATTGCACGGTGTTCTCTTGGCAGTGCAAAAGATTATTTCAACGAGGATTTGCTGTATAAAATATTCGGTATCAATGCGGAACTGCTTATTGATCACGCATGGGGCTGGGAGCCTTGCCGTATTTCCGACATAAAAGCCTACAAGCCAACCACCAACAGTATATGTTCAGGGCAAGTCCTGCAAGAACCCTATACCTTTGAAAAAGCAAGAATTGTTATTCAGGAAATGGCGGATTCACTCTCGCTTGATTTAGTGGATAAGGGACTTGTAACAGACCAGATTGTTCTGACAATCGGCTATGATACCCAAAACCTTAATGACCCTGTCAGGTGCAGACAATACAAAGGAGAAGTTACCACAGACCGCTACGGACGCAGCATACCAAAACACGCTCACGGCACAGAAAACATTGACCGACAAACTTCCTCGTCAAATTTGCTCATAAATGCCGTCACGAATTTATATGACCGCATTGTTGACAGGAATTTGCTGATAAGGCGTATTTCAATATCCGCTAACCGTGTTGTCGATGAAAAGGCTGCCGCTGAAAAACAGGAATTTCAGCAGCTAAGCCTGTTTACCGACTACGAACAGCAGGAAAAGGAACAGGAAAACTTAGAGCGTGAACGGCGTATGCAGGAAGCTGTTCTGACAATAAAAAAGAAATTCGGAAAAAACGCCGTACTTAAAGGTCTGAACTTTCGTGACGGTGCAACCGCCAAGGACAGAAACAAACAGATAGGCGGACATAAGGCATAAAACTGCAAATTTCGGAGGAAAATCGTTATGAAAAGATATATAGCTTTGTTGAGAGGAATAAATATAAGCGGTAAGAACAAAATACCAATGGCTGAATTAAAAAAAGGCTTTACTGAACTTGATTTTGCAGGTGTTGTTACATATCTTAACAGCGGTAATGTTGTTTTTTCAAGTGATATTGACGACAAAAATCTTCTTTCAGATAAAATAAAGTTAATGATACAAGACAGGTTTGATTTGGACATTCCGGTTTTTATTGTTTTGCAGAACGAATTAAAAGAAATATTAAGCAATTCTCCTGACTGGTGGGGAAATGACAATAAGGATATATACGATAACCTTATATTTATTATGCCCCCTTTATCTTATGAAGTGTTTTATGATGAAATCGGTGAGCCAAAAGCGGAATATGAAAAAGTACATAATTACAAAAATGCTGTTTTCTGGTCATTCAGCCGTAAGTATTATCAAAAAACAAACTGGTGGTCAAAAACTGCCAACTCAAAAATAAGCAGACAGATTACAATACGAACAGCCAACACAATAAGAAAAATAGCGGATATGTGACGGCGATATGTTATTTAAATCCGACAGTTTTACGGTTTGTTGAACCGGAGGGGATTCTGTATGAAAAATTACAATGACAACCATAAATATGACGATATAATAAACCTGCCGCATCATCAGTCACAGACAAGAGTGCATATGTCGCTGTATGACCGTGCGGCACAGTTTTCACCATTCTCTGCACTGACAGGATATGACGACGCTGTAAAAGAAAGTGCAAGACTTACTGACAAAAAACACGAATTATCCGACGAGGCTATCTCACAGCTTAACGCAAAGCTGATGTTTATTAAAGAACAAATCAAAAATCAGCCTGAAATTACGGTTGCATATTTTGTTCCCGACGAAAAAAAGGACGGCGGCTCTTATATTACGGAAAAATCCGCAGTAAAGAGAATTGATGATTTTCAGCGTGTTATTATATTGAAAAATAATGCGAAAATTCCTTTTGATGATATTTCGGATATTGAAGGAGAAATATTCCGTGATTTATACGATGAATTTTAAGCGGCAAGCTGCCGCAGCCAAAATTTGCGGTGTAGTCTGTCGTTTTTCAATATTATACACCGTCTTGGATAATATTCAAAAAAACTATACAAAAATCTTTGAAAATATGATATGATATGGATATAATAAAATTTGCGGGAAAGCGGTGATTCTTATGAAGCGTCTTGACAATGAAAGCAGTCGTACAATAAACTATTCAGCCGATATTGCACAGCTTGAAAAATATTATCAGGAACAGTACACTCTTATAAAAAGCGGAAATACCGACCTTGCAACACTTGACCTTGTTATGCTCGGAAACGCACTTGATTTCATAAGGTTTGTAAGAAAAACCTTTGATATAAAACTTTGTAATGACGAAAACTCGGTTTCAAAGCTTGAAGAAGTGCTTGACGCTCTTAACAGGGGATTTTTGCAGGAAAATTTTCTTGATGAAAGCAACGGCAATATCGCAAAAAAAGCCGGTGCATATCTGGGATTTCTTATAATCTCAAATATCGGCGGAAAATGGATTGATACCGAAAACGGTGCGGCGGTAGATGTAAACGGCAGAAAGGCTTATGTATGTGATTTTGTTTTAAGCCGTCTGCAAAGCGGTACGGAACTCAACACCCTGAATTACTACAAATCAATCAGAACAGTAAAATAACATAAGGCGGTTATCCGCTAAAAATTTTAAGATTTATCTACGGAGGACAAATATATGGCAAATCACAGAGCAGACCGTGTTTCAGAGGATATTCAGCGTGAATTGACAGCAATTCTGCGTGAAATGAAAGACCCTCGTCTGCATAACGGAATTATCAGCGTTGTAAGGTGCGATATGGCACACGACCTGTCATACTGCAAGGTATATATCAGCTCAATGAACGGTCTTGACACAGCAAAAGAGGCTGTAAAGGCACTTAAAAACGCCTCAGGCTTTATAAGGCGTGAACTCGGCGTAAGGCTTAAACTGCGTTATGCACCGGCACTTGCGTTTGAGGCTACCGATTCGATAGAATACAGTGCAAACATTTCAAGAATACTCAACGACATTGAACACAAAAACGAAGAACTCAGGAAAGCACAGCAAGAGGAAGAACAAAATGAAGATAACATTGAATGAAGCCGCAGAAATTCTGCTCTCACAGGATAATATTCTCATACTCACCCACAAATCCCCCGACGGCGATACAATCGGCTCGGGTTATGCTCTTTGTATGGGACTGCGTCAGCTCGGCAAAAAGGCAAATGTGGTGTGCAGTGATGAATTTTCCAAAAAATACGACTATATCATCGAAAATGTACCGCCACAGGATTTTGATGTAAAATTCATTGTCAGCACGGATATTGCCGACACTCAGTTGCTCGGCGAAAAACTGTCTGTATATGCTGACAAAATAAATCTATGTATTGACCACCACGGTTCAAATACGGATTTTGCCGAAAAAAGCTATGTTGAACCGACTGCGGCGGCAACAGCACAAATCATAAAAAAACTTCTTGAACTTATGAATGTAAATATCGGCAAAAATATCGCAAACGCAATATTTACCGGAATTTGTACGGACACAGGCTGTTTCCGTTTCACGAATGTTACGGCTGAAACTCATCGTTTTGCTGCGGATATGATTGAGTGCGGTGCTGACAGCGGCACAATATGCAGGATTATGTTCGACACAAAGTCAAGGGCAAGAATTGAGGTTGAGCGTATGGTGCTTGACACAATGGAGTTTTTTGCCGACGGACAGGGTGCGTTTGTCTGCATTACGAAAAAAATGCTTGATGATACCGGTGCAGACGACAGCGACACAGAGGGTATTGCGGCAATGCCACGACAGATTGAGGGCGTTAAGGTCGGAATTACCATGCGTGAAAAAGAAAACGGAATTTATAAGTTTTCTGTGCGTACATCTGACGATATAGACGCCTCAGCAATATGTGCAAACTTCGGCGGCGGCGGTCACAGGGCTGCGGCTGGCTGTGTTATCGACGGCGGATATGAAAATGCAAAAAATAAAATGATTCAGGCGGCTTCCGCTGAAATAGAAAGATGACTATGAACGGAATTTTAGTAATAGATAAACCGACGGACTTTACATCTTTTGATGTTGTTGCCGTTGTGCGAAAAACTCTGCACGAAAAGAAAACAGGTCACACGGGAACACTCGACCCTATGGCAACGGGTGTTCTTCCGGTTTTGCTCGGCAGTGCGACAAAAGCACAGGTACTTCTTCCCGACAGCGACAAGGAATACTGTGCGGAATTCAAACTCGGAATTACAACCGACACCCTCGACATAACAGGAAAGGTTCTCAGCGAAAGTTCTTTGCGTGTTTCCGCTGAACAGATACAAAACATTCTTCCGCTGTTTCGTGGGGATATTATGCAGAAACCGCCGATGTATTCAGCTGTTTCAAAGGACGGCGTAAGGCTTTATGAACTTGCACGAAAAGGCATTGTCGTTGAGCGTGAAGAACGCCCTGTTAATATCAGCAAACTTGAACTGACTTCCTTTGACGAGGAAAAACAGTGCGGTACGCTGACAATATGCTGTTCAAAGGGAACATACATTCGTGTAATATGCGACGACATAGGTCAGAAACTCGGCTGTGGCTGTGTTATGACTGCACTGAGGCGGACAAAAGCCTGTGGGTTTACGCTTGATGACGCAATAACGATTGATACACTACGCAGTCTTGGCGGCAGTGATGACATACAGAAGTATATCCGACCTGTTGACAGTGTTTTTTCGTGCTATAAGAGCGTATATATTACCGAAAAACAATCAGTGCGTTTCGGTAACGGCGGCGGTCTTATGCTGTCAAGACTGCACGGACTTTCAGATGCCGCTGACGGCACATTATACAGAGTTTACGGCAATGACAGAACTTTCCTCGGACTTGGTGTTGTAAATACCGAAAAACAGGAACTTTCAATAAAAAAGAGATTTTAATTTTACGGTGACATATCATGCAAGTAATAAGAGAACTGAAACATTCCGAAAAGCCTACTTCAACCGCACTCGGATTTTTTGACGGTGTTCACCGTGGACATATGGCTGTTATCGGTAATGCAACAGAATATGCAAAGCAGAATAATCTTGTTCCGACAGTTTTTACAATGCTGCAAAGTCCCCGTGAAGTGCTTACAGGCAAAAAAATCGGCAGAATTATTACACTTGAAGAAAAACTTTCCGTCTTTGAAAAGCTCGGCATTGAACAGGTATATCTCATAGATTTTCGCAGCATAAAAGATATTTCCGCTGAGGATTTTATAAACAAAATTCTGATTGACTGCTTTAATGCAAAACACGCTGTGTGTGGATTTAACTATCATTTCGGCAGCGGCGGCAGCGGTGACGGAAACATTCTTCATAAGCTGTGCGAAAAACAGGGTGTTACCGTTACAACTCAGCACTCAATCAACTTCAACGGTATGCCGATAAGCTCAACACGCATAAGACAAAGTATTGCCGACGGCGACATTACATCTGTAAACGAAATGCTCGGACACGAATACGGCTTTTCTCTGCCGGTAATTCACGGCCGACAGCTCGGGCGTAATATGGGTACGCCGACACTAAATCAGCGTTTTCCTGATGGCTTGGTTTATCCGTCATTTGGTGTATATGCGTCGGCTGTTAATGTCGGCGGAACTCTTTTCTGCGGCGTTACAAATGTCGGCATAAAGCCAACCGTTGGTTCTGACGGCGTACTTATTGAAACATGGATGCCTGAATACAACGGCGGCGACCTTTATGGTGAAAACATTGATGTCAGATTTATTGCCCATATTCGTGCCGAAAAGAAATTTGACGGCATTGACAGTCTTAAAAACGAAATCATAAAAAACAGCAAACAGGCTGAAACTATATTCAAAAAATATATACAACAAGGGAGGTAATCAATATGCGTATGGGAGGTCCGCCACCCAGCGGAGGTTTTGGAGGAGGTCACAGACCGCCACCCGGCGGAGGCGGATTTGGCGGAGGTCACAGACCACCACCCGGTGGAGGCGGATTTGGCGGAGGTCACAGACCGCCACCCGGCGGAGGCGGATTTGGCGGAGGAGGATTCGGCGGAGGTCACAGACCGCCTCCTCCACCACCACGAAGAAGTGGTTACGGTTACAGACGAAACAGCTGTTGTCTTGGCTGTACGATACCGGCTGTACTTATTGTCGGTGCTGTTGTAACAGGTGTTGTTATGCTTGTTACGGCTATTTTCTGAATAAAAGAAAAAACAGTGCGTCAGAATTTGTTTTCTGACGCACTGTTTTTTAATCTTTAAACAAGCCTTTGACCTTATCAAAGAAACTTGTTCTCTTTTGATAATTGTTTTCGTTTGTCGTTGCCTCGTCAAACTGTTTAAGTAGTTTTTTCTGTTCAGCAGTAAGATTGCGTGGAACTTCAACGATAACCTTTACATACTGGTCGCCTCGTCCCCGTGAATTAAGATGCGGAATACCTCTGCCTTTCAGCTTGAATATATCTCCCGGCTGTGTACCCTCGTGAACCATATAGCTTACACGACCGTCAAGAGTAGGAACCGTAACCTCGTGACCGAGTGCCGCCTGTGCAAAGGTGATAGGAATTTCGCACCATACATCGTCGCCCTTGCGTTCAAACAATTCGTGCTTTTTGACATTGATATAAACACGAAGATCTCCGGCAGGACCGCCGTTAAATCCGCTGTTGCCGTGTCCGCTGACATTAAGCACCTGATCCTGATTTATACCGGCAGGAATTGTCACCGTTACGCTGCGGTTTACACGGATACGACCTTTGCCTGAACATTTTGGACATTGTTTTTCAATAATTTTGCCTTTTCCGCTACATCTGTCACAGGTCTGAGCGGTCTGTACAACGCCGAAAGGAGTACGCTTCTGTGTTGTTACCTGTCCGCTGCCGCCACAGGCTGGACAGCTTTTGAGCTGTGTTCCTGCTTCTGCACCTGTGCCGTTACAGTCCTTACAGGTTTCGACATTCTGGTATGAAACCTCTTTTTTACAGCCTTTTGCCGCCTCTTCAAAGGTAATTGTAACGGAAACCTCAGTATCGGCACCACGCCGTGGAACATTCTGATTTCTCTGAGTTCTGCCGCCGCCAAAGCCGCCGAAAAAGCTGTTGAATATATCACCTAAATCTATATCCTGACCGAACGGACTTCCGCCGTAGCCGCCGGCACCTGCACCGTAGTTCGGGTCAACTCCCGCAAAACCGTACTGGTCATATCTTGCACGCTTTTCTTTGTCAGAAAGAACCTCGTATGCCTCATTGACTTCCTTGAATTTAGCCTCAGCCTCTTTGTTGCCCGGATTAAGATCAGGATGGTATTTTTTTGCCTGTTTACGAAATGCTTTTTTTATCTCGTCGTCAGACGCACCCTTTTGTACTTCAAGCACTTCATAATAATCCCTTTTGTCTGCCAAGTAAAATCACCCCAAAAAATAAGTAGCGTTATCATATAAACGCAACATATACTGAACAGGTTCTCTGCATTTTATACTGTTTCTTTTTTGAGTAATGAATGTTGGGGCTTTGCCCCATACGCACTAACCTAATGACAAATTACACATTTGCAAACG
>JBJFIB010000113.1:0-5465 GCA_051894195.1 Acutalibacteraceae bacterium
GATGTTGACGGAATAGCACAGAAACGAGCCTTTGTACGAAGTGTCGGGAAACTGAACGGTGTGATAAGCTGTTCAAAAGTTGTTTCGGGATATTCATAGAAAGCCCACATAGCCTTTGCAGCGTCGATTGGTGAACCGCCGCCCATTGCTACAATCCAGTCAGGCTCAAATTCCTGCATAGCCTTTGCACCACGCATTACGGTATCAACGCTCGGATCCGGCTCAACATTTTCAAAAAGCTGAACTTCCATTCCTGCTTCTTTGAGGTAATTTACAGCCTGATCAAGAAAGCCGAAACGCTTCATTGAACCGCCGCCTACAACGACAATAGCCTTTTTTCCTTTAAGATTTTTCAGTTCTTCAAGTGAACCTTTTCCGTGATAAAGATCTCTCGGTAATGTAAAACGCATTTCAAAAACCCCCAGTAATATATTTTTATTATGTAAAATACTGTAAATTTTCTTGATAACAGTTCAAAACTATTATCAAATTACACATAGATATTATCACACAATTTTTTTCAAGTCAAGTCTTTTTTATCAAAATTATATCAATTATTCAATTTATTATACGAAAATATGTAAAATATGCATTTAACTGTTATCGTTGTGTGCTTTTGTACAAATTATAATAAAAAATATTATTATCATACTATGCCCTGCCCTGTTTTCTTTAAATAATTGCACAAAAATAATTACCGGTTTATAAGACCATTTCGCATAGGTATTATAATGCAAATCGTATAAAACGGCTTTATTACTGACTTTTTGGAAATGAAATATTTCTCGGAATTTCATAATTGAATATTCAAAGGCATTATTATTTATATAATGTCACTTTATTACTATTGATGAAACAAAAAAACAGTATTATAATACAAATAACGAATAATTTGTCAGATTATGTATTCAAAATCAATAACACAATATTATCTTTTGAATAAAGGAGGAGCAAAATGGACTATTCTGCTGTGTTTCACCGTGCCGCCGACAACTACTGCTATGCTCTCGACAAAGACACCCTTGTAATCAACATCAGAACAGGCTGTGATATTGACGAATGTTACCTGTGTTTCAGTGATCCGTTTGACGGCGGAATTATGGGTTCATACACAAATTGGAGCGGAACCCGTGAAAAAATGACAGACAAAAAATGCCTGAAAAATTATGTCCTCTACACTCACAAGGTTAAACCCGAATACAAACGCTGTAAGTATTTCTTTGAACTGCACTGCGGTGATGAGGTTGTCTATTACTTCGAGGACGGATTTCATACGGACAAAGACCTCAGAAACACCGACATCATCTTACAGTATTTCTTCTTCCCGTGGATGAACCCCTCGGACATCAACACCGTTCCCGACTGGGTAAACAAAACCGTATGGTATCAGATTTTCCCGGAAAGGTTCTGCAACGGCAACCCCGATATTAACCCCGAAAATGTCAGACCTTGGGCAAAGCCTGACCAAAAAGTAACCAATGATGAATTTTATGGCGGCGATTTGTACGGCATTATTTCAAAGCTCGACTATCTTTCCGACTTGGGAATAACCGGACTTTATCTTACCCCTGTAAACGAATCAACTACCACGCACAAGTACAACACAACCGATTACTACAAAATCGACAGTCATTTCGGCGACAAGGAAACTATGAAAACCCTTGTCAGAGAGGCACACAAGCGTGGTATGCGTGTTATGCTTGACGGCGTTTTCAATCATTGCGGCGTTGATTTTCCGCAGTGGGAAGATGTAATGAAAAACGGCAGAAATTCAAAATATTTTGACTGGTTTATGATAAACAATTATCCGTTTGAACCGGTTGAAACGGCAAATTCAAGCGGTAATTCACGCAAAAAGAATTATTACACCTTTGCCTTTGTTGACTATATGCCGAAATTCAACACAAACAATCCCGAAGTCCGTAAATTTATCACCGATATATGCTTATACTGGGAAAAAGAATACGACATTGACGCAATCCGCCTTGATGTTGCAAATGAGTTTTCTCACACTCTTGCACGAGAGATGAGAACCGTTCTCAAAGCCGAAAAACCCGACTTCTACATTATCGGCGAAATATGGCACGACTCAATAGAATGGCTGAGAGGCGACCAGTTTGACGCAGTAATGAATTATCCCTTTGAACAAAGCGTTGTTACATTCTTTGATGACGAAAGTATAACTGCAAGAGAATTTGAGTACGAAATCAACAGGTGTTTTTCGCTTTATATGACGCAGACAAATGAAGTGCTTTTCAATCTTCTTGACTCTCACGACACAATCCGTCTTATAAGCCGCAAAAACAATATCGGAAAATTTTATCAGCAGATGGCTGTGCTTTTCACTATGCCCGGAACATCGTGCATTTATTACGGCACAGAAATCCGTCTTGAAGGCGGCTATGACCCCGACTGCCGACGCTGTATGCCATGGAACGAAATTGAAAGCGGCAAGTATTCCGACAGAATAAAGCTTATAAAACAGTTAATCTCTATCCGCAAAAACAATCCGTCAGCACGAAAGGGCGAAATAACCTTTGTTCAGTCCGACAAATATGACCGCCTTGTTTCATACAAGCGTAAATGCGGCGACAGCGAACTCACCGTAATTCTTAACTGCACAAAAGAAAACATCAACATCAAAACTCCGTCAGACATTCTCTTTTCCTACAACTACAATGACGGCGTACTCTCCCCCGACGGAACGATAATATCAGTTAGGAGTGAGGAGTGAGGAGTTAGGATTTGTTATAAATGCAGAATTAGCGTGACATTCAGTTTTCAAATAATATATAAAGGAAGGTAAAAAATATGCAACATGATGAATTTATGAGCCTTAAAGAAACAGGACAAAAGGGAGATTTTCTTCTGCCTTATATGGTATGTACAACAATCCTGCCTGATTTTTATACATCATTTCCTATGCATTGGCACGAGGAAATGGAAATTGTGTATGTTGAGGACGGCGAACTTGACGAATGTATCGACCTCGAAAATTACAAAGTCAGCAAGGGCGACATCATTCTTATCAACCCTTGTGTTCTTCACTCCTTTAAACAGCACGATGAATCAAGGGCAGCACTCAAAACAATAATCTTCAACTTTAATATGCTGACCAGCAACACGACCGACGCATCTTCCATTAAATACTTTACACCATTTCTTGATGGTCAGTACATTTCACCTATCGTCGTTTCACCCGATGCACCTCACTACAACGACCTGCTTACCGCTGTAAAGAATCTTATTGACATTTACACACAAAAATATGATTTCTTTGAGTTAAGACTTAAATCCGAACTCTACAATCTGTTCTATACTCTTTTCTCATACTTCTTTGAACTTGAATCGCACGAAACAAGCATTAAGGACAACACAACCCGCAATATCAAGACAATACTTGACTATATCAGCGAAAACTATATGAATCCTATCACTATCGACGAACTCGCCGACAGCGTAAACCTCAGCAAACACTACTTTATGAGATTTTTCAAGAAATATATGGGAATGACCTGCATTGAATACATCAACGACTACCGCCTGAATGTCGCAACAAATCTTTTGCTTACGACTAATATGCAGATTACTGAGGTTTCAAGCAGTATCGGAATTACTAACCTTTCTTATTTCAACAGAATTTTCAAGAAAAAATACAATATGACGCCAAAAGAGTACAGACGCAACATTGATAATCAGCAGTCATAATCCGAATATAAATAATGCAATTTCCTCCGTAAATAATAATTGTTTGCGGGGGATTTTTCTTGTTGTAAATTTCGGGAATGTTGTGTGCTTACTTGAAAAAAAGGTCGCAATATGTTAGAATCAATTCATAATTCAGTGTGGAGAGTGAAGAGTTGAGAGTGGAGCAATTATGACCGATATTTTTCACGCTGATTCAGGTTAAAATTTATATATTCAGCCTTAAACGCAGAAATTAAATAAAAAGGAAGAAAATTTATGGATTGTAAATGCATTAAACATAAAATTCTGTTTGCTGTAATTACCTTTGTTATGATGATATGTATTTTTATTTTTTTTGGCGGAACCGGTGCTGATGCCGCTGAAACAATAGAGAGCGGTGACTATATATGTACCGTTCTTGAAGACGAAAAGTCTGTTGAAATCACCCGATACAAAGGTCAGAGTCTTTATGTTTCACTGCCGTCAAAGATTGACAACTACACCGTGACATCAGTCGGTTCGTCTGCCTTTATGTCAAATGAAACAATTAAGGAACTCGAAATTTCAAGCACAATAAGCCTAATTGATTCAAACGCTTTTTCGGACTGTACGGCTTTAATCAAACTGCAAATTCCGGGAAATGTAACTACAATCGGTGCATCGGCTTTTTCGGGCTGTACATCTCTTGTTGATGTAACAATTCTCGACGGCGTGAAGTTGATTGATAAATACGCCTTTGCAAGATGTACTCAGCTTAAAAATCTTGTACTTCCGAACAGCATTGATTCAATCGGTGATTATGCGTTTTTCGGCTGTTCGGTGCTTTCGGATATACAAATTCCCCGTGCGTTAAAAAATTTCGGCGGATATGTTCTTGAAGGTACTCAGTGGATGGAAAATCAACAGCAGGACTGTGTAATTGTCGGCGACGGAATACTCATAAAATATTCCGGCAGTGCAAAATCAAAGGCTTTGCCCGAACAGGTCAAAACTATCGGCAGTTATGCTTTTGCAGGAAACAATCAGATTACAACTATACTGATACCAAAAACAGTTACTGAAATTGAACAGTCAGCCTTTGAAAACTGCACAAGGCTTGAATATGTTGATATACCGTCGTCGGTTTTAAGCATAGGAAAACGGGCATTTTTTGCCTGTAAGTCACTCAATGATATTACACTTCCTGCATCTGTTCCGAAAATTGACGAATCGACCTTTGAGGGCTGTTCAAGCCTCAGTATGATAATTATTCCCGTAAATACCGTTACAATCTGCGTTGACGCATTCAAGGACTGTATATGGCTGCAAAGCGTTAAGTTTCAGGACGGCTTACAGGAAATTCAGCCAGGTGCTTTCAAAAACTGCAAGGCTATCGGCAGATTGGTTTTTCCGAAAACTCTCAAAATAATAAACAGCTATTCTTTTGAAAACTGCGACAGCCTTACACGGATTGAGTTCAACAGTGATGTTCATATTCAGAACTCAGCTTTTGCGGATTGTCTTAACCTCATTGACGCCGCATTCTATAAGAATATGACAGCCGTTGAAGCGGGAATTTTCAACACATGCCCCGATGTTGTGCTTTACAGCGACAACGATTATTATCTTGAAACCTACGCCGCCGAAAACAAGTATAAATGTGACAACATCAAAAATATGAAAGACTATGAAAACAAGGGCATTATGACTGTTGACAGCAAGGATAAATCAAAGGAGTTTTCACTCGGATATACATTTATCGTTATTGCCATAATAATCGTTGATGTCGGTGCCGTAGT
>JBJFIB010000113.1:5565-10728 GCA_051894195.1 Acutalibacteraceae bacterium
GCGGAGGCACTCCGCCGCTGTTGACATATATTTATTTTGTGATAATATTTAATATGAAGTACTTGTGCATATGACAGTTCATTAAAAAGGGAAAGGAAATCAGAAATGAAGAAAAAAATAATTGCCGTCACTGCGGCATTGATTGCGGTTTTGGCTTTTGCAGGCTGTTCAGGTAACGGCGGAAATCAGACCTCAGCTCAGTCATCGGAAACATCAGTCATTAAAACAAAAAGCGTTGCGGATATGTTTGAACAAATTAAAACTCAGATAAAACTGCCCGAAATGCTTTTCCTCGAAAAAGCCGACGACCTCGACAGATACTACGGAATAACACCTGATGATGTTGAAGAATTTGCGGGAGGCATTGACAACAGCGGTACATCTCAGGACGAAATCGTCATAATCAAGGCAAAAGACGACACCGCCGCTGACAATGTTCAAAAACAACTGCAAAGAAAATATGACTCAAAGCTGAACCAGATTCAGAATTATGACGCCGACGAAACAGAAAAAATCAAAAACGGCAAAGTCGAAAAAAACGGTCTGTATGTTACACTTGTAATTTCCGATGACATTGATAAAATCACGGAAATAATTAAAAATTCAATCTGATTAAATCAGGCGGGCAATATAATCAGCACGGTTATATACTCGCCTGTTTTGCGTAAAAAATTACGGGAGTTGTAAATTTTGGTATTTTCAAGTATTGTATTTTTGTTTGTGTTTCTTCCTGTTGTACTTTTGCTGTATTATATCACGCCGAAAAAATTCAGAAACCTGTTGCTTTTTGTGGTAAATCTTGTATTTTACGGCTGGGGCGAACCCCGTTTTATACTGCTTATGCTTGTGTCGATTGTGGTAAACTATGTGTCGGGACTTTTAATCGGCAAATTCAAAAATTCCGGAAAACAAAACCTCAAAGCCGCAAAAGCCGTTCTTATTACCTCAATAATAGTTAATATCGGACTGCTTGTATTCTTTAAATATGCAGGATTTATCGGCAATACGCTGAATATTGTACTGCCGTTTGTGAATATTCCTGTTATGGAAATTCCACTGCCTATCGGCATTTCGTTCTACACATTCCAGACTATGTCTTATGTTATTGATGTTTACAGGAATGACGCAAAAGCTCAGAAAAATATTATCACATTTGGTACTTATGTTTCGCTTTTTCCTCAGCTTATTGCGGGACCAATCGTGCGATACAGAGATGTCGAAACTCAGCTTATAAGCCGCAAAGAAAACTTAACTCAGTTCAATAACGGCGTTAAGCTGTTTGTTATCGGTCTGTGCAAAAAGGTTCTTCTTGCAAATCAGATGGGTGCATTGTGGGACACTCTGCGTGAAAACTTCACAAGCGGCGGAATTTTAGCGGCTTGGTTCGGAATTTGTGCCTACTCCCTGCAAATATATTTTGACTTCTGCGGCTATTCCGAAATGGCAATGGGACTCGGAAATATGCTCGGCTTTGATTTTCTGAAAAACTTTGATTATCCGTATATTTCAAAGTCGATAACGGAATTCTGGCGGCGTTGGCACATATCGCTTTCAAGCTGGTTCAGGGAATACATTTATATTCCCCTTGGAGGCAATCGGAAAGGCTTTCCACGACAGGTGTTTAATATGCTTGTTGTGTGGGCATTGACGGGCTTGTGGCACGGTGCAAACTACAACTTTATATTGTGGGGTTTGTACTTTTTCGTAATACTTTTCCTCGAAAAGCTGTTTATGTTAAAGGCACTTGAAAAAATCCCCTCAGCGTTCCAACATATCTATTCACTGCTTTTGATTGTACTCGGCTGGCTGATTTTCTACTTTGAGGATATGTCACAGCTCTGGAATTATCTTTGTGTTATGTTCGGCAGTTCAGGTGTGTTTGTTTCAGCAAAAGCACTGACTGATATTATTTCATATCTGCCGCTCTTTGCTGTTGCTGTGTTTGCGTGTACGCCTGTCGCAAAAATCCTTTACAACAAAATTCCGAAAAACAACTTCTGTTTTACTCTCGAAACCATCGGCTGTATGTGCGGACTTTTGCTTAGTACGGCAAGCCTTGCAAGCTCGGGTTACAATCCGTTTCTGTATTTCAAATTCTGATGACAAGGTGAAAATAAATGAAACCAAAAATTAAAAATTCACTTAAATATATGCCGACTGTCGTGTTCTGTGCGTTTATATTTATGATATTCATACTATATATCCTACTGCCGAAAAACAGCTATTCCGCCGAAGAAAAGCGTAATTTATCGTCAATGCCCGAACCGACTGCCGACACAATTTTTAACGGTGAGTTTGAACAGGATTTTGAAACATTTCTCTCTGACCAGATGCCGATGAGAACATTTTTTGTCGGCACAAATGCCTATTGCAGTCTTTACAGCGGGCATAATGGTTCAAACGGAATTTACAAGGGCAGTGACGGCTATCTTTTTACTAAGCCTGTTGAATACAGTGAGCTTTTAGACAAAAACATATCGTATATTTCGGAATTTGCCGAAAAGACTGAAATCCCGACCTATATGTGCATTGTGCCGACTTCGGCATATATAATGCAGGACAAACTACCGAAAAATCACTATGAATACAAGGACGACGAACTTATAAATACCGCAAAAGCCGACCTCAGAAAATCCGACAGCAACATAAATTTCATTGACCTTATCCCCTCTTTCAGCGAGAAATCCGGTTCCGAACAGCTTTTCTACAAAACCGACCACCACTGGACTTCCACAGGTGCCTACACTGCCTATGGCGTTATTGCCGATTCTATGGGACTTAACGCAATGCCGAAATCTGAGTTTTCTATAACAACTCACAACGATTTTTACGGAACATCTTATGCAAAGAGTGCATTGTGGCTGACCAAGCCCGACACAATCGAACTCTGGAAAAACAAAAATCATACCAACAGCACAATTTCTGTTTACATAAAAGACGGACAAAAAGAGATAAACTCAAACTCAATGTTCTTTGACGAAAATCTTTCAACCGACGACAAATACACCGCCTTTCTTGACGGCAATCACGGCTATGTAAAAATCACCAACAACGACAACAAATCCGCAAAAAAACTGCTTATTATCCGTGATTCCTACGCCCATAGTCTTGCACCGTTTCTTGCGGACAATTACAGCGAAATTACTCTCATTGACCTGCGTTATTACAAATCCCCCGTTTCCACACTCATAAAAGAACAAAACATTGACGAAACGCTTATCCTCTACGGTCTTGACACCATAACCACCGACACCAACATAGCATACCTTTTTTGAGAGTGGAGTGTGGAGAGTGGAGAGTGGAGTTATTTTTGTAAGCCGTCAGTCCGTTTCAATTCCATAAGTTAGAAAAATTTTTGCCCGTGGCTTAATTGTCACGGGTTTTTTGGGGTAGCGGTTCACACAACAACTCCACTCTCAACTCTCCACACTGATACAGTTTTTTGGAAAAGAAAAAGGTGGAATTTCGAGATGAATCGAAATTCCACCATAAGTTTGTTTAAATCAGACTGCTCTTGTAACCTTGCCTGAACGAAGGCAACGGGTGCAGACATTAACTCTTTTTGGAGTGCCGTTTACAATCGCTTTAACTTTAACGACATTTGGCTTCCAAGTTCTGTTTGAGCGTCTGTGTGAGTGAGAAACTTTTATACCAAAAGTAACTCCCTTACCGCAAATGTCACATTTTGCCATTTTTTGTGCCTCCTTAGGATGTTTGAAATAAAAAGCAATGCTTTTCGTGTCAGTGAGCGGACATTAAGTAAAATGAATTACTTAACTTCAACCTCAGCACCAACTTCTTCGAGCTTAGCCTTGATAGACTCAGCGTCATCCTTAGAAACAGCTTCTTTAAGAGCCTTAGGAGCTTCGTCAACGAGAGCCTTAGCGTCTTTAAGACCAAGACCTGTGAT
This sequence comes from Acutalibacteraceae bacterium, assembly GCA_051894195.1. Taxonomy (GTDB): domain Bacteria; phylum Bacillota; class Clostridia; order Oscillospirales; family Acutalibacteraceae; genus UBA1213. The sequence continues at coordinate 9,476 of JBJFIB010000113.1, forward strand.
TTCACGAACAACCTTGATAACCTTAATCTTTTCTGCACCAGCAGATTTAAGGATTACATCGAATTCTGTCTTTTCTGCGGCAGCAGCAGCACCACCGTCAACAGCAGGACCTGCAACAACAGCAGCAGCAGCTGATACACCGAATTCGTCCTCAACAGCGTGTACAAGCTCTGAGAGTTCAAGTACAGTAAGTCCCTTTAATTCTTCTACGATATTCATAACTTTTTCTGATGCCATTTTAATTTACCTCCAAATTTAAAAATTTGTAATATCAGAATTATGCTTCTGCTGCTTCATCAGCAGGAGCCTCTCCGCTCTTGTCAACAATAGCCTGTACGGCTCTTGCGAAAGATGCGATAGGAGCGTTGAACGCACCGAGTACATTAGCAAGCAATACTTCTCTTGACGGAAGCTTTGCAAGGTTCTGTACCATTTCAAGACTGATAACCTTGTTGTCAAGGTAGCCTGTCTTTACTGTAAAGCTATTGTGTGTGTCTGCAAATTTCTGAAGAATACGAGCAGCAGCAACATAGTCGTTTTCACTTGTAGCGATTGCGGAAGTACCGTTAAGTACATCGTCAATACCTTCAAGACCTGCTTTTTCAGCAGCACGCTTGATAAGTGTATTCTTAACAACTGTGTATTTTACATCAGCTTCACGAAGTTCCTTACGGAGCTTTGTATCGTCCTCAACTGAGATACCCTTGTAGTCAACAATGATACCTGCAACCGAACCCTGTATTCTGTCAGCAAGGTCAGCAACAATCTGCTTCTTTTGCTCTAAAACCTTCTCGCTTGGCAAAACAATTCACCTCCTTGAAAATTGGCGAAATCAAAAAGAAAACGCCCTCCCGTTTTCACGAGGAAGGGCGTATAATTACATAATTATATAATCACACAAGCTCACAACCTCGGCAGGCGGGAAACCCTTTATGCTTATTCAGCACCTGCTGTCTTTGGTCAAACAGCAATTATTATATTACCACACCGAAGCGTGTATGTCAAGTGCTTTTTTAAAAAATTACGGAATTAAACGAGTTTTGCCGGATTTATCTTTACGGCAGGACCCATTGTTGTTGTAACGGCACAGGATCTTACATACTGACCCTTTGAAGCTGCCGGTTTAGCCTTGATGATTGCTCCCATAAGAGCATCAAAGTTTTCTGCGATCTTATCAGTACCGAAAGATACCTTGCCAATCGGGCAGTGAATGATGTTTGTTTTGTCAAGACGGTACTCAATCTTACCTGCCT
>JBJFIB010000114.1:0-18255 GCA_051894195.1 Acutalibacteraceae bacterium
ATTTTTAATAAAATCTTTTATAAATTTTATTGTTTTTAATATTTTTTATAGCGTTACCATAATAAATTTTTATCTCTTAATTCTTTTTTGTCTGAAAAGTTTGCTATTATGAAGTCAAGCAGTTAATATCAATTTTTCTAATCCCATTAAATGATAAAAATTATCAGCGGAAAAGTACAATTTGATTTTTTATGTTGTTTTCAAGTGTGAATATGTAGTCTTTGTTTAATAAGGTTTCATAGAGTTTTGCACATTCTGTTATATTTTCCATATTTCCCCACAAATAAAGGCACTCCGAACAAATCGAAGTGCCTTGCTTTTAAAGTATCGGTTTTCTTGACTTTAAGTCATAGTTGTAAACGGGCTTACCGAAAAACCTTTCCAGCACCTCAGCACCAACTCACACAACGAAGAAGTATGCGTCAACGGTGGATACAAGGTATTATCCTTGTATTATTATTATATTCTATTTTTTTAAAAAATATACTGGTAATTTTAACAAATCAACATCAACAAATTATCCAAAATATATAAATTGATTTTACTGTATCTGTTAGATATTTGTTAGATAATACGGTATACAGATTAGTTGGTAAAAATAAATAAATCCTCAAAAATGGCTTGTTAAGCCACTTTCAAGGATTTGTTTTTGGCAGGGGCAGTAAGAATCGAACTCACGACACGCGGTTTTGGAGACCGCTGCTCTACCAGCTGAGCTATACCCCTATAAGTGCGTAAATAATAATAACATAAAAACGCACTGCTGTCAAGTTATTTTTGAATGTTTTTTCGGAAATCGGCAAAAAATCCGATAATACACATTAAGAAATCATTTTATCCTGCTTTGAATGTATAAGGCAAGTTTTTCAGCCTCAGCTTTCGGCAAATGCTTTACAGTGTGACACGCACGCTTTTCAAAGTAAAGATAAACACGCACATCACAGGTGTTTTTGTGTTTTTGGAAAACGCTTTGCTTTATGGAAATATACTGAATTTTGTCAAACTCAATAAGATACTTTTTGAGTGTCCATATTTTGTAGCCGCATACTATCGCACATCTGTTGTTCATCGCAAGATGTGAGTGCTTGTGTGCAAATATGCGGAACAATATCCACCAGAACAGCGGAATAAGTGCAAAAATAAGCAGAACCTTAAAAGCCTCATTTATTACAATGAAATAGTCAGCGGCAGTGATAAGCAATATTGTAGCTAATGTTACCCATATAGGAACACATAAATATGAAAACAGAGTGTTTTTCTGAGGATAAACGCTCTTTAATTCTTTTGAAGAAATTTTTGCAATATTTTTCAGGGATTTGTACAGGGTATTCTTTTTTTCGGCGGCTATAATAAGGCTTTTGTCGCCTTTGAGCTTTCCTGCACCTATTGTGAATATTCCCGAACTGTAAAGCCGCAAAAAATGCATAAGCAGACTTTGATTGACCGTTACAGCGGCAATTCTGTCGGAACGGGTAAAACTGATATTTTTGTTGATTATGCCCCTTGTAATAACGATATATTCGCCCTGACGGTAGGCTGAAAACCGTCCATAACGCATAAACTGAACAGCCATTGAAACAGCCCAGCCAAAAAGAAGTATATTCGCAATAGCGGCGGCAACAGGCGGAATTCCTATTGCAACAAGCTGCCAGCGAAAATCAAATGCAAAAGACTGGTTCATAAGCTGTTGTATTTCGATTCCGAGAATGTCGCCGAGTTTTGAAACAAACGGTGCAATAATAAGCAGACCTGATGCGGGATTAGACCAGAATGCCGCCATAAGCAGCATATTAAGATTGCCCGATTTGTAAACAGCAATTTTCGGTTTTTCGTTTTCGGTTTTAGATATTACATATGCGGCTTTTTTTGCGGAAATATAGGTTGAAATATCATAATCACGGCTTGAACCTGCGGGTGTGTCAAATGATACCCTTATTGCACCGAAAATCCGTGCGATAATGTTTTTGTGTATGTTTATCGTCTGAATTCTGCTTAAAGGTACGGTATAATATTTTTTGCGAAAAAAACCGTTTTTGATTTGTATTCCGCTTAGTTTCATACGGTACATATAGCACCTGTAAGAATATATTGCATAAAAAATAACCGCTGCGGCATAGATTGCGTTAAATCCCATTGTGCTGATGACTTCAAAAACACCCTCAGGCTTGAACATCAACTGTTGAATTACGGGAATAAGCAAAAGTATTACCGAGCTTTTAAGACGGGTAAGTATTGTAAAAGGATGAGTTCTTTTGTAATATCTGTTATTTGACACGGAAATCTCCTTAAATAAAGGCAATCTGTTTATAAATGAAATTTTTTATTATTCCTCAACGGAAATTTTAATTTTCTGAGCATTTATAACGGAAATATCAATTATTTTTTCCGACGAACCAGCCGTAAGAAATGTGAGCGAACATACTCCGTATATTTTCTGAACAGGTCCTTGCGATATGACGCAATACTGAACCTTAGAAAAATTTATTTTTGTATGATAATGAAAAAACAAACCGTTTTCTATTGTAATGATATTTTTATTTACGGCATATCCGCATACACGGTACAATGCAGGACAGTATATGAAAATAACCGAAAGATAAACAATCAGTGCGGCAATACCTAAAACTGTCGCCGTTATCGGAATAAAGACAAGCAAAGCACCGTCAAGAAACGAGAACAAAATCAGGATAAGCGTTGCCCTTATACGCCATATATTGACTGCCTTTTCTGAAAGCAGGTTTGAAGCCTTGTTTTGCGGCAAATCGGTTTTCATAGCTGTCCCCCTTTTTTTTTATTTATTATAGCATAACAAAACAGGTATTTCCACAAATATTTACTACTAAAAATTCATTTGACATTCTTAGCCGTTCAAAATTGTATTTAATGATATAATTGCCTAATTAACACGCTTTAAAGCTGCATTTTTTCAACAATAATGAAATTGACTAATGCTGAAAATCATTGTAAAATATAGATAATTAAAACTAAAAAAACAGGAAGATGAAACAAATGAACGCAACAAAAGAAGCCGCACTGCTTATGTCATCATTATCAATCTATAAGGGAATACTCAATCGCACAGTTCCGAAAGCATATTTTGAGCTTTTGTGTTCAATAGATAAGTCTGTGTTTGAATTTACTCAGGCTTGGGGAAGTTTCTTTTCACTTTTGTGTGACAGAGGTTATGCCGACAGTCTTGCAGAATGTCTTACTGAGGCAGCATTGTTTGACGAAAACGCTTTTTCAAAGGCGGCTGCCGCTAAAAAAGAAAAATCCTTGCCGACTGAGGTTATCAGTGCAATAAGACGGGATATTTCCGCAATTAACCGTATAAGTTCGATTACGCCCGACCAGATTCTCAATGATTACAGATACCGTGACGAGCTTGGTTCTGTTGCAAACAGCCTGCCACGCTGGAAAACAGGAACTCCGGTAAGAGAATTTTCAGACGACGAACACGCAATAGACTGTCTTGCCGATTATTACCGCAAAAACGGCTGTGGTATGTTTGCAAGATACCGTGCGTTTATATGGCGTGACAAGGGAATTGAACCCGTTATTCACCCCGACAATATCTCAATGTCATCACTCAAAGGCTATGAAATTCCAAGGGGACTTGTCGTTGACAATACAGTTGCCTTTCTTGAAGGCGTACAGTGCAACAACTGTCTGCTTTATGGCGACAGAGGTACAGGCAAATCCTCAACCGTAAAGGCTATACTCAACAAATACTACAAGGACGGTCTGAGAATGGTTGAAATGCCTAAGGACAGACTTTCCGAGTTTCCTATTCTTGTTGACAAGATTGCCGCTCTTCCGCTTAAATTCATCATATTCATTGACGACCTTTCTTTTTCGAGCGACGACAAAAGCTATGCACAGCTTAAAGCCGTTCTTGAAGGCGGACTTGCTGCCCGTCCTGACAACACTCTTATTTATGCAACATCAAACCGCAGACATCTTGTAAAAGAGGACTTTTCCGACAGGGCAGGAGATGAACTCCACCGCAACGATTCAATTCAGGAGAACCTTTCACTCTCAGACCGTTTCGGACTTTCAATCAGTTTTGTTAAGCCTGACAAGGAAAAATATCTTGAAATTGTACGCAGTCTTGCCCGTGAAAGAAATATCAATATGAGTATAGAAGAACTCGAAAAGGGTGCTGAACAGTGGGCAATCGAAAGAGGCGGCCGCTCACCGAGATGTGCAAGACAGTTTATATCAATAACCGAAGCCCGTATGAAAACCGCACAGGAAGAATGATTTTGCCGATATTCTGACGGCGTTTAAGGAGAAAACAATATGAAAAAATTTTTCGCAGTAATGCTTGTTGTTTCTATGATTTTTTGTTTTTCAGCGTGTTCAGACAGCAGTAAAGATGAATATCCCGTAAAAATCGCAAGCTATACATTCAACGAAAAACCCGGTTCTGTCGTATGTCTTAGTGATTCCGTTGCCGATATACTTATCGCTTGCGGATACGCCGACAGCATTAACGCCCGTTCTGACCAATGCACTCAGAGCGAGATTTCGTCACTGCCCTCTGTCGGTACAAAAGTAAAACCGAATACTCAGAAAATAATAGAGCTTTCTCCTGATGTTGTTTTTGCGGATAAATCACTTGATGACTCTGTTGCCGAAAAATTACAGTCAGAAAACATAACCGTTCTTACAATGGTTCCTGCAAGGACAACAGAGGAACTTGCTATGCTTTATGAAAATATCTGTTCCGTTGTTGACGGAAAGATAACGGGCAGTCAAACAGGCAAAAACAAGGCAAACGCAATTTCACTGACAATGGACGATTTACAGCGTCTTGTTCCGGAAAAAAATGTTGTTGTGACAACCTGCTATATTTATGATACAAAGGGAACAGCCGCCTCTGACAATACTTTTTGCGGAAAGCTGTTTTCGTATGCAAATACGGTAAATGTATGTTCACACGAACTCAACGGCAGTAATATGCTTAATGCATTGAAGATTTCAGATCCGCAGTACATTTTCTGCGACACAGGAGTTAAAAATCAGATTATATCCGATGATTTCTTCAAGAATTTTACCGCCGTTAAAAACAACCATATATATGAAATAGATGCATCTGTATTTGAACGACAGGGCAACAGTATGACACAGGTGCTTTCATATATTATTGAAACGGTTTATCCTGAACTTTCGTCATCATCACAAGACAGTACAACTGAAACATCAGCTCAGAGTTCCTCCGAAACGAGTGAAAATTCCGATGAGAACAGTGAAAGTTCTTCCGAAAACAGCGAAATTTCTGATGAAAGCAGTACAGAATCCACTGTTACAGCCGATAATTCACTTGAAATAACTGATGATATGCAGTATCAGAACGGCGAAGAAGACGACAATATCAAAATCATACAAAACCGCCTTATTGAACTTGGCTATATGGACGAAGACGCAACAGGCTATTACGGTAATGTAACCGAAGAATCCGTAAGGAAATTTGAAGAAAACAATGGTATTACCGTTGACGGTATTGCTGACAGTAACGACCTTAAACTGCTTTTCTCAGCAGATGTCAAGACGGCATAAAGCGTGAAATGATAAATCAGAAATACAATTAACTTAGGACATCCGACACTGATTTTTGCTGTCGGATGTCTTTTTTAAAAAAATTTATTTTTTTGGGACATTTCAGCCGCTAAAAAGATATTATGTATGAAAGTACTTTCAAAATATCTTGTTGCCTGAGGAGTGGAAATATTGACGGATGAAGAATTTACACGAATAGCCTTGAAATATTCGGACAGTATTTTCAGGATAGCGTTTAACTACTGCCGTAACAGAGCCGATTCGGACGATATAGTACAAAATGTACTTCTTAAATATTACAAATGTGACAAAGTATTTGAAAGCGAAGAACATATAAGAAACTGGCTTATAAGAGTAGCGGTGAACGAAAGCAAAAAGCTTATTGTTTCTCCTTTTAAGAAAAAAACCGTTCCGATAGAAGAACTGAACGATACACTTACATTTGAACATAAAGAAGAAAGTGATTTGTATTATGCTGTTATGGAACTTCCGAAAAAATACAGGGTAACTGTATATATGTATTATTATGAGGACTATTCGGTAAATGAGATTGCGGATATACTCAAAGAAAATCCATCTACAATACGCACACGACTTATGAGGGCAAGAGAAAAGCTCAGAACGACTTTACAGGGGGTATGGACGGATGAGCAATAAGGAACTTTACAAAAAAACATTTTCACAGATTCACGCTTCTGATGATAAGGTAATGGAGGTCATTAAAATGGCAGATACAAAAAAGAAAAGAAAATTTTACTCAAAGAAACTGATTGCAGCAGCAATTTGTGCAGCAGCTATTATGTCAGTTGGTGTTGTCGCCAACGCAGCAACAGACGGCGAAATAGGAAGAACGATTATAAGCTGGTTTAGTGCTGACGGCACAGAACAGCAGCTTGATGCTGATGTAAGCTATGATGAAAACGGCAACAAGGTTACCACATTTTCAACAAATGACGGAGCTGATGTAACAATAAACGAAAATTCAGACGGTCTTTACTGCACTATTGAAGGTGAAACCGACGGAAGTTTCACATATTATATTCCTGATTCGGACAGCACTTCTGATTCCGACAGTACGGTTAATCAAAAATAATAAAGCAATTTTTATATCTTAATACTGATTTTTGATTGTTCAAAAAAAACACCTGACAGCATTTAATTTTTGCTGTCAGGTGTCTTTGAATTTATTCAGAGTTCAAGAAATGCACATATTATTTTCACGGATTTTTCGGCGGCTGATTCTCTGAAAACGGAATATTCCACAGCGTCGTCTTCATCACTCATACTGTCTGAAACGGAACGCAAAACGGCAAACGGTATATGATTAAGATAACATACCTGTCCGATACTTCCACCCTCCATTTCACAGGCAAGTGCATTGAAATTCTCGTTGAGTGCGGAACGGTTTTCGTTTCCCGATATAAATTTGTCGCCTGTTGCAACAGTTCCGACTGCATAATTATTTTCGCCGACAGCTTTACACGCCGATTCAAGCTTTTTGATTAACTTTTTATCGCAGGGAATATAAACAATATTCTCCTCAGGAAGAAAAATCGTTGCAGGCTCGTCGCCGAGAGCCGTTGTATCCATATCATGCTGAACAACATTTTCCGCTATGACAACATATCCTATATGTGTTTTAAGGCTTGTACTGCCGCCTATTCCCGTATTTATTATCATATCCGGATTGTATTTAAGAATCATTGTTTGTGCGGCAACAGCGGCATTAACCTTTCCTATTCCGCATCTTGCGACAACACAGTCCTTTCCGCTTATTTTTCCCGATGTATAAACGGTTGAACTGACTGTTTCGGATTTTTGGTCGGTCATCTTTTCGATAATTCCGTTTACTTCAATATCCATAGCACCGATTATTCCTATCATATTTCACTATTCCTTTCAGTTGAATGTTTTTAATGCTTGATTGATTTTGTCTGTTTTATTATAATAAAAATATTATATCAGTTTACAGGATTTTTTCAATATGCTGAAAGATGATATATATTTTATGTATTATTCGTTGGGGTTTTATTATGAAGGTTAAATTTTATGAAGAAGTAGAAGATGAATTATTAAAGTTTGCTGTTATTATTTCAAAATCAAATGGAAAATGGGTATTCTGTAAACATAAAGACAGAAACACATACGAATGTCCCGGTGGACACAGAGAGCCAAATGAAAATATTTTAGATACCGCAAAAAGAGAGCTTATTGAAGAAACAGGAGCTATAAACTTTTCGATTTCACCGATATGTGTATATTCTGTTATCGGAAAAAATTCGGTAAATAAAACTGGTGAAGAAACATTTGGCTTGCTCTGCTACGCTGATATAAAAAGTTTTCAATCTGAATTACACAGTGAAATCGAAAAAGTTGAACTGTTTGATGAATTACCGTCAGAATGGACTTATCCGTTGATTCAACCGTTACTTATCAAAGAGTATGAAAGAAGAAATCGTATAAAGCGTATTTTATAATTATCAGTATGCATATTGCTTATATTGAAACTGATATTTTTCTACTGTAAATTCCGAAAAATATTTAAAAATCACTTGACATATATTTGGTTTTATGTTATTATTGCTTATGTACTAATCGGTGTATGTTTCAGATTTGATTTTATGCCGATATTTATAGAAGGTCCGGTAGTTCAGCTGGTTAGAACGCTAGCCTGTCACGCTAGAGGTCGACGGTTCGATCCCGTTCCGGATCGCCATAATTTATTGCACTCTCTCCTTTGAGAGAGTGCAATTTGTATGCTGGTATAGCTCAGTCGGCAGAGCGCATCCTTGGTAAGGATGAGGTCACCAGTTCGAATCTGGTTATCAGCTCCAACAAAAATCAAGTATTCAAGCGGCTTTCAGGGTTCTGAGGGTCGCTTGTTTTTTGTGAATTTTCGGGGGTTGTCCTTTATTTGTCCTTTATTTCAAAAAAAAATACAGCGGATAGATTAAAGCAACCTGTCCGCTGAAATACCGCTGTTAATTTGTATTTTCTCTTACATTCTCTAACATTTACCGACAATCAATGATACAGCGGCATTGAAACCGACTTCAAACGCCTTTTTCTGATAGTCGTGTATAATATCACAGAGTAACAAAAAAGCGTCCCAGCCCTCGTTATAATTCTTGTCGTACAATGGGTTAATTACTTTTTTGTTAAGTTCTTCATAGGCTGTACAGGTTATTTCAAAAGGGTTCTTGTCGGACTGTTCAGCGTTCATCAAGTCGAATAAATCACCTGTGTTCATATTTTTTTTTACTTCCTTTCAGTTCTTTCTGTTATCCACAAATCGACTTGTGTATGTACCTGTAAATTCTCTTTAACATAGCCTGGCTTTCAACCTTGTTGAGAAGTTCAATAATGCTTTGTTTATAGTTCAATACTTTCAGCTCCTTTCAATGCTCTGAACATTTGCCTGATATTTTTTTCCTGATGTCCACACTTCGGATATAGCAATACTCAAAACTGTATTTTCTGTCATATCACCGTTTAAGTATCGTTTGTAATTCTCTTGCATAGACTGGATAAATATGTCTTTTGCAAGTTCAACTTCATAAACGGTCGGATAAAAACTGTCAAGGTTCAATACTTTCAGCTCCTTTCAATCAGCGGTGAGCTGTTCAAGCTCTTTCTGAGCGTCAAGTATAGGCAAGTTCAACGCTGCTATTCTTGCTTTTGTGCGGTTGTATTCCCACATAATAGCAATTCTGTCTTGTTCATTGGCTGGGGCGTATCTGTCGAAATACTCTTCAAGTATATCTTGCATAATGTATGCCATAGCATTAACATCTTTGTCAATGCCGGACAGCTCCATTATGTCTATTTTCTGACTTTGCATTAAATTTTCAATTCCTTTCTGTTTTTGTGATTACATATTGTCAAACACAATTCTTTCAAGCTCCGGTTGTACAAATTCAAGCTCTTCAAGCACATCATCTGACACATTACCGCCGCTGTTTATTATGTCCTCAATAGCTGTCAAAAGCATTAAAAGGCTTGCCATATCAGCGGCATTGATTTTGAATGTCCGTTCTTGCAAAATATCGCCTCTTTTCAGGTTGTCGGAAAGGTTACATTTCAAATGTTACCCTTCGTATGTTTTGCGTGTGATATGAGTTTAACTCCGGTCATCTCCTTTCAGGTTGTCGGAAAGGTCGTATTTCACGACTTTTCATTCAGATTGACAGATTGAGCAATAAGCCCTGTAACATATCAGCATAGAAACCGCCTGTAATAGCTTTCAGGCTTGCTTTTATCTCGGTGATGTTATCTATTACACCGCTGAGAAGTTTAGCTATATGAGCCTGTATGTAGCCTATTTTATAAGCCTTTGAGCCTTTAACCGATACATACACAGCTATTGCATTACTGTCAAATCTGTTTGTCTTTTCTCTTGTCAATGTAATGTTCACAGTATCAGCGGAATATCTTGCAAGATGTTCTATTGCGGTCTGGCGGTTGTACTTTGAAACGCCTGCCACTTTGACGGTCGCTGTGTTCTTTGCAAGCCTCCACGCCATTCTGAATGAGGCGGACAAGCTGTAACCTTGTTTTCTGAGCTTGTTAGCAACCTTGCATATATTAGACCTGTTCAACATCTTAACCGCTCCTTTACTGTATCATTACTTTGACTGGAATGTGGCTGTTTGTCGGTACAACCACTTAGAAACCTTGATTTTTAAATCACACTTCAACTTCATCTGAAATAATGACTTTCATATAATCTTTGTCTGTTTTGTTGTCGTGCATTATAGAACAACCGTAAACATTGACTTTATAATCCGCATTGAAGTTTTCTACAAGAAGTTCGTCCATACCCTTATATGTGCTTACTTCACCGATAAAACAATCAATAATTCTGATTTCCATTTCCTTGTCATTGTGTTCAACAAGTTCTTTTGCTATTGTGAGTGCTATTGCTCCCATTGTCATTTGTCTAACTTTAATTTCCTTTTCTGTGTAACCAAATTTTTCAAACATAATCAATCAACCTTTCTTTGTGTTTGTTTTGTGTTTGCGTTTCCTTTACTGTCTTTATTATAAAGGATTTCCTTTATAATGTCAATACTTTTCTTTAAGTTTTTTCTTGATTTTATAAAATATTTTTTTAATATTTAAAGTATTTCCTTGACAAGATTAGAAACAAGATATAGAATAAAAAAAGAGGAGGTGCAAAAAATGACAAATGCACAAAAGATAAAAATGGCTCTTGCTTATAAAAATATGAGTGAATCAGAATTAGCACGACAATTAGGGACAACACCACAGGCTTTTAACCAAAGAATGAAAACAGATAAATTTTCAAGTGCTGATTTAGAAAAAATTGCTTTAATTCTTGGTGGTAAATGGATAGCTGAATTTGAATTTCCAGACGGTACTAAAATTTAAATAGTTTGTCTATCAAGCGTGCGATTGATGAAACAATGGACAGGGACAGCGGCAATTCTGATTGACGCTCTGACTTGCTCCGACTGCTAAACTTTCAGCCGCCCTATTATGTCAGATGAAACACTGGTGCAACCGTTCCGGCATAACCGCAAAAAAAATAAAAGGTTGTCCAAAAAATCGGACAGCCTTTGTTTTTGCTTATAAGCCGCTGTAACAGCTTTTTCTTTTCAAGGAGTAGTTTTATCTATATACTGTAAAAATCGTTTGTAGGGCATTTATAGCTATGCTGTGGGCATTAACTCCCTGTATTACAGGGTGTCGCATTTTGCTACTCCCTTGTATGCTGTGGCAATATCCCCCCTATACCCCATTAAGCCAAAATCTGAATTGCTCTGACATCGGGCAACCCATACAAATATAAAAAATTCCCTAAATGAAATTTTAAAAGGGGGTGCGTCCGTTTTTCAGACGGACAAAAACGCTGAACGAACCGTTCACCGATAATTGTTTTGTGCGTACGGATTTCGTTCGGCTGTTCCTTATTCTCGGTATCGTCATACATACGCAAATATAGCCTTTTTAAGCCTATTTCAGCGGCATTTCTTCAAAAGGTATAGTTATACTCCCTTGTCGCCAAAAACTCAATACAGGCGAATTATAGGAATTTATAGGAATTATCAGCGGCAAACACGCATAAACACAAAGGTCGGTGTAACTATTTCAAAAATGGAATATATCCAAAAAATCGGACATATAAAACAGACAGCGGAAAAATTACTGCAAAATACAGCAATTTCAGGAAATGAATGTGTAATGGCTCTGCTCTGACTGCTACCGTGTAGCACCTATAATTTACAGGTCGGCTTAATTTTGAGCATACATCAAGACAAAACCACTTACCCTAAATCAGGGTAAGTGGTTATATTGTGATAATATATAGCATATCAGCGGCATTGTATCAAGTGCCGAGAAATGCTCGGGTGTTGGTGGTTCTCTCGGTTCGCTCTTGCTTCGTTCTCGTTGTTCGCTCGTTGTTTGTCGGTCTTTTCACGGCTTCCTCACGGCTTCGTTCTCGTTGTTTGTCGGTCTTTTCTCGGGCTTCGCTCGGGCTTCGTTCTCGGAGTTCGCTCGGAGTTCAAGGCTAAAATGCTCCAACAAAATCCAACAAAAAGTCAATAAAAGTCAACCTTGCAATTCTGAAATGCCGCTGAATACTTAAAGCCTTAATTGTGCTTTAACGGTCAATGCGGATACGATATATAAGTCACAATAAAAAGAATTGTTTGCATATTTTCAAATAATTGTGATGTTATATACGGTTCTTGTCGTATTCCTTTTGTGCTTTTGACAGTATCAGCAACCGCCGTGCCTGTTGTTTGCCGTATGTCATATACTCGGTTGTATTGCGTTCAAGCTCTTCAATCTTGCTTATAACCTCGAAATATTCAGGGCTACTATGGAAAAGGCTGTATCTTTGCATATAGCACAGCCGCTGTCCCTCAAAGTACAGGTTTCTCAATGCCCGGTCTTTCCTCAAAGTCTTAAAGCCGGCTCGTATGTATTGCCTTATATTCTCAATGGTGCAGTGCCTTTCCGTTGCTATTTGATTAAGCGTTAAGCCTTTAAGATAATGCTTGCTTATGACTTCACGCTGTACAGGTGGTAGCCGTTCCAGTGCCTCTGTAACTATTCTTTGCGTGTCTGACAGCTCCACAGGTTCTATTACATCATATTCCGCTGTGCTGTCTTCCATAAGGTCAAGCATTTCTACATTGTCGCCGCTCTTATCTTTTACGGTCTTGTTATATGATATTTCCTGAAAGTGTTTCCTGTCACTGCCTGTTTCTTCGTCAATAGCGTTCTTTACGCTGTAATTCAGATAGGTGGTAAACTTATACCCATTATCAGCTTTAAAGGCTCTGACGGCTTGTAACAAGGCAAAATAGCCACACTGTAACAGGTCGTCAATATCCATACTGTTCGGCAATACTCTATTTTTCGCATACCGTATAATCAGCATTTTAATAAGCCGTTCGGTCTGTTCCCACAGCTCCGGCAATAACTCCCTGTGGCCACTCTGAATAAGCGTGACAAGCTGTTCATTAGTCATTGAATACACCGCCCCTATATGATAAAATATATTTGATGTACATACAGCGGCTGTCCTGCTGAGAAGTGGGGCGGCTGTTTTCTTTTGTTCCTCTGTCAGCGGCTTGTCAGATGTCAGTATGGAATAAATTGAGCGTTTTTAATTTCAAAGTTTTTAAGGTATCTTTCAGCAATAACAGGGTTGTCCGCCATTGCTTCAAGCTCCGGGAGAGTATAGTCCCCATTGATAATTAAAACAGATGTAGGATAATAGCCTTGTTTTTTGAGCTGGTCAGTGATAAGGTTAGCCGCTGAAACCTTTGTCATACCTTTAAGGGCGAACACCTGAAACGCTTGGTGCTTGTCCTGTCCGTCCTTTGTCTTATAGTCCACGATAAAATTAAACATACAAATTTTGCTTTTCATAATAATAACTCCTTTGTTTTTATCTTACAGCGGCTTGTTTTTCCGCTGCTGCTTTTTGCTAAAATATAGTCACAATATATACTTGAAAAGGGAAAAAGGAGGGAGGGGGATTTTATTTTTATAAAAGATTTTTCTATTATATATATATTTATTTATTATTTTGCTTTGCTTATATATACAAAAAAGAGTTTATGCGAAAAAATCCCCCTTTTTTCCCTTTTTGACTGAATAAGAACGCTTATTTTGTCAAGCGTTGATGTTTACTGTGTTTATGGATTGCTGGTGTCAAGGGATTTCAGAAAATTAAGCCCCGTTTGAAACCCCTAAAACACCCTTTTTATAACAAGTTCCCCTTGTATTCCCTTTTTGCGTTTATGTGTGAATTATGAATACTATGTACAAACATCAAATGCAAATTCACTTTTCAGATTATAATTGAAAATTACATCTTGGTGGTGACTGATACAATAACTAACACCGTGCTTTTTCATTTCTTCTTTAAAGGTAGCCCGTCCCATAGGAGTAACGCCCATATATTTACACCATTCAATATAATCATTTCTGACTTTTGTACCTTTCATACATTCGTTCATATGTTCGTGGGTTGCCTCTTCAAGTCGTTCATTGATGTACTGCTGTATTATGTCGCTGTCGTCTTGGTATTCTTTCAAACTTGCTTTCATATTCTCAGTAGGTATTAAACCCTCACGATTATAAAGAATGTACCCCTCAATCAGCCAGTTCAAAACCGCTGATTTTACACTTGGTTCAATCAGCTTGTCTTTTAAATTCTTGTCCTGTTCCTCTTCGCTGAAATGCCTGTTAAAGTCTATCTGCTTTAATCTGTCGGACTGAAACAATGAAGGGTCTGAAACACCGGGCTTATTGTTAGCGGATATAAAAATAGAAAACTCAGGAAAGAATTGTATAGGCTCTTTATATAGACTTCTTGCTGTTATCGGGTCACGCCCTGTAAGCTGCTTTAAAAGGCTTTCATCAAAATATACGCCCTTTTTAGGCTCTGAAGCACTAACAAGCCTTGCACCTTTAAGCCTTATTATGTCGGGGCTTGGTGAGCTGCCGTCTTTTTGGTTTTTCGCCCTTGCAATAGTTGAAAATTCCATTTGTTTTCCGTAACCGCCGAAAACATCAAGAATAGTATTGAATAATGTACCTTTACCGTTTCTTGTTGTAGGACCGTAACAGAGGAAACAACATTCAGCGTTCTTTTTACCGCTAAGATTGTAACCTAATGCCTTTTGCATAAATAAAGCGTCTTTCTGATTACCACAGAATACAGTATCAATAAAGTTTGTCCATATAGGGGCGGTAGCTGTCGGGTCATATATTACATTAGCAACAACCGTTAAATAATCTTCTTTTCTGTGGTCATACAGTGTCATAGTGCTTAAATCAAGCGTACCGTTCAATACATTAAAAATCAGCGGCTTATTGTCAAAGTTCTTATAGCTGACATTTAACAGGTCGTGGGTGTCCTCAATAATGCTTTTTCGGGCTTTTAATGATAGCTGCTGTTTATAGTATTTTGCTATATAATCAAGTGCCTGATTTTCGTTTTCAATTTCTTCTTGCTCTTCTTTTGTCAGTTTAGCCTCTTCCGTGATTTTATTCAGCGGTAAACTTTCAATTTCTTCTTTGGTTCTTCCTTGTTCAGATAAACGCTCTTTTGCTACTGACACAGTGCTTTTCTTTGAGGGTATGCAGTCATAACAGTTCTTAACAAACTGTTTTACACAGCCCATCACAGCACAGCCGTCAATATCTTCAACCCATACACAGCCGTTCCATATCATAAAGCCTTTAAGCTCCGGAACATAACAAACATAATCTTTTATGCAGTTTGCGAAATGTTCCGCTGTTGATATGGCATTTTGTTCCCAGTATTTGATGTCTTCAAAAGAGAATTTAGGAATTTCAATTCTGAACGGCTCGTTGCTCCCGACAGTTTCAGGTTTTATCAGGTCAGCAACAGGCGTGTTTTTACTGTAATAATCAGCGTCATAGCTTGCAGTGTTTTTGCTTAAAGCATAATCAATAGTGATTTTGCCGTATGTACTGCCGGCTGTCGGTCTGTCCCACTTGTCACGCATAAGCCCCGATTTACGGAATATACGGTCAATTTGTGTTGTGTCTTTTGTGTAAAAAGCAAGTATAGAACAAAGTGCAGCGTCTGCCTTGCTGTCGTCATTGCTGTAATTTGCTGTATTTCCGCTGTAAAGGCTTGAAAAACTCCTGTTATTCTTGCTTGCAAGTTCAATTATTCTATCGTCTGAAAGGCTCTGACTGTTGCCACAGTCTGACAGCGGCTGTATATCAGGTGTAGGAGTAACGACAGGTTTGTCCTCTGTCTTGCTGAAATATGTATTATATACAAGCTCTGCCATACTTTCAGCTTCACATACAGCGGAATAATCGCCGTACTGGTTGCCTGTAACTCTGAAATATCGCTGTTCCTGATACATTTCAAGGTCAACACCTTTGCCCAGTGCGTCCGTTTTCTTCTTTTTCCAGTCGGTAGGGTGATTTTTGCCTTTATAGATAATATGCAGCCCTGTTCCGCTTGGTGATAATTCCGTGTAGGTGTCCATAGTCTGAATAATATCAAGTGCATTATGGTTTATTTCCCCTGTATCAGTGTTGATACAATGGTCAATATCTATGCCACAATATGGCGTTGTGTCCGTGAATACAAAACCTATACCCTTGTAATTGTACTTTTCTATTGCTCTGACTGCCTGTTCAAATGTTCCCCAGTGGTCGGGGTTTGTAGGGCTTGCGTTGCCGTTATAAAGCGGTGACAGCGGTGCTTTATCTCTGTAACATACCCATTGTTTCAGGTCTTTCAATTCCTGTGGAATGTCTTTATAACTCAAATTATTTTTTCACCTCGTTAAATGAAATAAGCCGCTGTTTTCCGTTGTGGTGCAGCGGCTTTTGTGTTTGTGTTTAATCGTTATCGTTTTCAAGCTGTCTTAACAGTCTTTTTGCTGAGCGTAAAGTATAAAGTACACTTTCAGCTCTGCTTTTTTCCTGTAATATGTAATGACTTAATTCAGCCTCGTTCTCCGGGAAATAATAGCCGCTGTTGTCTGAAATAATAACAATGCCTTTTCTTCGGAGAAATTCTATTGTTTTTCTTAATTCTCGGTCGGGTAAACCTGTACAGCGTATCAAATCCGCTTTATGTATTGCGTTTTCCTGTCCGTCACCTATTAGGGACAGAATACGGCTGAAAGGCTCTGTTTCAAAATAACGGGCGTTTTCAGTGCTGAAATACTCTTGCATTGTCACACCGCCTTAATCAGAATATAGGCTTAATTTTGTTGACTGCTTTGCCTTTACGCTTGCTTGGTGTATCTTCGGCGAAAAGCTCTCCATTCTCTCCGACAGCAACAGGTTTCAGCGGTTCAACCGTTACCGGCTGACACTGTCCTTCAAGGAATTTTGAAAACACAGTGCAGTTAATCAGGAATGAATTACCACACTTTACAACGGGCAACTGTCCACTTTTTATCCAGCGGCGGATTGTCCATTCAGATATACTAAATTCCTTTGCGGCGGCTTTAATGCTTATAACTCTTGGTATTGTGTACGGTTCAACCTGTGGTACATATTTCTTGTAGTTTTCGTTCTGTTCTTCATACATAATTTTTCGCTCCTGTTCTTTACACAGCCGCTGAAAAATGCTAAAATAGATTAAAGCATTTTATACAGCGGTTCGATTTTTCCTGTATTCTTGCTTTTGCTTTAACCGTCTGACTTACGGCCATAAGTCGGGCGGTATTTTTTATGCCTGTTCTGATTTACCGCTGAGCTTGTCAATGACTGACAGAACACGGCTCTTGTCGGTGTCTGAAAGCTCTTTACGCAATTTCCTTGAAAATGCTGTTTCAGCCATTCCTAACGCTTCGGCGACTTTGTATTGTTTCAGCCCCGAAAAAGCTATTTTTGCACGAATTTCAGCGTTTGCCATAATATCACCTCACTAATTTTTTATGTCAACATCTTGACAATTCAATTATAAAAAGGTATTATCAAGTTAATGACACTTTTATTATAATATGTGTCAAAAAGATTGTCAATAGAATTTGAAACATAAATTTCATAAGTTTCAAATTGAAACAAAAATAAAAGGGTGATTATATGCAAAATCAAATAATAGGTTCAAGGATTTCAAATCTACGGAAACAGGCAAACGAAAAACAAGAAGACTTAGCAAAAGTGATTAAATGTAACAGGGCAAGCCTTGCAAATTATGAAAACGGTAAAAGAATGATTGACATTAACAGGCTTATAATGATAGCGGAACATTACAATACTACAACCGATTATTTACTGGGCTTGTCAGATGTTTCAACCACAGATGTTGACATTAAACAGGTTTGCGACTATACAGGATTGTCAGAAATAGCTGTTCAAGAATTAAATGATGAAAATGTAAAAATTCAAGATGATGAGGATATTAGTATATATTCTGAAATAATGAGCCGCTTTATAGAGGAATGTAGTTCAGATTTTGTTAGATATATTGATGAATATGATGTTTGTAACTGGGTGTCTGATTTACTTCAAAATGATATGAATAGTTCGGAATATGTTGACAAGAAAAGCCTTGCATTATTCAAACTTATAAATTTAGTAACAGACTTTGCAAAAGAATATTCTAATCGTGATATAAAAAATAGATGTACAGTAACAAAATTAAATAATAATGACAGCTCCGACAATAGCAATTCAGACAGCGGCTCTGACTGCTCCGACAGCTCC
>JBJFIB010000114.1:18355-21540 GCA_051894195.1 Acutalibacteraceae bacterium
TGACAGCTCCGACAATAGCAATTCAGACAGCGGCTCTGACTGCTCCGACAGCTCCGGCGACAATTCAAAGGACGGTGTTTGACTGTGGCAACAATTAAAAAGCGTGGGGACGCTTATTTGATAAGGGTGTCGTGCGGTTATGATGTCAACGGCAAACAGATTGTTCAGTCTATGACTTGGAAACCCGAAAAGAAATACACAGAAAAGCAACTACAAAAGGAATTACAAAGGGTTGCCGCTGAATTTGAAAACAAGGTTAAAAGCGGAAAGGTCGGGAACGGTGGCAATATAAGGCTTGTTGACTTCATACCACAATATCTTGAAAATGTAGAGGGTGAAATGGCGGAAACGACTTTGAAAAGCTATAAAAGAATTATTGATAGATTTATAGTTCCGGCTCTTGGTCACTTGAAATTGAAAGATATTAAGCCGCTACAAGTGCAAAAATTTGTCAATGAATTGTCAACAGGTGAATTACGACAGGACGGAAAAGGCGGCACATATAAGCCGGCAACAGTAAGAAGATACTATGTTGTTCTTCAATCCATTTTGCATAATGCTTATCAATTACAGCTTATTACAGAAAATCCGGCTGACAGCGGCATTATTAAATTGCCGTCAATAGGTGAGCAAACAACCGAAATTTTCACCAAAGAGGAATTATCAGAAATGCTTAACTGTCTTAACAATGAGCCGCTGATGTTTCAGACACTTATATGTTTAGCTATTGCCACAGGTGCAAGGCGTGGTGAGCTTGTCGCTCTGACTTGGAAAGATATAGACCTTGAAAGAGGAATTATTACCATTTCAAAAAGTGCATACGCTTATAAAGGGCAAACAGGCGTAAAGGACACAAAGACACATAAAAGCCGTGTGGTAAAAATCCCGACAGTTTGTATAAACCTGTTAGAAGAATGGCGTATAGAACAGGCTGAAAAAAGGTTAAAACTCGGTACGGTATGGATAGGCGAAAACTGGGTATTTATACAGAATAACGGTAAAATGCTATACCCTACAAGCCCTACATTGATGTTTTCAAAATTCTTAAAACGGAATAATCTGAAACATAAGAAGTTCCACGCTTTACGGCATACTTCGGCGACTGTGGCATTGTCAAGCGGTGTAAACATTAAGGCGGTAGCGGCAAGGCTCGGACATACTCAATTATCAACTACAAACAGGTATGTTCACGCAATAGAAGAGGCTGAACAAAAGGCTTCGGACATTATCGGCGAAATACTGACAACAGAAAAAAAGAAAACAGTATAAAAAAGCAAGGTATAATTCACTTGTTACGGTGCATTATACCTTGTTTATTTTTGTCCTTTGCTTGTCCTTTATTTGTCCTTTATTGTTCTTTATTTATAAATTTATGCCGCTGTAAATGTATTCACAAATATAATATATAAGCCGCTGTAATGCCGATAAATACTGACTTTTTAAAAATATCACAAATGAGAACAAAAACAATTATCTACATTGGTAAGGATGAGGTCACCAGTTCGAATCTGGTTATCAGCTCCAACAAAAATACAGTATTCAAGCGGCTTTCAGGGTTCTGAGGGTCGCTTGTTTCTATTATACAAAAAAGGCTTTGGAGCAATAAAAACTCCAAAGCCTTTTCTTATATACAGCCAATAAAATTACAGCTATTATTTACCTAATTCTGATTTAAGCAGTTCTCTGCCTTTTGAAAGCCTGCTTTTAACTGTTCCCTCAGGAATTCTCAGTATATGCTTTATATCTTTTACAGAAAAACCTTCTGTATAATAAAGCACTACAACCTGTCGGATTTTCAAAGGTAGTTTTTCAACTGCAAGCCTGACCTCAATTTCCTCTGATGAGAAGTCTGAGCTTACCTCAGTAGTCTGATAATCACTTATATTGACCAGTTTATTTCTGCTGTTAAGCTGTTTGTTGCATGTATTTATAAGAATACGAACAAGCCAGGTCTTGAAATATTCTTCATTTTTAAGTGTGTCCAACTTTTCGTAAGCTGTAAGGATTGCTGTCTGAACAGCGTCCTCGCAATCCTTTTCGTTTTTCAGCATAGACATTGAAACTTTATAAAGAGTTTGTTCGCTGTCAAGCACAAGGTCGGTAAATTTTTCTTTATTCATAACTTCACCGATCCTTTAAGCTTATTAAATATCTGTTGATATCGTGGTAAATCATTTGTTCACTGTCGTTTATAGTTGTATTTTCATTTTCAACAGTTATATATGCATTGTCAAGTGCGTCGTCGTCCACAATAACACCGTATGTGTATGTTTTGGTTTCACCTGTTTTAAGACTCATTGGTTCATCAAAGTCTTTGATATAGATTTCTCGTACTTCTCCGCCGTACGAATCATACTCAACTTCTCCGTTTATGTATTTTGCAATACCCGGTCTGAACATATCGCCTTTTACATTATCAATGTCGTTATTCAGAGAAGTTACATCAATGCTGATAATATAAAAATGTCTGTTGTCCTCTATTTCTTTACTGTCAGAAAGGCTGTTTATGCCGTCACCACTCTCAATATCAACTCTTGTGTATGGTGTGATAAGCTTTTTGTCAGAATCGAAATATTGGTCGTGTATACTGAAATCAGTTTCGTGGAAGAAGTCAAGCTTTTCAAGTCCGTCTGAACTTGTTTTTTCTTCAACAGATTTTACATTTACGACAAGGCTTGTAAGACCGTCTTCCGTTAATGAAGTCATATTGAAGTCCTGTCCTAAGTTTTGTAATATATTATTTTCAAAATCGGCGTCTGAATAAGTATCTCTCAGGGAAATGTCAGGTTCTTCATAGTCAGGATATTCTTCAAGCTGTAAACCCTTGACTATGTTTATAAATTCTTCATAGCTTGGATAACTGTCAATGTAATCCTGACAAGTGATTGTTACTACTTTGCCGAAATCTTCAAAATATTCTATTGCACTATAACTGTAAACATCAGTATCTGCATACCACTGCTGTTGCTTATAAATTATAGTTTTGTTTCCGTTGTATTCGGTTTCTGAGGATTCAACAACATACTGCTTTGTTTCGTCATAGCTGTCTGAATCCTCAATGCTGATATGGAAACTCCACTTGTTGTAATCAAACTTACCATTATAACAATAATGATAAGAGTGTACATTGTTGGAAATGTTTACATATCCGTCAGGAATGTAATCAAGAATTGCTTTGACATATT
>JBJFIB010000114.1:21640-45751 GCA_051894195.1 Acutalibacteraceae bacterium
TCATAAAAAACAGCCTCCTTGTTTTTGTTTTCATATATTAGATACTTTTTGAGGCTGAATCGGTTCATTTTTTTGAAAAATTTTTAAAAGTTTATTTTTGTTAAGCAAAAAATAAAGGAACTGCATTTAAACAGCCCCTTTGCAAAGTTTTTTCTGTTGGAATTTTGAGATGTTTATTCAAGATTACCCGTGTGAAACATTATTGCCGAGAGTGCAACAAGCGGTGCTGTTTCGGCACGGAGTATGCGTTTTCCGAGTGTTGCACAGACTGCTCCTGAATCAGTAAGGAGATTTACTTCCCTTTCTTCAAAGCCGCCTTCGGGACCGGTAAATACTGCAATATTTTTATCATTTTGGGTAATAATACTTCTGAGGGGTTCTCCGCCACCCTCATAAAAAAGAATTATCTTGTCAAAACTTTTCAGAATTTCCGGAATTTTTTTGAGTTCCGTTATATTTTCAACCTGAGGAATAATCGCTCTGCGTGACTGCATTGACGCCTGTGATGCGATTTTTTGGTAGCGTTGAACTTTTTTTGCAGCGGCTTTGCTGTCGGGTCGTGAAACACAGCGGTCAGTAAGAACAGGCACAATACTGTGTACACCAATTTCAACGGCTTTCTGAATTACCGTTTCCATTTTGTCACCCTTTGTAAGTGCCGCAAAAAGCGTTACATTTACACTGGGTTCGTTATGACATTCGCTTTCGGATATTACACGCACAAAAACTCCGTCATTGTTTATGCGTTCAATCCTGCATAAATGCTCGGTCTTATTGCTGTCGCACAATGTAAGACACTCGCCCACTGACATTCTGAGGGATTTTGTTATATGAACGGCGTCCTCACCTGTAATAAGGTGAGTTTCGCCTATGTTGTCAGCAAAAAACCAATCCATAATAATAACTCCGTTTAAATCTGATTTACGGCTGTATCCTCGCCTGCCGTATTCATATTTATTGTTTTGACTTCGTCCTTTTCGGTTCTGACGGAAATTTTATCTGCGTTTCGAGCAGCTCTTTCCTGCTTGCGAATGATTGTTTTTCTCAGCTTTTGAAGTCTGAAACGGTTGTATCTCTGAATTATGGCAAAAGGAAGATTTCCGAGAAACAGAGCTATTGTAAGCAATATTCCGAAAGGCAGGTCATTCATAAGAAGAAGTGCTATTGCATAAAGGCAGTTCATTGTATGGTTCCATTCTCCACGACAGGTTTCCATTATAAATTCGTCAAGATATTCAATCGAAACATCGTCAAGATGGTCTTTTGAAAATCCGTCTTTGCCGACATGCTGCGGCAGAAAATCTTTCCATTTGTTGATTTTTAGAACATCACTGTAAAATTTTCCGCCTCTTTCCCATTTGTGCGGCTGATACATTTTGCGGTTCGGGTCAAAAAAGCTTTTGTTTATCGAAATACACAAAAAGAATGTAGCATAGTGCCATACTGCTCCAAGAAGAATATTTATAAGCAAAGCGTTAAAAAAAGGCTGGTCTTTCAGCATAAAAAATCCTCCTTTTCCGTCGAATCCGCCTGTGATAAATCCGCTTATGCGGCATATTTTAAGGCGTTTATCCGTTGTTGTTTACAATGCGTGAAAATGGCTTGAATACCGACTTGATTTTAAGTCTGTACTTTTCATTATACTATCTTTAAAATTTTTAAATGTTAATAATTTGTTAATAAAGCTATTTATTCCTGTATTTTGTAGCTTTTATTATTATATCGGAACAGTAATGCTTTATTGATTTTTCTTTATACTAAGTATTTGCACAACAAACAATAATATATTACAGCGAATTGTTGCCATCAAAGCGATAAAATGCTAAAATATAATGCGTAATTCGTAATGCGTAATTCGTAATTATTCTGTGAAAGGTCAGTTTTATGCGGAAATATAAGCTATTTAGAAATTAAAGGAAGTATGAATATGAAAGCTGAAATACTCTGTGTGGGAACAGAACTTCTGCTGGGAGATATTGTAAACACGAATGCGGCGTTTCTGTCGAGGGAGCTTGCAGGACTTGGCATAAATGTATATCATCAGACGGTTGTCGGCGATAATTCCGACAGACTGAAAAAATCTCTCAGAGAGGCACTCGAAAACAACGATATTGTAATAACATCGGGCGGACTGGGTCCTACCTATGACGACCTTACAAAAGAAACAGCGGCTGAGCTTCTGGGACTTGAACTGAAATTTGACGAAAACTCTATGGAACATATCGAGGAATATTTCAGGAAAATCAACCGCAGTATGACTCCGTCAATCAAAAAGCAGGCATATATTCCCGACGGTGCTTTGGCAATAAAAAACGACTGCGGTACGGCACCCGGAATTTATATTGAAAAAAATGGAAAGATTCTTGTACTTCTGCCCGGTCCGCCGAGAGAAATCGAACCTATGTTTATAAATTATGTTTCGCCGCTTTTGCAGAAATTCACGGGTAATACAATGTTTTCACGCACGGTTCACCTGTTTGATTTCGGCGAGTCGAGAGCTGAAACACTGCTGAAAGATATGATGACAACACTCAAAAATCCTACCGTTGCACCCTACGCAAAGGACGGCGAGGTTCTTCTGAGAGTTACCGCCGCCGCAGAAAACAAGGAAAAAGCCGAAAAAATGATAAACCCCGTTATCGAGCAGATAAAATCAGTAATCGGCAGTGAAAATATTTATGGCATAGATACAGGAAACTTACAGACGGCACTTGTCACTAAACTGAAAGAAAAACACCTGAAAATTGCCACCGCCGAAAGTATTACAGGCGGACTTGTTTCAAAAAGAATAACGGAGGTTTCGGGTTCATCGGAAGTGCTTGAATGTGGAGTATGCTCCTACTCTAACCGCATAAAGCACGGACTTCTGGGAGTATCCGCCGAAACACTCGAAAAATATACCGAATACAGCCATCAGACAGCAAGAGAAATGGCTGACGGAATACGCAGACTGTCGGGTGCGGATATAGGCGTTTCAACAACGGGTATAGCGGGTCCCGGCGGCACTGACGAAAAACCTGTCGGACTTGTTTATGTAGGAATAAGCACGGCGGATTACAGTTTTTCAAAGGAACTTCATCTCAGTCGTGGTTTTTCTGACGAAAGGGAGCTTATTCGATACCTTGCGTCATCTCACGCTCTTTATCTTGCACTGAAATGTGTCGATAAAAAATTTTAGTTTGGTGCGAAAATACTCGTTTTGTGTCGAAAAATCTTTGATTTTAGAATAAAAGATACTTTTGTTGAAGAAAAATTTGCATATTTCCTATTGATAAAAAAAATTATATATGCTAAAATATTAGACAAATATTAAAATTATAATTATGTGCAAATGAGAATATTTCTGTGCTGATTTTTCGCACAGGAATTAAATTATCAAAAATTTCAATTTTTAAAGGACGGAGATGATTTACTAATGGCAAGAAGTGCCGGCATACTTATGCCTATTACCTCACTGCCGTCACCTTATGGTATCGGTACACTCGGTAAGGCGGCGTATGAATTTGTCGATTTTCTGAAAGAGGCAGGTCAGAAATACTGGCAGCTGCTTCCGGTAGGACCAACCAGCTACGGAGATTCACCATATCAGTCTTTCTCTACATACGCAGGCAATCCTTATATGATTGACCTTGATATGCTCTGCGATGAAGGACTTCTTATAAGAGAAGACCTCAAACAAATCGACTGGGGCGATAACTCTCAGTATGTTGACTATGAAAAAATGTACAACGAGAGATTCAAAGTTCTGAGAACCGCTTATGAAAACTATAAGAAAGGCAATCAGCGTGAATTCTGGGATTTTTGTCATGACGAAAACAGCTGGCTGACTGACTATGCACTCTATATGGCGGTCAAAAAGTATTTTGGTGAAAAAGCCTGGACCGAATGGCCGGCTGAGGACATAAAATACAGATATCAGTATGCTATCGAATATTATATGAATCTTCTCAAAGATGATGTAATGTTCTGGAAGTTTACACAGTTCCTCTTCTACAAACAGTGGAGAGAACTCAAAAAGTATGCAAACGACAACGGTATTCTTCTCTTTGGAGATATGCCGATTTATGTTGCGATGGACAGTGCTGATACATGGGCAAATCCTGATGTATTCTGGCTTGATAATGACAGAAAACCTGTATGCGTTGCAGGCTGTCCGCCGGATTATTTCTCGGAAACAGGTCAGCTTTGGGGCAATCCGCTTTATGACTGGGTTTATCTTGAAGAAACAGGCTTTGACTGGTGGATAAAGCGTGTTGCAGGTGCTGCAAGACTGTTTGATGTAACAAGAATAGACCATTTCCGTGCATTTGATGAATTCTACGCTATTCCTTACGGTGATAAAACCGCAGTAAACGGCGAATGGATGGACGGCCCGAAGATGAATTTCTTCAACAAAATGAAAGAGCGTCTGGGCGATGTTCCGATTATTGCCGAGGATCTCGGATTTATGACAGATGGAGTTAAAAAACTCCTCAAAGAATCCGGCTATCCGGGAATGAAAATTCTTGAATTTGCCTTTGACTCAAAGGAAGACAGCGACTATCTGCCGCACAACTACACCACCAACAGTGTCTGCTATATCGGCACACACGATAATGACACAGCTATGGGCTGGCTTGACAGTGCTTCACAGAAGGACTTTGAATTTGCCAAAGCCTATTGCAATCTCAGCAAGACTGAGGGTTACAACTGGGGTTTCATTCGCACTGCATACGCAAGTATCAGTGATTATGCAATAGTTCAGATGCAGGACATTCTCGGCCTTGGCAGCGAGGCAAGAATGAACATTCCGTCAACACTCGGCGGCAACTGGACATGGAGAATGAAAAAAGGAGCAGCAACTCCGCAAATCGCACAAAGACTCTATAACTTGTCAAAAATTTACAGAAGGCTGGAGGACGACAAAAACATGAAGAAAAATGCCATTATTGACAACCTCATACTTACCGCTAAGAATGAGTACTGTAAGGAACTCAACGAGCTTTCACCGGCTGAGCTTCACGATGCTCTCGGAAAGGCTATGATGGGCGACATTACAGAAAGATGGGAACAGAGCAAGAAAAATCACGCTGAACATCGCCGTGCATACTACTTCTCTGCTGAATTCCTTATGGGACGTATGATGTACAATAACCTGTACGCTATGGGAGTTCTCGATCAGACAAAGAAACTCCTTGCCGATAAGGGTATTGATATCAATGTATTTGAAGAAATCGACGACGCCGCACTTGGTAACGGTGGTCTTGGAAGACTTGCAGCTTGCTTCCTTGATTCTGCTGCAACACACGATGTACCGCTTGACGGCTACGGAATCCGCTACAAATACGGTCTGTTCAAACAGCAGATTGTTGACGGCTATCAGGTAGAAGTTGCTGATGACTGGCAGCGTTTCGGTGATCCGTGGTGCATCAGAAGAAATGATGACATCGTAACAGTTAAATTTGCTGACCAGACAGTAAAGGCTGTTCCTTATGATATGGCTGTTATCGGCTACGGCACAGACAACATCAACACTCTCCGTCTGTGGCAGGCTGAGGCTGTAAACGACTTTGACTTCCTTGCATTCAACGACAGCAAGTACGATCAGGCTGTTAAAGAGAAGAACGACGCTGAGAATATCTCAAAGGTTCTTTATCCTAACGACAACAGCTATGACGGCAAGGTTCTCAGACTTAAACAGCAGTACTTCTTCTGCTCTGCTTCATTGCAGGACATCATCAAGAGATATAAGAAAAAACACGGAAACGATTACTCACAGTTTGCTGCCGAAACAGCTATTCAGCTCAACGACACACATCCTGTTGTATCAATTCCTGAACTTATCAGACTTCTTCAGAATGACGGTCTTTCATTTGACCAGGCATTTGAAATCGCTCAGAAGACCTTTGCATATACTAACCACACTGTTATGGCTGAGGCTCTCGAAAAATGGGACAACAAGCTCATCATCAGCATTATTCCTGAAATTTACGATATTATCGTTAAGATTAACGACCGTCTTGTAGCTGACCTCACAGCAAAGGGACTCAATGTTCCTGTTGAAACTGCTGAAAAGGCTGAAACAGACGAAAAAGACGACGAGGACAAGAAAGAAGAAGCTCCAAGAACAAAGATTGACGATATGAAGATTATCGACGGCAACCTTGTTCATATGGCTCGTCTTGCAATTTATGCATCAAGCTACACAAACGGCGTTGCATGGATTCATACAGAAATCCTTAAAAACGATGTTCTCAAAGACTGGTATGCTATTTATCCGGAGCGTTTCCAGAATAAGACAAACGGTATTACACAGCGTAGATGGCTCGGACTCTGCAACCCTGAACTTTCTGAACTCATCACAGACAATATCGGCACCAAGTGGGTTCGTAACCTTGATGAACTCAAAAAGCTCGAACCGAAGATTGACAACAAGATGATTGACAGATTCAACGAAATCAAGTCAATCAAGAAGAAACAGCTCAGCGACTTTATTGCTAAACACGACAATGTTTACATTGACCCGTCATTCATCTTTGATGTACAGGTTAAGCGTCTGCATGAGTACAAAAGACAGCTTCTCAACGCTTTCTCAATTATGGCTATCTACTTCCGTCTGAAAGAGGGCAAACTCCCTGATTTCACACCGACAGCATTCATCTTTGGTGCTAAGGCTGCTCCGGGATATGCTCGTGCAAAGGCTATCATCAAATACATCAACGAGATTGCAAACCTCGTAAACAACGATCCTGATGTAAATCAGAAACTCCGTGTTGTATTTGTTGCAAACTACAATGTATCATACGCTGAAAAGATTGTTACAGCTGCTGATGTTTCAGAGCAGATTTCAACAGCAGGTACAGAGGCTTCCGGTACAGGTAATATGAAGTTTATGCTCAACGGTGCAGTTACACTCGGTACTTATGATGGTGCTAATGTAGAAATTGCACAGCAGGCAGGCGAAGAAAACGAGTACATCTTTGGTGCAAGAGTTGAAGAAATCAACGAAATCAAAGACAGCTACGATCCAAAGAAGATTTACGAATCAAATCCTGAGGTTAAGAGAGTTATCGACACACTTATCGACGGACGCTTCTCAGACGGCGGCAAGACAGGCGAAGGCTCATTCGCAGAGCTTCACACAGCACTTCTCGAAGGTGCAAGCTGGCATCAGGCTGACCACTACTTCATCCTCAGAGATCTGCCGGATTACATTGACGCAAAACTCAAAGTAAACGCTGACTATAAGGACAGAAGAGCTTTCGGCAGAAAGTGCCTTATCAATACCGCAAACGCAGGAATGTTCTCGAGTGACCGTACAATTCTTCAGTATGCTACTGAGCTTTGGAAAGTTAAATAATCAATTTATATAATTTGACTCGGAAATCGGTGTGCAGAGCATTTTTCTGCACGCCGATTTTGCGGTAATCTGCAAATTCATAAAGCTAAAAATATACTTGCCCCCAAAAACAACATATAATAAGGAGTTGCTTAAAATGGCAAACTATCAGACACAGCTGCAATCACTCGGATATACATATGTTCAGTCAGCGGCAACAGGATATGCAAAGTTTAACGGTATTCCTTTTATGGTTAAAATCGATCCGGCTGCAAAAACCTACACTGTTTCGGCATCTTGCAGTCCGCAGGACGAAAACGGTGCGGTTACGCTTAATGCATATTTGCAGCAGTTTTCTGCTGACAGAAAAAAGACCGTAAATATGGCAAATTACAGCAATAATACTATTTCGATAGTTTACAAGAGCGGTATGTCAATAGATATTACCGGAAATGTCAAAGAGGCAACAGACGCAATTATGCATTTTGTGACTCAGAGCGGCTGTATTCCTGTTTGTAATGCCTGCGGTCAACAGGTAGCGACGGATTTTTATTCCGTAAGAGGAAATGTACACTGCCTCTGCCCTAACTGCTTTAACCGTGTACAAAGCACTATGTTACAGCAGGCAAATGTGGAAAGCCAAAAATCAGTAAACTATCCGCTCGGTGTTCTCGGTGCAATTCTCGGCGGACTTGCCGGTGCTGTTTTATGGATAATTTTCTCTATGATGGGAAAGGTCGTTGTGCTGGCAGGTATTGTGGCAGGATTTCTGGGTGTACTGCTTTTTGAAAAACTTGGCAAAAAGATGACTGTACCGGGACTTTTTATATCACTTGGAATTTCTCTTGTTATGTTGCTTATTGGTATGTACTTTGCACTCGGCATCGATATATATAACAGTTTAAGTTCTTTGTACAGAGATTACGGATACCAAATGTCGTTCTTTGAGGCGTTCAGCTTTATTTCGGATGTTTTCCAGACTCCCGAAATAATCGGAGCTATTATACACGATTGGGGTATCGGACTTATCGGATATATTGTGACTGCTGTTGTTTCGATTGTCGGCTTTTTCTGCAAAAGAAATGTTCAGAACCAGGCAGTAAGACTTTCATAAAGAGAGTGGAGAGTTGAGAGTGGAGTGTGGAGTTGTGTAAAGGAGTAGGTTGTGCGGAGTTTTTAGTGTTATATGCTGTCCGTAACAATAATTTTATTGTAGCGGGATTAGAGGCGGCTATAATATAACTCCACTCTTCACACTCCACTCTCCACACTGTTAAAAGGGTGGTGATAACTGTGACAGAGAGCGAATTTCAGGAATTTATTATAACGGTGGGTTACCGTTACTGCGAAAAAGCAAAAACGGCATTTAACTCGTTTGAGGGATTTCATACAAGAATACAATTCAGCGAAAAAGAAAAACGCTATTCCCTCTTGCTAAGTGCAGGCACGGAAAACTCGAATGACGCAATAGATGTTCAGAATATGCTGAAAGAATTTGCCGCCGGACATAAAAGCTGTATTACAAAAGCTGTTTATGCGGACAAAAAAATAAATATAAATCTTAAAATGACGGTGGATTCCGCTATTGATAAAAATGAACTTAAAGAAACGGCAAAATTCATAATCGAATTATGCAAAAGCGGAAAAATCATACCTGTTTGCTGTGTGTGTTCCCGTAACAAAAAAACAGGACTGTATATTGTCGGACGGGAGCTTATGCCGATGTGCGATTTGTGTGTTGCAAGAAAACGCCGTCGCTACGAACACAAGAAAAATGTGTTCGACAAAAAAACTCAGAATATGCCGGCAGGAATAGCAGGTGCGGTTTTTGGTGCATTACTCGGTGCGGCTGTTTATGTATTGCTTTATCAGTTTTTTAATATGTACGGTACAGGCAGTCTGTTTATTATTTTCCTGTCTTTTATCGGCTTTGTTGTGACAGGTCAGCGTGCAACAAAAAAAAGTGCGGTTATTTGTGAGCTGATTTCTGCGGTGGTTTTAGTGATGGCGGAGTATATTGCTCTCGTTGCAAATATGTCAATACTGATTGAACAAAAAGGCGGCGGAATTGCGGTTTCTGAGGCTATTCAGGCGACAAATATGAGTTTTGCGGATATGTCGTTTCTTTTTGCGGCAGGTCTTGATATAGCAATAGGTCTTGCGGTTATGGCGGCTGTGGGTTTGATTTATTTTCTCAAACGAAAATATACCCGTCCGCTGAAAATTTCAAAAAATATATTATAATAAAACAGGCACAGAAACCATAAAAAGTTCCTGTGCCTGTTTTTGAAAACGAAAAACCCCGACTCTTGCGGCGGAGTCGGGGATTTCCTCTCATTAAATTTAAGGGGAATATTGAGGAGGGTAGAACATTTGTACCCTGACGGTGCGGCTCCGTCTTTATGAGTACAACTCTATTATAACTACTGATTTATCAGAATTTGTTAAATGACTGTGAATAAGTTTTTAATTTTATGTTTTAAAAGAATTAAAATATTTTCAAAATTAAATAATGAAATACTATATTATTATGCCTTGTCAATTTATCTTGATTTAAATTGGCATATAGTGTATAATTATTAAAAATATAATCGAAAAGAGGTAAAATCTTATGTACAATGATTTAATGGATACTATTGGATTTGTCGGACAGTATGACAGCGAGGTTTCGGCTGCTATGAACGATGAACTCAAAAGACAGCGTAGAAATCTTGAACTTATTGCGTCTGAAAATATTGTTTCACCTGCCGTTATGGCGGCGATGGGTTCGGTTCTTACAAATAAATATGCTGAGGGTTATCCCGGAAAAAGATATTACGGCGGCTGTCAGTATGTTGATGTTGTAGAAGAAATTGCAAGAAAGCGTGCATGTGAGCTTTTTGGTGCCGAATTTGCAAATGTTCAGCCACATTCGGGTGCACAGGCAAATACTGCCGTTTATTTTGCTATGCTTGAACCGGGCGACACGGTAATGGGTATGAATCTCTCTGAGGGCGGACATCTTACACACGGTTCACCGGTAAATATTTCGGGTAAATATTTCAACTTTGTTTCATACGGCGTTGACCCTGTAACACACAGAATTGACTACGATAAAGTTTATGAAACAGCTATGCAGGTTAAGCCGAAAATTATTGTATGCGGTGCAAGTGCATATCCGAGAATTATTGATTTCAAGCGTTTTCGTGAGATTGCCGATGCATGCGGAGCTTATCTTATGGTTGATATGGCTCATATTGCCGGTCTTGTTGCGGCAGGAGTGCATCCGAACCCTGTTCCCTATTCTGACTTCGTTACAACAACAACACACAAAACTCTCCGTGGTCCGAGAGGCGGTATGATTCTCTGCAAGGAAGAATACGCAAAGGCTATCAACAAGGCTGTATTCCCCGGTACACAGGGTGGTCCGCTTATGCATATAATTGCCGCAAAAGCAGTTTGTCTTGGTGAGGCACTCAAACCTGAGTTCAAAGCTTACGGTGAAAATATCGTAAAGAACGCAAAGGCACTTGCCGACGGTCTTATCAAAAGAGGCAACAAGCTTGTTTCAGGCGGTACTGATAACCATGTTATGCTGCTTGACCTTACCGACAGTGAAGTAACAGGCAAGGAACTTGAACACAGACTTGACGAGGTATATATCACTGTCAACAAAAACACCGTTCCTAACGAGAAGAGAAGTCCGTTTATTACAAGCGGTATCCGTATCGGTACTCCTGCCGTTACAACAAGAGGTCTTGGCGTTGAAGAAATGGACAAGATTGCAGAATATATCACTCTTGCACTCAACGACTTTGAGGGCAGTGCAGACAAAATCCGTGATGGCGTAACCGAAATATGCTCAAAGTTCCCGCTTTATGAATAATTGAGTAAACATCTGATTATAAACCTGTGAAAAGATAAACTTAAATCAAACAAAAATCATTTTTTCACAGAATAACAGGAAGTTAAAGTCAGAAAACGGCTTTGACTTCCTTTATATATCAGTTGATTTGTGGTCTTGTTTATCATCATTTGTTAATGATAATAAATAGTTGAAATCTTTTATTGATTTGAGGAAAAATCAAATGAAAAAAAATAAAATTATACCTCTTTTGCAGCACCCGTATCTTGTCACATTCTTTCTGTGGTTTACGGCTTTGATGACTACGGCGGTTTTTTGGGTTGATACCGTTATGGCGGTAAACTATGTTTCAGCACTTGTATTCGTAGGTATAGCGGCCTTTACCATAACGCAGAAAAAGAAAAAAATACGAAAAAGTGTTCATTCAAAAAACAAAAATCTTAATTTAATTCAGCTTCTTGCGATATTTGCAGCAGTAATTTATTTTTATATTATGCTCAGAATATTTGCAATAGTGCCGACGGACAATTTTCTTGAATCAAGAAACTCATTTGTAATATTTGCGTTTCTGACAGCAGCCGTTATATTTTATATTGTATTATGTACCATAAAGAAAAAATGGTGTTATCAAAGGATATTGATTGCAATATTCATGGCGAGTTTTGTGATACATCTTTTTTATATTCTTTATACGGATTTTGCTGTAAGACAATTTGACTTGGGAACACTCTTTCAGCCGAACGGTCACATCGGCTACATAGGATATATATATGATACATGGAATGTTCCGCAGATTGACCCTACAACCTTTGCACAGTATTATCACCCGCCGCTTCACCATATTATTGAGGCAATTTTCCTGCGTATAGAAACTTCACTCGGAGTGCCGCTGGTTATTGCCGTACAGAACTGTAAGTTCCCTACCCTGCTTTACGCTATGTTTACAATAATAACGGTGTATAAAATACTCGTTGAACTTGGTGTCCGTAAAGTTGCCCTTTGCGTTTCGACGGCGATTGCTGCCTTTACACCTGTACTTATCTGTATGGGTGGCACAATGAACAACGATATGCTTTCAGTAATGTTTATTATGCTGACTCTTCTTGCCGCTATAAAGTGGTACAAGAATCAGCGTGCAAAAAATATCCTGAAAGTTGCACTGTTCTTTGGTTTGGGAATGTTTACAAAGATGTCGGTGGGTATAGTTGCCGTTCCTGTTGCGGTTATATTCATTACTGCACTTGTCAAAAAAATCATCGCAAAAAACAAAAAACAATTCGGCAGACTTTTCGGACAGATGTGTGCTTTTCTTGGAGTTGCTGCCCCGTTGTCACTTTATTGGAGTATAAGAAATTTAATCCGTTTCGGTGTTCCGATAGGATATGTTCCTGAACCGGTTATATCTTTGAACGGCAAGTCACAGCTTATAACTAACCCTATATGGCAAAGACTGTTTGATTTTAACCTGAGTCAGTTTTCGTATCCGTTTACGGAAAATACTCTTGTAAGTGACACTGCCACATACAACGAATACAATCCGCTTGTTGCACTGCTTAAATCCGCCTCAATCGGTATGGGCGTAGATGAATCCGAGATGCTTATACCTGCTTATTTTCTGTTTTGGCTGGGAATAATTGTTGCACTTTTATCGTTTGTGTGTATGATTGCGGTTCTTGTAAAGAAACATTCAATGCCTGTGCTGTGGAAAGGCGTGTTGGCGTCGTTCTATGTTGCAGAGATGGTATCCTACTATGTATTCTGCATAAAATATCCGTATGTTTGTACGGAGGAAATACGCTATGCTGTGCCTGTAATATTCATAGGTGCGATATTTATCGGCGTTGCACTGAAAAATGTCTTTACCGGCAAAACCACTCTGTCAAAGATTATGAAATATGCCATTATAATAAGCGTAATACTTTTCTGTGTTATGTCACTTGTTTACTTTATATGGCTTGGCTGTTTAACCAGTCTTGATTATAATTTTAAGGTATCAGTGATGATGGCTCCTACAAACTGACGGTAAATAATTTGAATAAACAAAGCCCGACAGGTACTTTGATGTACTTTCGGGCTTTTGTATCAGTTATGTATATAAATTCATTCCAGAACATTGAAGTTTTTTTCGTATAACAGGGTGTTAATATCCATAACGGACATCTTTCGTAATAATCCGAAAATTATAATGCTGTCACGCTCGTCTTTTGCGTAAAGCGGTGCATAATGTTTTTTGAGAAGAAGCTTTTTTGTCTGTTCAAGGTCTGCCTCCATTCCTATGCAAAGCATAATAATCTTATTTCTTGAAAGGTTTTTATCTTTTGTGCCTCTGAAAATTTCATATGCATAGTGATTTTCAAGATTTGAGCGTTTTATTGCGTCGGTTTTGCTGACTTTGTTTTCTTTAAGCGTCTGTTCAAGCAGTTCAGCAAAGGTTTGATTTGAAAAATTTTCCCTGTTCTGATTCAGATATTCTTCTAAATCGTTTATATTCTTTTTATTCTTTAATATTTTTGACAGTTCATCAGTAGATTTTTTCATTTTAATCTTCCTTTACAATTTTTTTCGTGATATTATTATAAAAAAACAATTTTTGGGGGCATTATGGCTATTGATATAAACACGGCATTTGAATTGTGGCAGTTTGATGTTCTGGCATCTTTTAATGACAAAACTCAGCTTGTCATAAATAAAAAAACAAAGCGGCTTATGATTAAAAAAATTATGAGCGAAGAAGAATTTGACATTCATCAGAAACTTATCAATATAGACAACCCGAATATAATCAGGATATATGATGTAATAAGGGACAGACATATCTGTACTGTTCTTGAACAATATGTCGCAGGCAAAACGCTCGAACAGTTTTGCCGTGAAAAACCGCTGTCAGAAAAGGAAACTAAGAATATTATATTACAATTATGTGGTGGACTTCAAACCCTTCATCAAAATAATATAATTCACCGTGACCTGACGCCGTCAAATATTATGATAAGCGATGACGGAGTAGTAAAAATCATAGATTTTGACATTTCAAGGTCTGTAAATAATACAGCCGTGCGTGACACAACAATACTCGGAACAGAGGGCTTTGCCGCACCTGAACAGTTTGGTTTCGGACAGTCAAACGCACAGACGGATATTTATGCACTCGGTGTTCTTATAAACTATATGCTTACCGGCGGAAAACTTCCGAATGAGGAAATATATTCGGGAAAAATGTCAAAAATAATCAAAAAGTGTACAGAGTTCAATCCAGAAAAAAGATACAAAAAGGTTGACGATATAGCCAGAGTTATGCAGGGCAGAACTCCGTCGGATTATACAATTATTGACAGAATTTTTGACAGTTTGCCGGGATTGAGAAGTCCGAAAATTTCAGTCAAGGTTTTTTCGAGCTTTTTGTATATGATTGCAATAGGGATTATTTATATAATATATGCCGCTTTCGGAAAAAATACAAATGCCGTAATTTATCTCACTGAAAATATATTATTGTTGTTTATTCTTCCGTTTGTTTTCTTTTCGGATTTTTTACAGTTTCAGGAAAGACTTCCCTACCTCAGAAAGATAAAAAAACCGACAAAAAGATTTATTTTCGGATTTCTGGCAGTGGTATGCATAGTTGTGGGCGTATTTATGTTGCCGGGTGTTTACTATACTTTACATTGATGTGATAATACAAAATTATAACATAAAATAAATATCTTTATGTAAGCTGACAGCTTAACAAACCTTTTAATTCTTGATGTAATATTATATCAAGAATTTTTTATTTTTGGGGGAATTATTATGGAAAATGCAAAAATCAACGACAAAAAGAAAAAACTTTTTCTTGCCTTTACCATAGCTGCAATAATTGCGTCGCTTATGGTTGTTGTTTCTTTTTTCTTGCCTTATGCGTCAGCAAATGCCGAATATCGTGAACTGCTTGATAAATATCCTGACAGCACAATTATGAATGGCAAAGATATATCCTTGCTTGACTTTGCCAAAATATACAGTTCAGCAGGTGCTGCATTAGGCGGTCAATATCAGACAGTTGGCACAATATGTGTTGTGATGATTGTGGCTTTTGGAGTGCTTGCACTGGCAACGCTTGTATTTTCAGCACTCAAAAAACCCGTTGCTATGCTGATTTTTAACGGCTTGACCTTTGGTGTTTTCAGCCTTTTAAGCTGGGATTTCAAAGACCGTGGAGCTTTGCCGAATATGAATTATGATATTGGTGTGGCACACTATATTTATTATATATGTGCGGCTGTAATTCTTGTGGCGGCGGTAGGTATGCTTGTACTTAAAATACAGCAAAAGAAACAACTGCAAACAGCAGATGTTCCAAATACATAAAAATTTATTAAAAAAGAGGAGAATTAAGTATGAAAAAATCAAAGAAAAAACTGATGTGCACAGTCCTCGCTATGCTTATGATTGCGTCTTGTTCATCTGTTCTTAGTGGTTGTCAGTCAAATTCAGGAACACAAACAGGCACAACATCAACTGTAAGTTCACAGCCAAGCGAAACATCAACACCAAAAGATGAAAGCAGTGAAACGCAGTCATCAGCAGATGAAAGCTCAGAAGTGCAGGAAAGTTCAGAAATGCAGGAAAGCACTGAACCAAGTAAGGCAGAAAGTTCCGAAGATAACAGTGAAGGTTCTGTTACAGAAAATTCAAAAGCTGAAAACAGTTCTGTGCAAACAGATGTTAATTCCGTAGAGGAACTTAATGAGGTGGTTGAAAAAGATGTAGAGGATACTATTTCACCATTGACAAAAGAATATGAAAAAATAAAGGCGGATATCAACACATACGATAAATATGTAAAAAATGTTGATAAGATTGTAGCGTTTTATGCTGATGTTAATGAAAAGCACAAGGCGTTGTGCGACAGAATGAGAGCATACAGCCTGAAATACGCTGAGATGATTATTTCATCTGACAGTTCTAATGACGACAAATATGAGGAACTTGAAGAATTATTTGACAATGTATATGACGATGGTGGGGACAAGATATTCGACGAAATTTATGATGGCATACTGGATGATATGTTCAAAGATTTCTATGACGGTATTTTAGACGATGCAAAAGATACTGCATCTTATAAAGAATGGTGGGACATTCGTTCAAATGAATATGACAACTGGTCGGATACCCGCTCAGATGTTTATGACGATTGGTCAGATTTCCGTTCAGATGTATATGATTTCTGGTCGGATTTGAGAAGTGCAGTTTTTGACGATAATATAGAAAAGGCAAACAAAAAAATTGAGAAATTCAAAAAAGACATCAATGGTTAAGCTGACCTTGCTTATTACTTGGAGGTTACTACCCGTATCAATAAAAAACTTCTTGAAGTAGCACAATAATCTTGTAAAATATCATACTGTACAGCGGTTCAATATTCGGTAAAACGGATATTGAACCGTTTTTTGTGCTTAAATTCCGATTGATAATTAAGCGTTGAAGTGGTATAATCATAGCATTAAACAGAGAACTGAAAAGAGGAATTTTATGAGTGAAAGACCTATTTTAGATAAAAATACAGACAGCAAGACATTCCGTGATTTTTATTATTTGAAAGAAGAATTAGTGGATTTTTGCCGGAAAAACGGATTGTCGGTTTCAGGCGGAAAAATAGAACTGACCGAAAGAATTGCTTATTTTCTTGATACAGGCAAGGCACTTCCTGCGTCAAAAGCAAATAAAAAAGCCGCCCCGGCAATATACGATATTACCGAAGATACAAAAATTGAAGATAATTTCGTTTGTTCAGAAAAGCATAGGGCGTTTTTTAAGGAACATATAGGAAACAGTTTTTCTTTTAATGTTGCTTTTCAAAAATGGCTTAAAACCAATACAGGAAAGACCTATAAAGATGCGATTGAGGCTTATTATCAGATTCTTGAAGATAAGAAAAAGGGAAAAACAAAAATTGACAAGCAGTTTGAGTATAATACTTATATACGGGATTTCTTTGCGGATAATCAGGGAAAATCCCTTGAAGATGCTATAAAATGCTGGAAATACAAAAAGCAATTACAGGGACATAACCGTTATGAAAAATCAGACCTTGTAGCATTAGAATAATAAACGGAATTGACCTGT
Source organism: Acutalibacteraceae bacterium (assembly GCA_051894195.1). Classification (GTDB taxonomy): domain Bacteria; phylum Bacillota; class Clostridia; order Oscillospirales; family Acutalibacteraceae; genus UBA1213. Next base: position 38,911 of record JBJFIB010000114.1, read on the forward strand.
TGATATTTTATAAAAGTGGTGAAATATATGAACACTCCGCTCGCTGACAGAATAAGACCACAGTCACTTGATGATATTGCAGGACAACATCATTTGCTTGATAAAGATAAGCCTTTGAGGAATATAATCGAGTCGGGGCAGATTCCGAATATGGTGTTTTATGGTCCGTCGGGTGTAGGAAAGACAACTCTTGCGTCAATTATCGCAAAAAAAACTAACCGTACACTCCGCAAACTCAACGGTACTACCGCATCAACGGCTGATATACGGAATATTGTTTCAGAATTGTCGGGATTTACCGGAATGAACGGAATACTTCTGTATCTTGACGAAATACAGTATTTTAATAAAAAGCAACAGCAGACGCTACTTGAATTTATCGAAAACGGAAGTATAACGCTTATTGCTTCAACAACCGAAAATCCGTATTTTTATGTTTACAGTGCAATTCTCAGCCGTTCAACAGTGTTTGAGTTTAAATCTGTTGAAAAAGATGATGTTGTTGTTGCAGTAAACCGTGCGTTTGACTTTATGCGTAATGAGTTAAATGAAGAAATAGAAGTATCGGACAAGGCAGTTGAACACATAGCATACGCTTGCGGCGGAGATGTAAGAAAAGCCATAAATGCGGTTGAACTTTCAACCATTTCAAGCCCGATTGTTGAAAACAAACGCACGGTTACTCTCGAAACGGTAAAGTCATTAACTCAGAAAAGTGCTATGAAATATGACCGTGAGGGCGACGAACATTATGATTTACTGTCGGCTTTTCAGAAGTCAATGCGTGGTTCTGACCCCGACGCCGCAATTCATTATCTTGCAAGAATTTTGCTTGCGGGAGATTTGCCGTCAGCTTGCAGACGGCTTATGGTCTGTGCCTGTGAAGATGTCGGACTTGCAAACCCGAATATTATCCCGATAGTAAAGTCGGCGGTTGATGCGGCAATGATGGTAGGTATGCCTGAGGCAAGAATACCGCTTGCAGATGCAGTTATTCTTGTTTGCCTGTCGCCTAAGTCAAATTCAGCCTATAATGCAATCAATCAGGCTATGGCAGATGTTCAGGCTGGCAAGGGCGGCGGTTTTCCACGCTGTTTGCAGAATAAGCATTATGACGGTGACGATGTAAAAAACAAAGGGCAGTTTTATAAATATCCGCACGATTTCCCTAATCACTGGACGCAGCAGCAGTATATGCCCGATAACCTTAAAGGCACAGTTTACTATGAACCAGATTTAAATAAAACCGAACAAGCCTACAAAAATTACTGGAATAACATAAAGAAAAATAATTGAATTTACAGAAGTGATACTGATGAAATTAAAAGAACGGGCAAAAAAATTAAAAGCAGATATTCCAGCTTTGTTTTTGGCTTTAAAGGATAAGGATACACCGATAATAGCGAAAATTTTTGCAGGAATTACAGTCGGGTATGCACTCTCGCCTATTGATTTGATACCGGATTTTATTCCAGTTCTGGGGTATCTGGACGATATTATTTTGTTGCCTGTTCTGGTTGCGTTGACGATAAAATTCATACCGAAAGATGTTATGGATAAAAACCGAAAACTGTCTGAGGGACTATGGAAAAACGGAAAGCCAAAGAAATGGTATTACGCAATTCCGATTGTGATAATATGGTTTTTGATTATATGGCTGATAATAAAAGCAATATGGTTATAGGAATTGTTTTTATATAATAAATTTGTCAGGGTGAGAAAAAATGAAAATAGGAAATGTAAATATTGACGGTTATGCGGCTCTTGCACCTATGGCTGGTGTTGCCGACAGAGCGTTCCGTGAATTGTGTGTTGATTTCGGTGCGGCTTATGTTGTCGGCGAAATGGTCAGTGCAAAAGGCATAACATATAATAACGATAAGTCACGGGAATTGCTTGAACTCTCAAAAGCAGAACGACCGGCGGCTGTACAGCTTTTCGGTTATGAACCCGATGTTATGGCACAGGCGGCAAAAATCGCGATGGAGTATTCCCCCGATATAATTGATATAAATATGGGTTGTCCTGCACCGAAGATTGCCTGTAATGGTTCGGGTTCGGCACTTATGAAAAATCCCGAGTTGTGCGGAAAAATCGTTGAGGCAGTGAAAAAAGCCGTACCTGTACCTGTTACAGTAAAAATCCGCAAAGGTTGGGACAAAAACTCCGTAAATGCCGTTGAAGTTGCAAAAATATGCGAATCAGCAGGAGCAGACGCAATAACCATTCACGGAAGAACACGGGAACAGCAGTATATGCCGTCAGCCGACTGGGATATTATCGCACAGGTTAAGCGTGCGGTGAAAATTCCGGTTATCGGAAACGGTGATGTAACCTCGGCGGAATCAGCGGCAAAAATGATTGAACAGACAAACTGCGACCTTGTAATGATAGGCAGGGCGGCTCTGGGAAATCCTTGGATTTTCTCAGAAATCTCACGGCTTATAGGTCACGACAGACCGTCACTCCCTGTTTCAAATGCGGAAAAAATCTCGGTTATGCTGCGTCATATTATGAAATTGTGCGAATACAAAGGCGAGTACAACGGAATGAGAGAGGCAAGAAAGCATGTTGCGTGGTACTTCAAAGGTATGCCGAATGCCGCAAAAATGCGTAAAGAGGCAGGCGAGCTTGAAACCTTTGACGACCTTATCGAATTGTGCAAAAAGATAGATATATAATGTTTTTCATAAAATAAATAGAAAAATCTGTGTTTAAAAATAAATGATTATATATAATGTGTATTGACATTTTCTTGTAATAAATGATAACATTTTTGTATCATAAATATTATTGTGGAGGAAGTATAAATGAAGAAGTTTGTAAAAATGCTTTCTGCGACAGCGGTATCTGCAACAGTTATTGCTATGTGTTTATCAGGCTGTGCAGGCGGCAACAAGAGTGTTACCGTTTCGGGTAAAGATAGCTGTGATGTGTCCGCAGAGGGTATCAACGGCAAGGGAACCATAAGTATGTCGTTGAACAGAGATCAGCTCGATGATGCGGCTGTTGCACTCTATGGAAATCCTGATGATATAAAGCCTGAACAGTATACTCAGTATCTTGAAGCATATTCAAAATTCAGTTCAGCAGTTTCATCAATGGACTACATCATTACATCTGACAAAAAGGAAAATTTCTCAAATGGCGATGTTGTAACAATAAAGTTTGAATACAACGAGAAAAAATTGCAGGAAGCCGGCATAAGTGTTTCTGATGATACATTTGAATATACCGTTTCTGGTCTTACAGAGGCTACTGATGTTGACCCGTTTGAAGGCTTGAAGGTTGAATACACAGGTATATCTCCGAATGTAAAGGTTGAATTTGACACAAATGGCTGTAACGAATATGTAAGAAATAATGTAAACTTCTATATTGACGGCGACAACAGCAAGCTTGCAAATGGTGAAAAGTTTACCGTTACAGCAAGTTACAGTGAATCAAAGGCTGAACAAAATGCAATCAACATTACAAGCACAAGCAAGGAATATACAGTCGAGGGTGCATTGGAATATCCCGCAACACTTGACGGCGTTGACCTTACTGCAATAGAAGCACAGTTCAACGATATGCTTGAAGCAACTATGAGTAAAGAGGGCGTATATCTCGGAAAAGAAGTTAGTTCAAGCAGCGTTTCAGATGATTGGGGTGCTACATTAAAGATTACAAAGGTTGAACCTAAGATTATCCTTAAAGCATATCTCAACTCGAAAAACAACAAAAGCTATGTTAATTATGAAAACGAATATGACTGTTTCTGGGAAATAAATGTTACGGCAAAATGCACCAATAAAGGATACAGTGACAAGTATAAGGTTGGCGATACAGTAAATTATAAGTATTATTATGTTGCCAATATTCAGAATGTTCCTGTTGATACAAACAGAACAATTCCGCAGGATTATCTCAACGATTATGACGATAAGTTCTATTATGATGTTGACACTACATATCAGGAAGTTTATAACAGCTGGATTGTTTCAAACAAGGCAACATACAATATAACAGAAATGCCTGTGACAAATACCCAGACTTCAACCGAAACTTCAACTCAGTCATCAGCACCGACATCATCTCAGGAATCAAGCCGATAAAATGCATAAACTATAAAACATAAAAAACAGGTGTCACAGGGAAAACTTGTGACACCTGAATTTTTATTGTTTTTCGGATTTATCGGAATCATCTTTTTTGGATTTATCGTAAAAATACTTGATTATATCCTTTCGGGTAATAATTCCGATAAACATATTGCGGTCGTCAATAACCGGAACAAAGTTCTGATCCATAACTCTAAGCAAAAGTTCGTCCATTGTGACATTGATTTTGACAGGCAGGTTTCGTTCCTCATTGACAATATCAAGAATACTGTATTGTTCCTGAGATTTTATATCCTCTTTTTTATATTTCAGGATATGCCAAAGGAAATCGCCCTCGCTTACAGTGCCTATGTATTCACCGTTATCATCTATAACGGGAATTGCGGAATAGCCGTGAACACGCATTTTTTCAAGTCCCTGACGAATTGTATTTGTCTTGTATAAATACGCTACACTTGATTTTGGTTTGAGTAAATAAAACAGGTTCATTTATCACATTCCTTTGCTTTTATATTTGTTTTGCCGCAAAACCATAATACGAAAATACCTCAGCTGTCGCCGTCTGAGCCATAATCATAGTTTTCGTATTCATAGGCATCGGCGTCCTCGTCGTTGATATCTACTTTTTCGCCGTGCGGAATATATCGTTCTGAAAAAAGCTGCATTTCTGAAATTGCCTGAGTCAGTTCTTTGTGTTTATCTATGCCCTCAGCACACTGACGGTTAAGTTCCGCAATTTTTTCGAGATAAGCAAGATACACAGTTCCCGTTTGACCCTTGAATTCAGATTTTATTTTCTGTTCCATTTCTTTTAGCTGCTCATCTGTAAAGTACCTCATAAATACACCCCCATGCTCAATTTTTTTATAAATTAAAGCGGCAGGGAAAGTCCTGCCGCTTATGAACTTTGAAATAAAAACTCTGTCAGCCCTCTAAATCCTTGCATTTAACTCTGTTCATTCTGCAATAGTGTCTGATATAGTTGTTGTCGTGTGAACATCTGACAACAAGGGTTCTGTTTGAACCGTTGAATGCATTTTCTGCAATTTCGGTTACCGTATCAGGAAGAATGAGCAATTTAAGAGTGCTGCATTTACTGAATGCACCATAGCCTATGCTTACAAGGTTGTGTGGAATGTTGATTGTTTTGAGTGAAGAACATCCGCAGAAAACTCCTGCGTCAAGGTCTGTAACTGCCTCAGGAATATTTACAGTAGTAAGTGACTCGCACCAGCTGAATGCATTTTTCCTTATGTTGACAACGGACTCAGGAACAGTAACTTTTTTAAGATTCTTACATCCGCTGAATACATTTTCGGGAAGTTCGGTAACACCGTCAGGAATATTAACTTCTTCAAGCTGTTCACAGTTAAGGAATGCGTGTTTGCCAAGACCGTGTACACTGTCAGGAATTACAAATTCGTGGAGTTTTACGCAGTTGCTGAATGTACTCTGTCTTATACGCTGAATACTTGACGGAAGAACAAGTTTTTCAAGGCTTGAACAACCCGCAAATGTTGCTCGTCCCATTTCGGTAACACCCTCAGGAATATTGATTGTGATAAGTCTTACACAGTTTTCAAAGGCTTTTTCGCCTATTTTCTGGATTGTTGACGGCAGTTCAATAGCTTCAACAATCTGGTTGCCTGAGAATGCACAGTCACCTATTGCCTGATAACCCTCAGGAATCTGAATGTGTGCCGTATTCATCTGGTTAGCATCGTTGCTTGTAAATATCTTTAATCCTGTCATATCAACAGAATGAGGATTGAAAGCTTCTGATGAATTAGCAGCGGCAGTATTGTCTGTTGCGGCTGCTGCCGGAGCGTCAGGTATAGGTTCATTTGATGGAACGGCTGTCGGAGTGTCAGGGATAGGTTCGTTTGACGGAACAGCTGTCGGAGCGTCAGGTATAGGTTCGTTTGACGGAACGGCTGTCGGAGCGTCGGATACAGGCTCGCCTGACGGAGCAACATTCTGATTGTTGTTTACAGGTTGCTGTGTCGGTTGAGGAGCGACATTCTGGTTATTGTTTACAGGCTGTTGTGCCTGCTGAGGAGCGGCATAAGGATTATACTGACCGTTTGGCTGCTGCATCCATGGATTGTAACCCCAAGGATACTGCGGCTGCTGTGACTGTTCGCCGTTTGGCTGTTGCTGACCGGGTTGCTGCATCCATGGATTGTAACCCCAGGGATATTGCGGCTGCTGTGGCTGTTCGCCGTTCGGCTGTTGCTGACCGGGTTGCTGCATCCATGGATTGTAACCCCAAGGATACTGCGGTTGTTGCTGATTGCCGTTAGGCTGCTGACCGGGCTGCTGCATCCATGGATTGTAACCCCAAGGGTACTGCGGCTGTTGCTGATTACCGTTTGGTTGCTGACCGGGCTGCTGCATCCAGGGATTATAGGCGTTTTGTGCAGCTGTATTGTCAGGAATATTATTATTTGTTTCAGCAGGAGATTGTGCTTTCTGCTGTTCTGAATTACCTTTTTGAGCATCACTGTCTGAACTTTGAGCGTCAGCTTTTTCGTCGCCTTCACCAGTAAAGTCAATGACAGGAGATTCAATTTTCGGTTCTTCTGTCGGCTGATTGTCGGATTCATCAGTAAAGTCAATGACAGGAGATTCAATTTTTGGTTCTTCTGTCGGCTGATTTTCGGATTCATCGGTAAAGTCGATAACAGGAGATTCAATTTTTGGTTCTTCTGTCGGCTGATTTTCGGATTCATCGGTAA
>JBJFIB010000114.1:45851-48105 GCA_051894195.1 Acutalibacteraceae bacterium
CTGTCGGCTGATTTTCGGATTCATCGGTAAAGTCGATAACAGGAGATTCAATTTTCGGTTCTTCTGTCGGCTGATTGTCGGATTCATCGGTAAAGTCGATGACAGGAGATTCAATTTTCGGTTCTTCTGTCGGCTGATTTTCGGATTCATCGGTAAAGTCAATGACAGGAGATTCAATTTTTGGTTCTTCTGTCGGCTGATTTTCGGATTCATCAGTAAAGTCGATAACAGGAGATTCGATTTTCGGTTCTTCTGTCGGCTGATTTTCGGATTCATTGGTAAAGTCGATAACAGGAGATTCAATCTTTGGTTCTTCTGTCGGCTGTTCGTTGTCGGATTGTTTATAAGCGTTTCCGCCTGAGGTTTCTGACAGCTGAGGCTGCTGCCGTGACGGTAGAACAAAATTATCCTTGTGATTATTGCTGTTGACAGGGGACTGATCCCACATACTGCTTTCTTCCGCATCAGAGGAACTAACCCACACTTCATCAGTGTCAACGAGAATAGGACTCTGACCTCCGTTTTCACCTGTTTCGTCAACCTTTTCAGGTATCTGGTACATATGTATGTTTGGCGTCATACCGAACATAGGAACATTCCAGTTAAGAGCGTAAACAAGAGTTTCAACAACATAGCATGCCCATTTTTCAGCCATGCAGGCGTCTTGTGTAAGAACCTTGATTGATTGAAGAATGGCAATACATTTGTCTATTTCGGGTTCGTCGTGGGCAAGATACAGAGCGTTGCACACACCCTGTTCGTATGCGTCCATAAAAACTTTTTTCTCTTGTTTAAGAGTAGGAATAAACTCATCAAGAAGTGATTTAAGCTGTAAACCGTCAATGATGACATCTACTCCATATGTTTTAATTATGTACCGCAGTGCCTCTTTTGCGTTTGTAAAGGTCAGCTTGTCTTCTTTTTCCTTGTCAAGCTCTGCCCCACAAAAAGGACAGCGTATAATCAAGTTGGCACGGGCATTGGTTTTCCACTCGCTGCCACACTTTTTACATCGCATTAAATATCACCGCTTTCCGTGAAATTCGTAAAACAACATAAAATAACATTATTTTACAGAATTTCTTTTTTATAAATCAAATATATTATTAACTATACTAAATTTTTAAAAAATTTTCAATAGTTATCAGCGATTTTGGCGGATATTATTAGTAAAATTTACATACCAAATTAGTTGAAACATTTTTGATTATTCTTAAAAACAAAATACAGTTAAAAATAAGATGTCTTATTAAAAACCAAAATTCAATAAATAAATATCGGTTTAAAAAAACATCTTCTGAAAATTTTGTAATACATTTACAGCTTGAATGTTATTATAGTATTACAAAAATATTTTATATGTATATTATACTAAATAAAGCATTATAAATCAATAATTTTTTATATTTTTTATAAAAAAACTATACAAATTTTCCTGCAACTTTTTTACATATCCGCAATATGTGAAAAAAATATCCTCTGATGCCGTGACAAAAAGTTTTAAAACAAATATTTATACAAATTGTATAAATTAAGGATACAGACAGCGTCAGACAGACTGTCTGTATCCTTGTGGGTTATTTATTGCATTTATCGCCGCAGCAGTCAATCATACTTTCGCTGACCTCGTGCTTGAAAGTATAAGTGATTGGTATCTTTATACAAATCTTTTGTACAAGCATAAGATGGCATGTACGGGCAGACGGCGGATTGTCACACAAAACTTCGGGTTCACCGCAACATTCCATCTCAATTTTTCCGACATTTGCGTCGGGTTTTATTTCAACGGGCAGATTTATATCAATATAGTGTTTTGCCAATTTCTTGCAGTTGTCGCTACATTCTTTACATTCCTTACATTCAGGAAAATCTTTGTACATATCCTTGCATATTGTATCGCTCTGAATACCGTTCAAGAGTTTGCACCTGCTTTCATAAAAGCTGTTTCAGTCTGCATAGCACAGCCTGTATTATATATTATGCAAAATACAGAATACTGACACGGAATATTTTGAAATAAAAAAACAACCACCCTATTGGGTGATTGCTTTTGTGTGCAGGCATCTTCCTATCTTTCCGGACCGTCACCAGTCGAGTATTTTCGGCACTATTGAGCTTAACTTCCGTGTTCGGTATGGGAACGGGTGGACCCTCAATGTCATCGACACCAGCTATTTATTTGTTGTCGTTTTTTGACGACTTCATAAGTATAACACACTATTCTGAAAAATGCAAGTGTTTTTTGAAAAAAATT
>JBJFIB010000115.1:0-10705 GCA_051894195.1 Acutalibacteraceae bacterium
TGTTTTTGTCCCTGTGAAACATTACTTGCCTCCTCGTTGAGAACCATATTGTAGCCGTCAGGAAGTGTGCGTACAAAGTGGTCAACCTGTGCCGCTTTTGCCGCCTGTAAAATTTCCTCGTCAGTTGCGTCAAGTTTGCCGTATCGGATATTGTCCTTGATTGTGCCGCTGTAAAGCCATGTGTCCTGTAAAACCATTCCGAAAAGTGAACGCAAATCTTTTCGTGAAAAATCCTTGATGTCATAGCCGTCAACAAGAATTGCACCCTGCTGAACATCATAAAAACGCATTAACAGCTTTACAAGCGTTGTCTTGCCGGCACCGGTAGGACCTACAATGGCGATTTTACTTCCGGCTTTTACATTACACGAAAAATCGTTGATGATGATTTTGTCGTCTGTGTATCCGAACCTTACATGTGCAAACTGTACACTGCCGTCAATGTGAACATTCAGCTCAGTGTCGGGATTGTCCGTTGTGTTGACGGTAATGGGATTTGCCGATTCCGGAACCTCCTCTGCCTCATTCAGAAATTCAAATACACGCTCTGCGGCAGCCGCTGTCTGCTGTAAAACATTTGTGATGTTTGCAACCTGTGTGATAGGCTGTGTGAACTGTCTTACATACTGAATAAACGCCTGTATGTCACCGAGTGCAAGTCCGTTGTTTACCGCAAGATAACCGCCGAGAATACAAACCGCAACATATCCGAGGTTTGATACAAAGTTCATTATCGGCATTGTAATTCCTGAGAAGAACTGTGACTTCCACGCTGATGAATACAACTCGTCGTTATACTGCGTGAATTGTTTTACGGAATTTTCTTCACCGTTGAATGCTTTCATTACGATATGACCGCCGTACATTTCTTCAATATGACCGTTTACATGACCGAGATATTCCTGTTGTTGTTTAAAATGTTTCTGAGAGTGTTTTACTATCAAAAGTACAAGTATGAGCGAAACAGGAACAATGCTGAGTGCCACAAGCGACATCTGCCAGCTTATCGAAAACATCATAATAAGTATTCCCACAAGCTGTGTAACAGAGGTGATAATCTGTGTAACACTCTGATTAAGCGTCTGGCTGAGTGTATCAATATCGTTTGTAATTCTTGAAAGCACTTCGCCGTGACTTGTGCTGTCATAATATTTAAGTGGCAGGCGGTTTATTTTCTGAGAAATATCACGCCTTAATCTGTATGTCAGTTTCATTGAAACGCCTGTCATAATATATCCCTGAATAAACGAGAACAACGCACTGACAATATAAATTCCCACAAGCCATAGGAGAACCTGTCCTATTCCCTGAAAGTCAATTCCGTTGCCTGTGCCTGTAAAACTGCCCAGAAGTCCCTCAGAAAGCAGTGTTGTTGCGTTTCCGAGTATCTTCGGACCTATTATCATAAACACCGTTGAGAGTACGGCAAAAATCATTACAATAAGAACGCTGAATTTGTAGCTGCCCATATATTTCAGAAACTGCCTGAATGTACCCTTAAAGTCCTTTGCCTTTTCGCCGGACATAGCAGAACCGTTTTTACCCATAGGACCGTGAGGTCTTTTGTTTGGTGTATCGCTCATTTTGTTTACAACTCCTTTACTGCTGATTTTTTATACTTCAACGGCACTGTTCTGTGAAACAGCTATTTCCCGATATGTACTGCAATTTTTCAAAAGTTCGTTGTGAGTACCCTTGCCGACAATTCTGCCATTATCAAGAACAATAATCTGTTCAGCGTGCATAATCGTGCTTATTCTCTGTGCAACGATAATTACGGTTGAGTTGCCCGTGTATTTTTTCAGGGCTTTTCTGAGTGCGGCGTCAGTTTTGAAATCAAGTGCGGAAAAACTGTCGTCAAAGATATATACCGGAGCTTTCTTCACCAATGCCCTAGCTATTGCAAGACGCTGTTTTTGTCCGCCGGATACATTTGTGCCGCCCTGTGAAATAGGCGAATTGTATTTTTTCGGCTTTGACTCAATAAATTCTTCCGACTGTGCAACCATTGCCGCCTGTTTTATTTCGTCGTCGGTTGCGTCGTGCTTTCCGTAGCGGAGGTTTGAGGCTATATCACCCGAAAACAGTATGCCCTTTTGCGGCACAAAGCCGATATTTTCACGGAGGTCGTGCTGTTTTAAATCCCTTATGTCAACGCCGTCAAATGTAATTTTTCCTTCCGTAACATCATAAAAGCGTGGAATAAGATTGATAAGTGTTGATTTACCCGAACCTGTCGAACCGATAATTGCCGTTGTCTGTCCCGGTTCTGCCGTAAAGCTGATGTCTGAGATAACATTACTTTCGGCATTGTTATACTTGAATGATACATTGTCGAAAACAATTCTTCCCTCAGCGTTTCCGGAAATATCCTTTGCGTTGTCCTTGTCTTTGATTGTGAGGTCACATTCAAGCACATCTGCAATTCTGTCGGCTGAAACTGCTGCTCTCGGAATCATAATAAACATTACGGCAATCATAAGGAAAGACATAATTATCATCATAGCATACTGAATAAACGCCATCATATCGCCTATCTGCATATTTGCCTGTTCAATCTGATGAGCACCTACCCACACAATAAGAAGTGATACGGCATTCATAACGAACATCATTGACGGCATAAGGAATGTCATAACACGGTTTACAAAAAGATTTACCTTTGTTAAATCCTGATTTGCCTTGTCAAAGCGTTCTTCCTCGTACTTTTCCGTGCCGAATGCCCTGATTACCATCATACCGCTGAGGCTTTCTCTTGTAACGAGGTTAAGGCGGTCAATGAGTTTCTGAATAATCTGGAATTTTGGCATAGCAACCTTATATACAACAAAAAGAATTAAAAGCAAAACAACTATTGCGGCAACAATAACCCATGTCATTGAGGTTGTTGTCTGTGTTGCAAGAATGATACCGCCTATTCCGACAATAGGTGCAAAGAATACCATACGCAGTCCCATTGTAATAAGCATCTGAACCTGTGTTATGTCGTTTGTTGTTCTTGTTATGAGAGAGGCTGTCGAAAATTTATCGAATTCATTATTTGAGAAGCTCTCAATCTTTCTGAACACATCTGAGCGTAAATTTCTTGCAACGCCTGCACCTATCCTTGACGCAACAAGACATACCATAACAGTACACAAAACACCGAGAATTGTTATTCCTATCATCTTCAAGCCGACAAACAGTATATATCTTGTCTGCACATCAGAAATGCTTATTCCGATTTCGTTATAAAACATCTTTACAAACGCCGTACCAACCTGTGTAAGAATGGTCTGGTCGATATTTTTTGCACTGTTCATATAATCTTCGAGTTCGGACTGAGAAAATAATGAATTAAACATCGGCGAATTGACAAGCTGATACATTTTTGACATATCAATCTTTGACACATCAAAAGCTGACATATCATTCTTTGCATTTTCGTCTGAATTTTCAACACCGAGTTTTTCTGAAACATCTTTCATCGCAGCGACAAACGACATACTTGCCCGAGCGAATATATCATCAAGTTCTTCCCTTGTTGTACCGGCAAGACTGTCGTTAAGTACATATATACTTTTTGACGAGTCGTCAAGATAAGAATATTTTTCCTTATACTTCTGATAATCCTGTGACGAACTGTCTATGAGAGTATAATTCTTATCTGTAATTTCCTGTTCGTTTTTTTCTGTGTTGTTGAAAAAGTGGCTTAACATCTGCATAGCGTCACTGCTGAGTGCATCAGGAGAAGAATGTTCTATACCTGAACGCTGTATGCCGACATTGACAATATCGGACATAAGGTTCGGCAGTGTAAGCTCGGAAAAGCCCTGACCGAAAAGCAGTATTACCGCAAGAATACAGGCAAAAATATACGGTTTCATATATTTTTTCAGTCTTAACATATTTCGTATCAATCCTTTCTTTTATGCTGTCTTAATATCTTAACACAATAATTTTTAAATTAAAAGAAGTTTTTTATTAAATGTTATAATTGTACAGAATGATGAGTGATTTTATAAAAATTTCCATATTTTTTGACAGATGTCAAAATACATTCTCAAAATGCTTGAAATACGGCATTATATGTGTTAAACTTTTTAGAATTGTAAATATAATATTTTGATAAAAATTTAACGCAAATTGGCAAATTCCTTGTAAAAATACCGTGTTGACCTTGTTTTAAAATAATGCTATCATAAAATTTGAGTTGAATTGAAAATTACAGTATGAAATTTCCGAACATAAGCCAAAAAGTTATCTTTCCGTTTAAGGAGTTATGACTATGAATAAATTAAAATCAATATTCAAAAAAATAAAGTGGAAACAGGTATTTAATGCACTCATTGTAATTTTTACACTGGGAATGATAACATATTTTATCTTTTCGCCCGGCGGTCTTATTGACCTGATAAACAGTAATCTTGACATCAACGGCTGGTGGATTATTTCAGCGATTGCCGTACATCTGCTGAATATTGCCATTGACGCTACTATAATATATCTTTTTGTAAAAGAAACTACTCCGAATGTAACTTTTTATAATGCTTTGGTTGCGTCAATGGTCGGACAGTTTTTTTGTGCGGTAACACCGAGTGCGTCCGGCGGACAGCCTATGCAGATTATTTCTATGTCACAAATGGGCATTAAGGGTGCAAACGCAACATCGGCACTGATACAAAAATTCCTTGTGTGGCAGTTTACGCTCACAGGATACAGTATTATTGCAATATGTGCAAGATTTTCATTTTTTGCGGGACATCTCAATCCTACAATGTGGCTGCTTGCAATAATCGGATTTCTGGCACAGGTTGCGGTTATTGTTGCACTTCTGCTTGCGTCATTCAACAAAAAACTCACAGGAAAAATTATCGGCGGTATTTTTTCATTTCTCGGAAAAATAAAAATCCTGAAAAATGCCGACGAAAAGAAAAACGCTTTCAGCTCACAGCTTGAAACATTCCACGAGAGCAACAAGGAGCTTAACAAAAACAGACCGTTGCTTGTAAAAGTTTATGTGCTTACGGCAATACAGATGACTGCACTTTTCCTTGTGCCGTACTGTATCGGTGAGTCATTCGGAATTCACTGCAATCCTTTTGATATGCTTTGTGCACAGGCTTTTGTAAATATGGTTTCAAGCCTTGTGCCGCTGCCGGGAGCATCGGGAGCTGCTGAATTCTGTTTCAGTGCGTTTTTCTCGACATACTTTACTCCCGAAACAATCAAGTCGGCTATCCTTATCTGGCGTACAATAACATACTACGGCACGATTGCGATTTCCGCACCGTTTTCAAGAATGCGTAAAAAGCAACCTACTCAGACAGCCGACACAGTTCAGTAAAGAGGTTATTCTATGCAAAATTCCACTCCGAAAATAAGTATCTTAATTCCGATATACAATGTCGAAAAATATCTTGACAGATGTCTGAATTCAATAAAAATCCAGAGCTTTAATGACTTTGAGGTTATAATGATAAATGACGGTTCTACGGATAAAAGCGGTGAAATTGCACGCAGCTATGCCGACGCTGACAAAAGATTTATCCTTGTAAATCAGGAAAATATCGGAATGTCAAAATCACGCAACAGGGCTTATACTATGTGTCACGGAGAATATGTGGTATTTATCGACAGTGATGACTATATTGCCCCCGACTTTCTTTTGAATATGTATTCGGCGGCACAGAAAAGCGGTGCAGATGTTACCGTTTGCAACTATGCCATTAACTTTGAACCCGAATGTCGTGTAAAAAAGAAAAAATCAAGAAATCTGCAAGCAGGAGAATTTTCAAGAGATGAGGCTGTACATCTTTTGCTGAAAGATGTAAAACTGCGTTTTTATGTATGGAATAAGCTGTGGAAAAAAGATTTTCTTGACAGAACAGGAATGAAATTTATTGATATATACTATGAAGACATTGTGTTCTGTACACAGGCTTTTCTCAATATCAATAAGCTGTCTTCGATAGATTATACAGGGAATTTCTATTCAAGACAGACGAAAACCATACTTGAAAAATCCATGCCCTTTAAGCGTATCAACGATTATATCTCTACCGTAAAATATATGCGTGAATTTCTTGAAGCTGACGGCAGTTTTGAGAAATTCAGAAAAAGCTTTATGCACCACGCTATGCATGTGTATCTGTCAATCCCGATACTTGTTATTCAGGCAAACCATGAGGCAAAAGAAAAAGTAAAAGTATTCCGTATGATAAAAGAAGACCTTAAAACGCTTTCTTATTATATGGGCAAAAAATATACAACTGTAACAACCCGACACTGTAAATAAAGGTGATAATCAATGCACAATAAAAAAACACCGAAAATAAGTATTATTGTACCTATTTATAATGTTGAAAAATATCTCAATAAATGCCTTAAATCAATTAAAGCACAGACCTTCAAGGACTTTGAGGTTCTGCTTATCAATGACGGCACTAAGGACAACAGTGCCGTTATTGCACAGAAATACTGCGACATTGACGAAAGATTCAAACTCTATACCAAAGAAAACGGAGGTCTTTCGGACAGCCGTAACTACGGTCTTAAACTTGCAAAGGGCGAATATATAGCCTTTATTGACGCCGACGACTATATTCACAAAGACTATCTCTATGTTCTTTATCACGAATGTGTTGACAACGGTGCCGATATGTCATACTGCCGCTTTAAATATTCATACTTTAACACAGGAATAACCTTTCCTATGTTCATTTCGGCAAAAAAAGAAGTATTGAAAACCGTTGACGCACTCAATATTCTTATCCGTGATAACTTCCTGCACAGCTATGCATGGAACAAAATGTACAAAAAAAGTCTTTTTGACGATAATAATATCACCTATCCCGATATGTATTTTGAAGATGTTGCAACAAGCGGACGACTGCTGTTCCACGCTAATAAAATCGCCGTAAGCGACCGCTATCTTTATTATTATTTAAAGCGTTTCGGCAGTATTATGAGTACAATGAATGCAAAAAAAATAAACGATTTTCTGCGTTCTGCCCTTTTTACAAGAAACTATGTACAGCTGAAAGGTCATTATGACGAGTACAAGGATTCAATCTATAAATTTGCACGAAAAATGCACAGGGTAAATATTTACTCAATAATACGACAGCACCTTGTGCATTTTGATTTCAGAAAAATGGGATATAATTTCAAGATGAACACTGCGGCTTTCCGTTATATCATTTCAGACGATTATGTTCCGACGGAGGATTTACCCGACATTCCGTACAAGCTTGTTCAGCCGGGACGAAAAAAGAAAAAGAAAAATAAAAATATCGGATACATTTAAGCGTGAATGTATCCGATAATTTTTTCGGGAGTTATTTTAAGTTTTAATGTAATGTTATTATTCGGTTATGGCTTTTATAAATTTAATTTTGTCCATAGCCTTTAACATAGGTGTGATAACAAGCAGTTTTACTATTGTCATAGGTATTATCTGAACAGTGAGTCTTGTCAGGACAAGAGAGAAATAATATGCGAAAAAGTCAGCCTCTCCCCTGTACAGAATTGTTATCCACAGCGGAGTAACAAAAAGACTGAACACAAATTCGGAAATGAGTACGGACACTAAAATTCTCCAAAAGCTGTCGCTTTTTTTGAGGAACAGTCCGAACACAGCACCTACAAGCATAGCCGAAATTGTAATCGGCGGAAACCACGGTCCCACAGGGTGATAAATAAGACCGACAATATCGCCGATACCTGCCACCAATGCACCGCCTACTGCACCGTACAGTCTTGCCGCAATAACTACCGGAATAAACGACAAGCCGATTTTCAGATTCCATACATGGAATGTAAGGAACTGTGAAATAACGAACTGTGCCGCAATAAGTATTGCAAAGGTTGCAAGGGTCTGGGTTGATGTTTTGATGTTAATTTTGCTTTTGGGTTTGTTTTCGCTCATAAAAAAATCCTCCTTATTTTACAGATTCGCTGTAATAATAAGAAGAATACTTCTTGATATTATCAAACAGCGGGATGCAGAATGTGTACCGCAAGAAAATTTCTTTTCGTTTGTACGACAACTCCCCGTTCGTACAACACTTAACGCACACAAACTTACTCTGTATGTACTTTACTATACACCCATACATATCTTTTGTAAAGTAAAATTTATATAAACAAACTCACGGCATTTTGTGTAGTTTGAGGTTAATGGTTAAGAATGAGGAATTAGGAATTAGGAATGAGGAATTATTTATAGTGGCGGAAAACGACTGACTATAAACAATATCTTTGAACGCAACTCCACTCTCCACTCTCCACACTCCACACTGAAAAAAGTCCGTACAACAGTTTTTGTCATACGGACTTTTGTGTTAAGATGATTTAATTATTTTTGGAGAAAACGGTTCATAAGTGTGTAGCCGGGGTCAACATAAACGCCTGTTGATGCCGCTGAATCCTCGTCAAATACTGTAACGCCGCTGTCCTTTTCGTCATTACTGCGGTAGATGAAATACGGAACAGGTTCGCCTGAATGGGTTTTGATACAAAGCGGTGTCGGGTGGTCAGGAAGTACCATAATGCTGTAATCCTCGCCCATTTCTTTGAGTGCATTTACAAGCGGTTCAAGAATAAGGTGGTCAATAAGTTCAATACTCTTTTTCTTGTTTTGGGTTTCTGCACGGTGTCCGCACTCGTCGGGTGCTTCAATGTGAATGTAAACAAAGTCCTGTCCACGCTTTAATTCGTCTATTGCCGCCTGTGCCTTGCCGCTGAAATTGGTATCAATGTAGCCTGTTGCACCCTCGACATTACATACAGCCATTTCTGCACACTTGCCGATACCTTTGAGCAGGTCAACGGCTGAAATCATTGAGGCTTTAATGCCGAACTTCTTTTCAAAGCTGTCAAGACGGGGTTTCATACCTTCGCCCCACAACCATATTGAGTTTGCGGGATTTTTGCCCTCAGCAACTCTTTTAAGGTTTACAGGGTGGTCTTTGAGCAGGTCATAACTTTTTTTCATCAGGTCATAAAGCGGAGCGACAAATTCGCCCTTTGGAATATACTCGGTGATTTTTCTGCCTGTAATATCGTGCGGCGGAGTAAGAACACCGGGTTTTGGTTCGCCCTTTGTCCACACAAGACAATGACGGTAGCTTACACCGTGATAAAATCTGAATATATCATTACCGAGTTTTTCCTGTATGTATTCAACAAGGATTTTTGCCTCAGCCGACGAAATATCGCCTGCACAATAGTCAACCATTGTTTTGTCCTCATATTCCGGTTCATCGGAAAGAGTAACAAGGTTACATCTGAGGGTGACATCATCATTTTTGAGGTCAATTCCTATGCTTGCGGCTTCAAGCGGAGAACGACCTGTATAATAAACCTTCGGGTCATAACCGATAACAGAGAGATTTGCGACATCACTGCCGGGTTTCATACCTGTTGCAACGGTTTTCACCAAGCCCACCTCGGCTTTTGATGCAAGAGAGTTCATATTCGGTTTGTCTGCGGCTGACATAGGAGTTTTGTTGCCGAGTTCGGCAACGGGTCTGTCTGCCATACCGTCACAAAGTACAACTGCATATTTCATAAAACGACTTCCTTCCGAAATTTTTGTCGTAACAATTTATTACCTGTCCATTATATAACTTTTCCGTCATATATTCAAGAACAAAATCAATTCACAACTTCTTATTTTAAATCCACACTCCACTCTCCACACTCCACTCTCACTGAATTAAGTTTGTTGGTTTGTTGTTGAGGAAGTTTTGGATATTTGTTTCGACAATGCCGATAAGACGGTTTATTGTTTCAACTGGCGACCATGCTATGTGCGGCGTTATGGTGAGATTTTTTACGCCGTAAAGAACACAGTCCTCACGCATAGGTTCGTTTGTAAGTGTGTCTATTGCCGCACCGCCGATAATATTGTTTTCGAGGGCATTTCTGAGGGCATTCTCGTCAACTACTCCCCCACGGGCTGTATTGATAAAGAATGAATTTTTCTTGAATTTTGAGAATGTTTCATCATTGAACATCAGTTCTGATGCGGCATTAAGCGGACAATGCACCGTTACAATGTCGGAATTTTCCAGAAGTTCGTCAAGTGAAACAAATTTTACTGTCGGGTCATTCTGAGAAGTTCGTGTGTTCACAAGTACATTCATTGAAAAGGCGTTTGCGATTTTTGCAACGGCTTTTCCTATACTGCCGTAGCCGATTATGCCTATTGTTTTGTCGGCTATTTCGTGACTTTCATATACCATAGGTGAAAAGACATCGGATTTTTTCCAGCCGCCGTTCTGCACAAAGGTATTGTAATCATTTACCTTACTGAAATGATTGAGTATAAGTGCAAAGGTATGCTGTGCCACTGCATTTGTTGAATAACTGCCCGCATTACATACGGCAATATTATGCTTTTTGGTGTATTCAATGTCAATGTTGTTGTAACCTGTTGCAAAAAGTCCGATATATTTAAGGTTTTCTGCCGTTTTCATTGACTCAGCCGTAAGAAGTGTTTTGTTGCATATTACCATATCGGCGTTGTGTATTCTCTGCTGTACTTCTTCCGGCTTTGTTGACGGATAAAGTGTGATGTCGCCGAATTTTTTAAATAAATCAAAGGTTGATTTTTGGTCGGAAACTGTTTTATAATCTGTAATAACAATGTTCATAATATCGTCTTCCTTGTATTATAAAGTAGTAGTGTTTAATGTCCCTCTCCAAGGACAATATGCTA
>JBJFIB010000116.1:0-6325 GCA_051894195.1 Acutalibacteraceae bacterium
CAACAGAACCAACATGTACAGAAAAAGGTGTAAAAACCTTTACATGTTCAAACTGCGGCGACACATACACAGAGGATATTTCTGCCACAGGTCATAACTATACAGGCAAAGTAACAACAGAACCAACATGTACAGAAAAAGGTGTAAAAACCTTTACATGTTCAAACTGTGGCGACACATACACAGAGGCTATTTCTGCTACGGGACATAACTATACAGGTAAGATTACAAAAGAACCAACATGTACAGAAGACGGTGTAAAAACCTTTACATGTTCAAACTGTGGCGACACATACACAGAAGTTATTCCTGCAACAGGTATTCATACTTATGATGACGGTGTAGTAACAACAGAGCCGACTTGTGTAAAAACAGGTATAAGAACATATACATGTAAAGACTGTGGCGATATTAAAACAGAAGATATTGCAGCAACAGGCGTTCATACTTATGACAGCGTAGTAACAAAAGAACCTGCTTGTACAGAAAAGGGCATAAAGACCTTTACATGCAAAAACTGTGACGATACATATACAGAAGAAATTCCTGCAACAGGTCATAGCTATGATGACGGTGTAGTAATAACAGAACCGACATGTACAGAAAAAGGTGTAAAGACATTTACATGTAAAAACTGCGACGATACATATACAGAAGAAATTGCTGCAACAGGTCACAGCTATGATGACGGCGTAGTAACAACAGAACCAACATGTACAGAAAAAGGTGAAAAGAAATTTACATGTAAAAATTGCGGCGATACATATACAGAAGAAATTGCTGCAACAGGTCACAGCTATGACAATGGTGTTGTAACAAAAGAACCGACAACAACAGAAACAGGCGTAAAGACATATACATGTTCAGTATGTGGTGATACATACACAGAAGAAATTGCAAAGCTTCCTGAAAGTTCGGAAGAAAGGAAGGAACCTTCAAATACAAGCAATACATCAACAGAAGAATCTTCAAATACATCAAGCCAGAACAGCAATACCGACAATTCCGCTGTAAACTCAGACAATAATACATCAAAAGGCGAAGTACCGACAACAAGTGACAGTACAATGCCATTAGTTTTAACTGTTGTATTGTTTGCAATCAGTTCAGCGGCAGTATTACTTACAGTAAGACGCAAACAATCAAATAAGTAATATTTGAATAATTTTCAAATCTAATCAAAAAACAGGTTTTACATGGTTAAAACCTGTTTTTTGATATAAATATCAAGGAGGAATACAAATGAAACTTAAAAAATTGTTCACAGGAGCGGTTGCAACCATATTGACACTGACAACTGTAACTATGCCTGTAAATTATTCGTCAGCAAGTTTGCTTGCTCCTATGAGTATTACAGCTTCCGCTGTTTCTCAGAACAAAATAAACGCTGCTGATGTAACATTATTCGGTTTATCAAATTGGGCAAAAGATTACTTAACTATACCTGATAACTTACCACAGTCATTTCAGCTTGCGGTTGAAAATGAAGAAATTACTTCGTGTCGTATCATAAGCGGAGATGACTATATAGTGAATGTAACATCGGATGGACTTTTAACTATTAAATTAAGGCAAATCTATCAATATCAATATGACAAAGACGGAAAATATGTTCTGATGGAAACGGAAGATTTGTGGTGCGGCTCGTGTGTTGTAAGAGTTTCAACCCGAAATAATACATATGATGTAAAGGTGAATGTTTCGGATTATGCCGACTACTATGCAAATAAGGTTATGGATCAGTACATTTCAGAAAACATAGAACCCAATATGTCAACTGAGGAAAAAATAGATAAGATTGCAAAATTTGTTGCAGACCGCAATTATGATTATCATTTTTTTTCAGCAGTAGAAATGATTGTGACAGGCGGAGGAGATTGCTGGGCATCAACATATACAATAATATCTATGGCAAAAAAGGTCGGTCTGGACGCATGGGCAAGAAAGGCTTACAATGCTCAGGGTAACGGTCCGGGACACAAGAATGCTATGGTGACAGATGGCGAGAAGTATTACGAGGTTGAGGCAGGATATACTGGAACTGCTCCAAGATATTATTCAATAACAGAAAGAACGACTTTGTTCCGTTGCAGATATAATTCCGAACATGATTGTTTTGAATTATATCAGTATGACGGCAAAAAAGTACCTCAGACATTTGATATTCCTTCAAGTGTTGAAGGACAAACAATAGAATGTATCGGTGAATATTTTCTATATCTTAATGATGATGTAACTACAATAAATTTACCTTCTACAATCAAATATATTGACAAAAGTGCGTTTAATTCCTGCGAAAATCTGGAAACTATAAATATTCCGTCTTCGGTGGAAGAAATAAAGACTTTCGCATTTTCCAACTGCACGGCTTTAAAGAATGTTAATGCGTCAGGTTCATATTCTTTTATCGACGGTGTATTGTACAAAGATAATAATTCTGTGGTTGCCGTGCCTAATGTTTCTTCTGCAACTATTCCGTCAGGTATAACCGATATATGTGAATACTCATTTTATTATAATTCAAATATTAAATCCGTCACATTACCAGATACAATAAAAAATATAGGCGAGGCTGCTTTTGGTGATTGTAACATACTTGAAAGCGTAAATATTCCTGATGGAGTTCAGACATTAAACGACTGGACATTTTGTAATTGCTATAAATTAAAAAGCATAAAAATTCCTGACAGTGTTACATCAGTTGGCAATTATGTATTTCGTTATTGTCATAGTCTGGAAAAAGTTATTATCCCTGAAAGTGTAAAGACGATTGGTGAAAAAGTTTTTGAAGGTGCGGACAAAGTAAAATTTTACGGATATAAAAACAGTTATGCACAAACCTATGCAACCGAAAACAATATAGCGTTTGTTCCGCTTGATTTTGATGTCAGCAAAGACGATGATGTCAACATAGCCGATGCACTTCTTATTGCAAAATATGACGCCGGACTTACACAATTTGACAATATACAGCTCAAAGCTGCCGAAGTAACAGGTGACGGTGAAGTCAATATAGCTGACGCACTTATGATTGCAAGATACGATGCAGGACTGATAGATAATTTATAATTTTTTTAAAAAAATTTGAACCTTTTTAATTTACAGCTGTCTTATAGATAAAAGGTTGAATTCTGTTTGAATATATTTTGTTTCAGATGAAAGGTGTGTGTCATTTGTTGCCGTAAAATATAATGCAGAATTCAAACTGATAAATAAATAATAAGGAGGATACAAAATGAAAACTAATTTCAAAAAGTTTGTTTCCGGGCTTCTTGCAGTAAGCATGGTAACAAGCTATGCATTAACAACGAATGTTGCCGGTGCATCAGGCGGATTTAACTCCAAGGAACAACACACCTATGGCGTAATCGGAGATTTTACCGATTGTAACTGGTGGAGGAATGACATTCCGATGTCGGACGATGACGGTGACGGAGTTTATACTGCCTATATCACCAATCAGCCCGCCGGTGATTATGAATTCAAGGTTCGTGCCGACGGTCAGTGGAATGACAGCTGGGGTGAATATGAGTGGGAGGATTCGATAGGTAATCCTGCTGACCGTACATACGACAGCCAAAGAAACTGTCAGATAACCGTCACTTCTACAAGCGACATCATCAAAGTAACATTTGACACAACAAAAGTTTCTGATGCCGCTCTTGCTCAGGTGGACTCAGCTGCTCACGAGATCGACGCTTCAAACTTTGATGAGTATGGTTATATTTTCTGGCCTATAAAATACGGCATAGGAGATATTGACGACGAAACACTTGAATACGGTTCTTTCAAATATTCTGTAAAAGATGATAATACGGTAATTATAAAGTCTTATACCGGCAGTGATACAGATGTTGTAATACCGTCACAGATTGACGGTAAAGATGTTACGGAGATAAGTTCAATAGCATTTGTGAATTGCAAAGAGCTTGATTCGGTTACAATTCCGTCAACCGTAACAAATATTCCGGATTCGACCTTTAAGTCTTTTGAGGGACTTGATATATTCGGTGACAAGGGCAGCTACGCTGAAACTTTTGCCAAAAATAAAGAAATGCTGTTCTGTACGATTCCGACCAAAGAAACTGTTATTGGGGATAATTGCTATCCTGTTTCAATAGGCGGAATGATTCCGGATAACCTCACTCTTGATGTTCGGGATTGTACTGGTTATTACAGTGTTGAGGGTCTGGTTGTTTGTTACAGTGCAAGTTTAAGAGATAAAGAATATAATTATCTCAACAAACTTAACAATATGACTATGTCAATAAAACATGATGATGAAAATTGCAAGGTTGTTCAGATTGATGGTTATGGTGTGACCGAAGTGCCGTTTGAGTATTCTAACGGTTCATATAATTTCAAAGCCGATTTAGGAACATCATATGCACTTATCTCAAACAAGAAATTCGTTCTTGATAATCATCAGGTAGGCGTTATCGGAAATTTTTATGAATGTTCTGACTGGCAGTTCGATATTGCTATGAATCGTAAAAGCAGCGGAGTATATACGGCTGAAATTTGGTATCCTGAATCGGGAACATACAGCTTTAAAATCCGCCTTGATGAATCAAACGATAATATATGGGGTGCTTATGACTCAGACAAGGACAGCACATACAACAGTGATGTAAATTACACCGTTGATATTCCTTCTGATTCGTGCATACTCAAAATAACATTTGATTCAAACAAGCTGTCTGATGACGCACTTGCAAATAAAAATTCCGCCGTGCATAAACTCAGCGGTGCAAATGATAAAGACGCATATCTGTACTGGGGTGTTACAATTACCGTTGTTGACAACGCTGAATATGAATACAATTCATACAAATATACAGCATCAGAAGACGGCAACGGAATAAAAATCACAGGCTATACCGGTACAGAAACACATCTGACAATTCCGTCTGAAATTAACGGTAAAAAAGTTGTCGAAATAGGTGAGTATGTTTTTTCGGATAATTATGATTTGAATACTGTTATTATTCCTGACGGTGTTACAACAATAGGAGAATATGCATTCGCTTATTGTAACTCACTTGAAAACATAACAATTCCCGACAGTGTTACAACAATAGGAGAATATGCATTTGCTTATTGTTACTCACTTGAAAATATAACAATTCCCGACAGCGTTGTCAGAATAGGTGGATACGCTTTTGGCAACACTGCATGGCTTAACGCTCAGACTGACGATATAATATATGCCGGCAAGGTTTTGTATTTGTACAAAGGTGAGGCTGAAAATGCTGATGTTGAAATTGCAGACGGCACAAAGACTATTGCAGACGGTGCTTTTAGTGGTTCTTATATTAAAAGTGTAAAAATTCCTGACAGCGTCGAAATGATAGGTGACGGAACATTTGAAAATTGTTATAACCTGAAAAATGTTACCATAGGCAGTGGTCTTACATCAATCAATCGTAATGTATTTAATAATGCACCGCTTGAAAGCATAACGGTAAGTGAAGATAACAGTTGTTTCTCGTCACAAGACGGAATTCTTTATAACAAAGATAAGACATCACTTATTATCTATCCTTATAACAAACAGGGCGAATATATAATGCCTGACAGCGTTACATCATCTTGTTGGTTTGGATATTGTACAGGTCTTACAAATCTTGTACTGAATGATAATATAAGTATGTATTTTGATAAAGAGGAATTTATCGGCTGTAAAAATCTCACGAGTATAACAATCGGTGCCAGTGTTTACGATATTTATGGCGATTGTGCATTTTATGACTGTGATAAACTTGAAAACATATTTGTAAGTGAAAAAAATCCGTATTACTCATCACTTGACGGCATACTTATGAATAAAGACAAGACGGAAATTATTGTATTTCCGCCGGCAAAAACAGGTGAATTTACTATCCCTGCCAGCGTAAGATATATTAACTCATATATGCTGAGCGATATGAGTAAACTTGATTACTTGTCGGTAGATGAAAACAATAAAAATTATTCATCTGAGGACGGTGTACTTTTCAATAAGGATAAGACAAGCCTGTTATTATGCCTTACAGCAAAACAGGGTGCATATACCATTCCTGACAGTGTTACTCAAATAGACGATAATGCTTTTAAGAATTGTTCAGGACTGACAAGTATAACAATTCCTGACAGTGTTACAACAATAGGTGAGTATGCTTTCAGTGGCTGTTCAGGACTGACAAGTATAACAATTCCTGACAGTGTTACAACAATAGGTGAGTATGCTTTCAGTGGCTGTTCAGGACTGACAAGTATAACAATTCCTGACAGTGTTACAACAATAGGTGAGTATGCTTTCAGTGGCTGTTCAGGACTGACAAGT
>JBJFIB010000116.1:6425-10615 GCA_051894195.1 Acutalibacteraceae bacterium
GTAACAATTCCTGACAGTGTTACAACAATAGGTTGGGGTGCTTTCAATAACTGTTCTGGTCTAAAAAGCATTACAATTCCTGACAGCGTTACAACAATAGATTCGTTTGCTTTCAGTGACTGTTCAGAACTTACAAGCGTAACAATCCCCGACAGTGTTACAACAATAGGTAAGTATGCCTTTGCAAACTGCGGGAAACTTGAAAATATAACAGTATCTGAAAATAACCCGAACTATTCTGCACAGGACGGTGTTTTGTTCAATAAGGATAAGACAGAACTGATTTTCTGTTTGTCTGTTAAATCAGGTATGTATTATATTCCTGACGGAGTTACTAAGATATGCGAGGACGCATTCGAATATTGTCCTGAACTTTTCGCAGTATATGTTCCCGAAAGTGTTCAGGAAATAGAAGAATGTCCGTTTAATATTTACGATAATGACTATAATATTGTTAATCAGATTTGCATTTATGGCGAACCGGGCAGCTATGCGGAAATGTACGCAGATGATTACAACATTCCTTTCTGTACCTTGCCGATTACACAAAAAACACTTAAAGACAGCGAGTATGGAATTTCAGTAAGCGGTATGCTGGCTGACAATGTTCAGTTGGGCATATATCTTACAGGAAATGATTTGACTAATTGTGTATGCGTATATGGCATAAGCATATATACCAATGATGATTATCGTGATATAAATAGATGTGGTGAGCTGACGGTATCAGTACCATATAACAGGAGCGACCTCAGTGTTGCTTTGTGTGAATATGATTATGAAAAAGAGTGTTATGTTCTCGAAGCTGTTCCGTTTGAATATGTTTCCGGAAAATATGTATTCAAAATGTCTTCTCTCGGAGTTTTTGCACTTGTTTCAGACCGGGAATTTGACCTTACCAACTCTTATGTAGGCGTGTCAGGTGACTTTGAAGATGAATATTATGATATTGAGATGTACGACAAAGCTGATGAGGGAATTTATACAGCTGAGATATACAATCAGCCTGCCGGTACTTACCATTTCAGAATTCGCCTTGATGAAAGCGACAATCACAGTTGGGGCGGATACAGTTCCAAAACAGACAGTACATATAACAGCGATGTTGACTTCACTGTTGATGTTCCTTACGATTCAGCGACAATTTTAATAACATTTGATACAAACAGCCTTTCAAAAGACGCTCTTGCAAATGCGGATTCTTCCGTTCATAATCTCAGCAGTGCAAAAGACACCGGAGGCTATCGTTTCTGGTCTGTTACTGCTAAGGTTGTAAGTAACGAGGAATATGAATACGGACAATATACATATAAACTCGCAAGCGATAATACAGCAATTATTACATTTTATACAGGCAACGACAAAAATCTTGTCATTCCGTCGGAAATAGACGGTCATAAGGTTACAGCAATCGAAAGATTGTCATACGATAGTTCTTCTTGTGTTGAAAATATAACAATTCCTGACAGTGTTACAAGTATTTCGAGTGACATTTTTGAAAATTGTGAAAATCTTGTCAGCATAAATGTAAGCAAGAATAACGCATATTATTCTTCACAGGACGGTGTACTTTTCAACAAGAGTATGTCAAAGCTTATCAGATACCCTCGTGCGAAATCAGGTAAATATGATATGCCTGACAGCGTTCAGTCTATCAGTTCCCGTGCTTTTTGTGAATGTTCGGGACTCACAGGAATAACAATTCCTGACGGTATTACAGAAATAAGCAATTCTTTATTTGAAAATTGTTCGTCGCTTACAAGCGTAACACTCCCTGACAGTATTTCAATAATAGGATATTCATCATTCAGAGGCTGTTCATCGCTTACTGACATAACAATTCCTGACGGTATTACAAAAATAGGTGATTCCTTATTTGAAAATTGTTCGTCGCTTAAAAGTATAACAATACCTGACAGCGTAACATCAATAGGATATATGGCATTTGCCGGTTGTGAAAGCCTTACAGATATAACGATACCTGAGTATGTTTACGAAATTGGTGAATACGCTTTTATGGGTTGTAAAAAGCTGGAAAGCGTCACAGTTGACGAAAATAACAATATCTACTCGTCACATGGCGGAGCATTGTTCGATAAGGATAAAACCGAATTGATTTTGTGTCCTGCCGGAAAATCTGATTATTTCACAATTCCGGACAGCGTCAACACAATAAACGAAAGTGCAATTTCATACAATTCGTTATTGTCAGGCATAACAATAGGCAGTGGTATCACGGATTTGAGCATTGATACATTCGTTGCACTTAAAAAATTAACTGCAATAAATGTAAGCAAGGATAACCCATGCTATTCATCACAGGACGGAGTTCTTTTGAATAAAGACAAAACAACCCTTATTCTTTGCCCTGCTGCAAAAACAGGAGCATATACTGTTCCGTCAACAGTTAAATCAATAGGAGAGCGTGCATTTGTCAATGTGGGCATTACAGACCTTACGATTAGTGAAAATGTTGAGTCAATAGATGAAAATGCTTTTATATATCAACATATGTATAATGCAGAACAATATAATTCGGGAATTGCCAATATAACAGTCAGCCCGAAAAATAAGAATTTCTCATCACAGGACGGCGTTCTGTTCAATAAGGACAAAACCATACTGATTAAATATCCGCAGCAAAAATCAGGAGATTATTCTATTCCTGACGGTGTTACAGAAATAGGTGACAACTCATTCTTTAAATGTGCTTTGCTTACATCTGTCACAATGCCTGACAGCGTTAAAACAATGGGCAGTAATGTATTCGGATATTGCACAGAACTTAAAAATATAAAATTAAGCAAAACCCTTGAAACAATAGGTGAAGGTGCATTTAAAAATTGTACTTCTCTTACAGGTGTAACCATACCCGACAGTGTTACATCAATATCTTATGCAGCATTTGAAGGCTGTACAGGTCTTAAAAATATACAGTTAAGCAAAGCCCTTGAAACAATAGGTAATTGTGTATTTATAGAATGTATTTCTCTTACAGATATAACAATTCCTGAAACTGTTATATCAATAGGCAGCAGTGCATTTAATAATTGTACAGGACTTAAAGAAATAGTAATACCGCAGGGTGTTAACTCAATAGGAAGAGATGCGTTCTTTGAATGTACCGCTCTTACAGATGTTATTATTCCTGACAGTGTAACATCATTGGGCGGAAGAGCTTTTGGAGGATGTACCAACCTGAAAAAAGTAGTTCTCGGAAATCAGGTTACAAGTATAGAAGATTCAGTGTTTATGAACTGTAAAAATCTTACAAGCATAAACATTCCTGCCAGTGTTCAGTCAATAGCTTATTTAGCGTTTGTGAATTGTCCGAATCTCAGGAGTATTATAATTCCTGACAGCGTTACAGAGATAGAGGGTTACAGCGTTGGATACAATATTGACTACCAGTATCAAAAGGCAGATGGATTTACCATTTACGGTGCAAAAGGTTCAGCGGCAGAAGAATATGCAAATACTTATGATATTCCGTTCTTTACCGTGCCATTTATTGAAAGAACATTAACCGACGCAGCCAACAATGTATCAGTATCCGGCAAGATTTCAAAAGGCGTTTCGCTGAATGTCGAAAAAATTGATGTTGATGTTCCCGGTTCTGTTCTTGCATATAACATTACACTCATCAATAATGCAGGAGTGACCATTCAGCCTTGCTATGAAGTTACTGTATCAATACCTTGTGATACACCTGATTATAAAGTTGTATGCATAAACGATGACGGCACACAGGTTGATATGAATGCAGAATATGTTGACGGCTGTTATGTGTTTACGACAACACATTTCTCCGTATATGCCGTTGTACCAAATACAACGCTGAAAGGTGATGTAACAGGTGACGGTGAAGTTAATGTAGCCGACGCACTTATGATTGCGAGATATGATGCAGGACTTGTAACATTTGATGATTCACAGCTTGCGTCTGCCGATGTTACAGGTGACGGTAAAGTTAATATAGCCGATGCACTTATGATTGCAAGATATGATGCAGGACTTATTGATTCATTTTAATGTTTAATACAATTCCTTATTGGAAATAACATTATCTTTTAATAAAAAGGGCAGTATCCGAAATTTTCGGGTGCTGTCCTTTTTGCTTTAAATGAAAAATAAATCTGTGCTTATAAAAAATTATAAAAAATAATAAAATTTTTTGAACCTTTTTTGAT